>NZ_JABKKK010000008.1:0-165857 GCF_013166535.1 Prevotella sp. PTAC
CCGTTCATGTAGCGCTTGTTGCCGAAAACGTTGGCGGTGCCCCAAAGAAGCTTGATGCCGGTCTGACCCATACGCTCAAGAGCGTAGTCGGTGATCGCAGACATACGAGACTCGTACTCGGAGATCGTAGAGCCCTCGTCGACAAGGTCTACGTCGTGGAAGCAGAAATACTCGATACCGAGCTTGCCCATTATCTCGAAGCCGGCGTCAAGCTTGTCCTTGGCACGCTGCAAGGCATCGTCGGAATTGTCCCACTCGTAGCTGCGGGTCTGACCGCCGAACTGGTCACCGGACGCGCCGCAAAGGGTGTGCCACCAGGCCATCGAGAAACGAAGCCAGTCTTTCATCTTCTTACCCATTACCAACCTCTCGGGATCATAGTAATGGAAAGCCATCACGTTCTTACTCTCGGGACCTTCGAAAGGAATCTTACCGATCGAAGGGAAATACTCTTTTGACATAATATAAATGTTTATTGTTGTTATTGAAATCGTTCGCAAATTTAAAATATCCCGACTGTCTGCATTCACATACGGCCTACATTGCTTTCACATCCGTATCATACCCGCAAAACCATGTTCCGGCATCACAGTCTGACACTTGTTTTCCTGCCGTCATAGCTCACGGTCTTACGGACACCGTCCTGAGTGACCACCGTGAACTTGCGCTTTTGCAGCATGCCGGCATACGCTCCCTTGCGCTTGCCTATGGTAAGCCTTCGAGACGCATTGTTCCATGTCACGGGAATTTCGGTATACGCACCCTTTTCATAATTGTAATTATCAAACTCATCCTCATATATCGTGAACTCACCGTCGGCTCCCGTATATACACGGAGTTCGAGGTTGTCCCACGCTTTCTCTCCGGAATACTGCACATCGGGACCTATCGGCACTATGCCTCCGGCCCTGACGTAAAGCGGAATGATGTCGATGGTTGTCGTCTTGGATATTTCCTTGCCACCCTCATGACGCTCGTTTGTCCAGAAATCATACCAGACAGTGCCGGCAGGAAGATATACCTTGGAATTATGCGGCTTGGTGAAATCGGCCTGCACGTTGCTCTCCACTTTCTTCCCGTCACGGTTCCACCCGTCGGTCTCATTGACATTCACCGCCACCTCTGGAGTATAGTGAGCCTCCAACACCGGTGCCACGAGGATGGAGCGGCCGAACATATACTCGTCGTTCATGTCCCACACATTGCGGTCACCGGCAAAATCCATCACCAAAGCGCGCATGAAGCTGCCTCGGCGGTGGCATACGTCCCACGAAGTGGAATATATATAAGGCAGAAGCGAGTAGCGCAGACGTATGGTCTTCTCGATAGCGTCATACACCGGCTCTCCTTTCTTGCCGAACTGGTATATCTCCCGCGGAGCATCGGCGCCGTGGGAACGCATCATCGGATTGAAAGCGCCAAACTGCAGCCAACGCACATACAGTTCCCGGAACATGGGATTGCTCGTCGCCTTGCCGTCGGCATAGCTCTTGTTGTAATGGCCGCAGAAGAAACCGCCAATATCACTGTTGTAGTTAGGATTGCCGGCGAGCGTGAAGTTAAGGCCGGCAGGAACCTGCTTGCGCAATGTCTCCCACGACGAACTTACATCGCCCGACCATACATTGGCACCGTAGCGCTGCTGTCCGGCAAAGCCGCTGCGGGTGAGTATCATCACACGCTTGTCTGAAGTGACGGCGCGCTGGTGGTCGTACACGCCTCCGACAGTCATCAGCGGATATGCGTTGCGCACCTTGCGGAACGAGCCCATATAGGTCTTGGTGTCGAAGTCTGACGGTTTGAAGTCGAGATGGTCCGGCTCCGTGGAGTCCATCCACCATCCGTCCATACCGTATTTGAAAATACCGTCGTTCAGATATTTCCAATATATGTCTCTGGCCTCCGGATTATAAGCGTCGTACACCCTAACGCCGGAAGGGTAATTCCTGTC
This sequence comes from Prevotella sp. PTAC, assembly GCF_013166535.1. NCBI lineage: Bacteria > Pseudomonadati > Bacteroidota > Bacteroidia > Bacteroidales > Prevotellaceae > Prevotella > Prevotella sp. PTAC. The sequence continues at coordinate 1,952 of NZ_JABKKK010000008.1, forward strand.
CGGGGGCCATGAGTCGACTCCCGACTGGGGCCACGTTCCGAAATTGAAAAGCATGTTCTTGCCGTCAAGTTCACGGTAAGGCCGTGTGGCCGGACCGAACGAAGACCAGATGGATATCATCACACGGCCGTTCATCGCATGGATGTCATCCATCATTTTCTGCGGGTTGCGGAACAGGGGATTCTGGAAATCCATGGCATTCCACAGATAATTGTGCCCCCAGTACTGCCAATCCTGGATGACACAGTCTATCGGCACGTTCAACTCCCGGTATTTTTTCAATACCCCCACTATCTCATCCTGACTCTTATACCGCTCCTTGCTCTGCATGTATCCGTATGCCCACAGAGGTATCATAGGCACGTCGCCCGTCAGGCGGCGCATCTTTGCCACCACTCCATCGGCATCTCCTCCATACATGAAATAATAATCTATGCAGTCGCCGACCTCCGAACGGAAAGCAGTCTCTTTGTCCGTGTCGATGAAATCGGTGGGAGAATAGTTGTCCCAATATATGCCATAACCCTTGACCGACTGTACAAACGGTATGAAATCTTCAACATTCCCCTGCACCATACGCTTGGTCTGGCCGCGCTGCGACATCTTGCCGTTCTGCAGAATACCCAGTCCGTACAGCGGTTCGTCCTTGTCAAGCCCGAACGCCTGTTTCACCGTGAAAGTATTGTTTCCCGCATCGTCGAACTCCTTGAACGACGGCTGTCCCTGCTCGGCGAGCAGACGGCTGCCGTCCGGAGCATAAAAGGTCACGATGCCTGTCTCGGTATTGAAAGCCACTTCCATGGCCGAGGTTCTCAAACGCACATCGCTCCCGTTCTCTTTTATCGACAACCTGACTTTCTCGGGTTCTTCAACAACCGCAAGGCTCTTTTTCTCGAAAACCTTTCCTTGCGGCGACTTCAACACCCTTACCGTGGAAGCGTCGTAGAACTTCAATTCCACATCGGTAGAACCGACAACGGATTTAATCCCGCCATCCGTAAGCTGATATGTCTGTGCGTACACAGCCGAACCACAAAACATCATCGCTATAAAAAACAACTTTTCACCAATCCTCATAGATTAACAGTATTTATAGTTATACTGCAAAAGTAGACATTTAAAAAGACATTTGTCAATCATACTCAATAAAACTTAACCAATGAAACCACGGAATAAATATATGAAACAAAAATAAAAACACAAAAAGACAAATACGCCATATTTGAATGCCCCAAAAATCATTAGGTAATCAACTGAAATGAAACAAACCTTCCCATAGGGCCCTATCATCAACCAATATCCACAGCCCCGACAACAACACAGCGGAAAGTACGGGACATACAATCCGCAAAAGACGGGACATAAAGCCCATCACCATCAATAAATGAATAACAGGCAAGACAACCGCAAGGATACGTAAGCGGCAAAAAAAAGAAATAAAGTCGAGGACAAAAAAACAAGGGCGCTCCCTATCCCGTATACACCGACAAGGATGTAAACGGAAAAGAAGCGCCCTCGATTTACGAAATCACTGCCAAAGGAAGGATACCAAACCGAGACCGGTATTCAAGCCGCAAGACAGGGAACCGAAATACAATTCTAATTATATCGACATATCAAAACAATGACAAAACACTATTCGCCTATTACCAACTGGAATGGAGACAACGGCAATTCGTTCTTTCCATAAGCGTTCGCGCGTATGGGATTGTTCTTCCATGCGTAACGGACAGACTTCGGGGACTTTAAGGAAGACTTTATTGTTATAGTGCTTCCGTCGGCCACTGCCTCGGCATTATGATACCTGCCGTCGGCACCGGCAAGCTCAAATTCATAAAGAGTTCCCGGCTTAAGTTGCTGATCGAGTGTGAGAACGACATTGCCTTCCTTTACTTCCGAAGATATCACTTCGGGAGACAGCTTTACCTTCGGATCGAAGAGCATCTTCTCGAAACCCAGCGCGGCACGCTGAGCGACCTCGCGCTTGCGGAGCGGATGTATATCCACCGCCTCGCCGAGATCTATAGCCACGGCAAGCTCAGTGTTAGGAACATGCTTCGCTGTGAGACGCTGAGCCTCACGGACCCACGACCATCCGCTGTCTTGCGGCTTATCGCTCGGCTCCATGAAGTTGGCAAGCTGCACCACAACGAACGGCATATCGGAATCGTTCCACAACTGGCGCCAGTTTTCAATAAGCTTGGTCAGCATACTCTCGTATATCTGGCCGTCACCCGTATTCGACTCGCCCTGATACCACACAACGCCCGAAACGGGATAAGGGGCAAGAGGGTAAATCATCGCATTATAAAGCGTAATCGGCAGATAATGGACATTTATCTCACTATTGTGGCATCTGGGCATACGGGCACCCTCACGGACACTCCACTGCTCGGACAAAGGTATCTCGACACCGTCTTCAAAAATGAGCTTATACGGCTTATCCTTTATGAAATGCGGATTTCCGCCCTTGGTAATGAAACGCACCGTCAAAGCGTTGTCGCCCTCACGCAACAGTCCCGCCGGCACATTATAGCGGCGCGGGGGATACTGGTAGCCGGTCTCTCCGACCTTTTGCCCGTTGACATACGTATAGTCTTGGTCGTACAACGTTCCAACCAGAAGACGCGCCGGTTTTCCGGCATGAGCGGCGTCAACCTTTATGTGCTGGCGAACCCAGAACGAACCCATATAACTGCGCTCGCCGGTAAGATTGTCGTACTGGTTTTTCTTGATCCACTTGCTGTCGTCATAACCGAGAGCCGTGAAGTCTTCGCTCATTCCAGGGTCTGTCTCGTTCATGACCTCGAACCAACGCTGATTGGCCAACTGATTGGCACGCATCTGCGACCTTATCATCTCATCGTTCTGATAAAGCAGCGAACGGCGGTATTCCATAGGGAAATTGTTCTTCATCGTGTCGGCGGATATCCATGACTGGATAGGCGTACCGCCCCAACTGTCGGCTATGATACCCTGCGGCACCTTCGTCTTCTCATACATCTCGCGGGCAAGGAAATAGCCTATCGCAGAAAAATTCCATGCGTTTTCCTTTGTGACGGGTTTCCATGACGTAGGCCGCACATCTCTCTTGGGTCCGTGTATCGCCGTCTCGTTATGCACATGGAACAGACGTATGTCATTATTGGAATAAGAATCAATGTCTGTCGTATACTGTGGATAGACGCGCTCTACCTGCAAATCCATGTTAGACTGCCCCGAACAGAGCCACACATCGCCTACAAGCACATCTTTTATCTCAAGGTCATTGACCCGGATTACATAAGGACCGCCTGCTTTCTGCTTGGGCAACCTGACACGCCAGTTACCATCTCCGTCAGCCGAAGTCTCATAAACTTTTTTTCGGAATGTAACCGTGACTTTCTCTCCCTTGTCGGCCTTGCCCCATATTATCACAGGTTTGCCTCGCTGGACCACCATGCCTGACTGGAACAACTGCGGCATGACAACCTTGGCACTCACGCAGAAAGAAAAGCAGAGTGCCGTAACAACTGATAAAATAAACTTTATTTTCATACGCTCGGATATATTTTCTTCTCCACAAAATTATATGTTTTACTTTAATAAAAAGCCCTTTTAAACACAAGAAGATCAGCCCGTGAAACAAATAAGAAAACTTATGTGACGTATGCAATCGGATTAAGTAAAAAAAAGACACTATCTTTGTAAGCGGAAAATTTAAAAGACATAACTTACAATGGAAAAACAAATCTCACAAAAAGTATCATTGGGAGAAAAAATAGGCTACTCACTTGGTGATGCATCAGCAAACCTTGTCTTCCAGATGATGATGATTTTCCAGCTGAAATTCTATACGGACGTTTTCGGGCTGGACGGGGCAATAGCAGGAAGCGTATTGCTCATCGCACGCGTAGTGGACGCATTTGTGGATCCCGCAGTGGGAATACTCAGCGACCGCACACAGACAAGATGGGGAAAATACAGGCCTTGGGTGTTATGGACCGCCCTGCCGTTCGCGGTGTTCTACGTATTGGCGTTCTATAATCCCGGAATAGAAGATAAAGGACTCGTGGCTACCTATGCCACCATATCATACATATTATTAATGGCGATGTACTCTTTCAACAACACTCCGTACTCTTCTTTAGGAGGAGTGATGACCGGAGACATCAAGGAACGTACCAGCATAACGTCAATAAGATTTGTGGCAGCCACAATAGCACAGTTCGTTGTGCAAGGACTGACACTGCCTCTTGTCAACAAGTTCGGCAAAGGAGACCTTCAGCACGGATGGCTGTGCACGATCAGCCTGTTTGCCATAATCGCGTTTGTCTTCCTTATCATCGCATTCCTCTCATCCAGAGAGCGAATACAGCCGCCCAAGACACAAAAAGTAAGTATAAAAGATGACATCAAAGGCACGGTTTCCAACATTCCATGGCGTGCGATGTTCGTACTGACGCTTTTCGTGTTCATAACACTGGCCATGTGGGGCTCGGCGATGAACTTCTATTTCCAATACAACGTAAACCAGCTTTCGTTATATGAATTCCTTGCAGACTTCGGACTGACCGACCCCGGATATGAAAAAACGGGCGTAATGGCAACCGTATTGGGCGCATTCAACCTGATAGCACATGAAGAAGGAGACGCTTTCGCGATAGGCTTCTCGCTTTTCAACATGGTGGGAGCATTGGTACAGTTCATCGGAGTGATTTGCCTGTCGGGCTATCTGGCAAACAAATACGGCAAGAAGAAGACATTTATAGTATGTCTCTCGCTGACCGCCCTGTTCACGGCGATGTTCTATCTACCTCAACCGTCAGACGTAGGGTTTATGTTTGTACTGTGCATATTGAAGTCATTGGCATACGCCCCGACAGTGCCATTGCTCTGGGCGATGATTGGCGACGTGGCCGACCATGTGGAATATGTGAACCACAGACGTGCGACAGGCTTCTGTTTCTCCGGAGTGGTATTTGCGCTTAAAGCAGGATTAGGCATCGGAGGAGCTTTTGCAGGATTGATACTTTCCGCTTTCGGATATGTGTCGGGTAACGCCGCTTCACAATCAGAGACGGCAATGGAAGGCATACGCCTTGTCTCTTCTATCGTACCTGCCGTATTATTCGGTATCGGTGTAGTGGCGTTATTCTTCTACCCGATAACCAAGGAATTCAATGAGAATATGCAAGCCGAACTTTCCGTGAGGCGTAAAAACCAATAAGAAATAATCTTACATTAGAATGAACAAATCAATAGGTATTAATTATGAAAACAGCAAGAATTTTTATCAGTAGTTTAGTAGTTGTAGTATCCTCGTTCGCAGCGTATGCGCAACAAGGAATGAAGGAGACCGTGGGGCAGTACTGCCTCATCGGTTCCTCCCTCAATCAAAGGCAGTCGGACGGGCTTGATGCAGCGGCATCAGCCATTGTCCGCACGCATTTCAACACGGCAGTGGCGGAAAACTGCATGAAAAGCGGGCCGCTTCAGCCAGAGGAAGGACGTTTCGACTTCCGCGCGGCGGATAATTTTGTGGATTATTGCGAACAGAACGGCCTGAAAGCGATTGGCCACTGCCTCGTATGGCACTCACAGGCTCCAGGTTGGTTCTTTAAAGGCAAAGACGGACAGCAAGTGACTCGTGAAGAACTCATCAAGAGAATAAAAGCGCATATACATACGGTTGTGGGACGATACAAAGGAAGAATTCACGGATGGGATGTTGTAAACGAAGCTATCGAAGATAATGGAACGTTCCGTAAATCTCCATTCTACAACATAATAGGCGAAGAATTTATCGACATCGCTTTCCAGGCGGCACATGAAGCTGACCCCGACGCTGAACTTTACTACAATGACTATTCGATGTCGCAGAAAGGAAAGCGCGAAACGACATGCAAACTGGTAAAGCATCTCAAGGAAAAAGGACTGAGAATAGACGGTGTAGGCATGCAAAGCCACAACGGACTTGACTATCCCAACGTGGACGAATACGAGAAATCGCTTTTAGCTTTTGCCGACTGCGGAGTGAAAGTAATGATTACGGAGTTGGACTTCAATGTGCTACCAAATCCGAAGGGCTTTGGCGGTGCGGCTGTGGAACAGAACTTCGACTATCAGAAGAAATACAACCCATACACCAACGGACTTCCGAAAGACAAGGCAAAGGAACTGAACGAAAGGATATTTGAATTTTTCAAGATTTATTATCGCCACCGTGATAAGATATCAAGAATAAACCTTTGGGGTATCAGCGATGCAAATTCGTGGCTCAACGGCTGGCCCGTGCCCGGCCGCACCAACTATCCCCTGCTCTTCGACCGTGATTATAAAGCAAAACCTGTAGTAGAAGATATCATAAAACTATATAGCAAATGAAACAGCCAAGATATTTATTTCCGAGTGACTATATGGCCGACCCATCAGCCAATGTGTTCAACGACCGCTTATATATATACCCCAGCCATGACTGGGACAGCGGCGCGGCAGAAGATGACGATGGAGGGCATTTCGAAATGAAAGATTATCATGTACTGTCACTTGATGACGTTGAAAAAGGAGAAGTCACGGACCACGGCCAAATACTATGCGTAGACGATGTGGAATGGGTAGGCCGTCAGATGTGGGACAACGACGTGGCGGAACGTGACGGAAAGTACTACCTGATTTATTCCGCAAAAGACAAGAATGATATATTCCACCTCGGAGTGGCAGTATCAGACGCCCCACACGGCCCGTTCGTTGCTCAACAGGATCCGATCAGGGGGTCATATTCTATCGACCCGTGCGCATTTAAGGATGATGACGGTGAGATATATGTATATTTCGGCGGTCTGTGGGGCGGACAGCTCCAGCGTTACCGCGACAACAAGGCACTTGAAAGCGCACACCTGCCGGAAGGAGACGAGACTGCCCTGCCATCACGTGTAGCACGAATGAGCAAGGATATGCTCCAATTTGCCGAAGAGCCGAAACCGATAATTATCATAGACAAAGACGGTAATCCGCTGAAAGCAAATGACCCGCACCGTTTCTTTGAGGCATCATGGATGCACAAGTACAACGGTAAATACTATTTCTCATACTCAACAGGAGATTCTCATCTGTTGTGCTATGCCATAGGTGACAATCCTTACGGACCGTTCACGTTCCAAGGAGTAATCCTTGAACCCGTTGTCGGCTGGACCACACACCACAGCATCGTGAAATACAAAGGAGAATGGTATCTGTTCTATCATGACTGCGTTCCATCGGGAGATATTACATGGCTGCGTTCTCTAAAAGTACAGAAACTATACTACAATGAAGATGGCACCATTAAACCGGTGATCAACAATTGACGTATATTAAAAATTAAATCAGTAATCAACAATTGACGTATATTAAAAGAAGATATCTATGAACAAATATCATATTCTCACGACTGTTGCTACAGTTTTTTTCTCTTTCATGAATTCGGCGGCACAAGAGCTTAATATGCCAATCATACAGACCAAATATACCGCTGATCCCGCCCCAATGGTGCACAATGACACGATATATCTGTACACTACTCATGACGAAAACGACGCGGAAGGATTTCACATGAAAGATTGGCTGCTTTATACTTCCACAGACATGGTGAACTGGCAAGACCGCGGAGCCGTCGCCTCTTTGAAAGATTTCGAGTGGTATAAAGGCAACAACGGAGCATGGGCCGAGCAGGTAATAGAACGTGACGGGAAATGGTATATGTACTGCCCGATACACGGACATGGCATAGGTGTTCTCGTGGCCGATTCTCCTTACGGACCGTTCAAAGACCCGATAGGCAAACCTTTGGTATGGCAGAAAGAACATTGGGACGACATTGACCCTACTGTATTCATTGATGATGACGGCCAGGCATATATGTACTGGGGCAATCCAAACACATACTACGTGAAACTCAACAAAGACATGATTTCATATTCAGGTGAGATTGTCCGGATACCGCACATCAAAGACTATCAGGAAGGGCCGTGGTGCTACAAGCGTAACGGACATTACTATATGGCATTTGCATCCACCTGCTGTCCGGAAGGAATCGGTTATGCCATGAGCAAGTCACCGACCGGCCCATGGGAATATAAAGGCCACATCATGAACCACACAAGCCGCACACGCGGAAACCACCCTGGTATCATCGACTACAAAGGCAAATCATATTGTTTTGGACTGAATTACGATGTGTTCCGTCTCGAAACAGGCCGTCATGCGGAACGCAGATCGGTCTCTGCCGCAGAGATGACGTACAATGCCGATGGAACCATTCAGGAGCTCCCTTACTTCCTCGACTGTAAATTGGAGCAGATAGAGCCGTTCAATCCTTTCAGGAAAGTAGAGGCCGAAACAATGGCATGGGGATACGGTTTGGAAACGGTAACGAAAAACCCATGGGGCAAAGATCGGTGGAATCAACTCGTAACCGGAATAGACGACGGGGAATACATCATGGTGAAAGGAGTGGATTTCGCCAAAGGAGCCTCTGTATTCAAGATAAGCGCATCCTGCCACCTATACGGCGGCACAATAGAGATACGCCTTGACGCCACAGACGGGAAAATGATAGGCAGCGTTAATATAGCAAACACCAAGTCGGAACTGAAGGTATTTGAGACGGATATAAAGAGTGCCACCGGCCTGCATGATCTTTACTTCGTGTTCAAAGGCTCTACCAAACAAAGCAAGAACCTGTTTAATCTCGACTGGTGGGAATTCAAATAACAATGTCCTGAAACTAAAACAAAAGGTATTTGCCCAATAACAAAAGAATATCCTTTTAACAAATTCAATTCAAATGCAGAAAAAAAGTCTGTTGTGCACCATATCATTACTACTGTTCAACCTTGCTGTCATGGCAGAGGACGGCAGTAAACTATGGATGCGATACAAACCGTACAATACCGCCAAAGTAACAATTCACTCGAAATCGGCTACCGCCGAGATAGCAAAAAAAGAACTGGAACAATACTATGACGGTAAATCAGTTGCACTGAATATTGACAAATCGCTGCCGACAAACGGAAGTTATGTCATTTCCGGAACGCAGAATGATAAAAAAATCAGCGCCGGAAGCGACATCGGACTACTCTATGGAGCTTACGCATTGCTTCGGAACGATATGACACAAGGAGTAAATCAACCAGCATTCGGGTTACGTATACTCAATCATTGGGACAATCTCGACAGTTCGATAGAACGCGGATATGCGGGACCAAGCATTTTTTGGAACAAAGAAATGCGCCTTGATACAGCACGTATACACGAATATGCAAGGGCAAATGCTTCCATTGGAATAAACGGAACGGTTCTGAACAACGTGAACGCATCTCCAAAAATGCTTTCACGCCCTTATCTATTGAAGGTAAAACAAATCGCTGACATTCTGCGCCCTTACGGCATACGCGTATATCTATCGGTCAACTTCGCATCACCTATGAGACTCGGCGGATTGAGAACAGCTGACCCTTTGAATACCGGAGTACGTCAATGGTGGAAGAAAAAGGCTAAAGAGATATATCGTGAGGTACCTGATTTCGGCGGTTTTCTTGTTAAAGCCAATTCCGAAGGTCAACCCGGCCCCGGAGATTACGGCCGCAGTCACAGCGACGGAGCAAACATGCTCGCCGATGCCGTTGCCCCATTCGGAGGCACTATCATCTGGCGCAGTTTCGTATACGGTGCCAACCATAAAGGTGAAGACAGGGTAAAACAAGCCGTATCGGAGTTCGAATCTTGTGACGGTAAGTTCAGAAAAAATGTTATTTTGCAGTCAAAGAACGGCCCACTCGACTTCCAGCCGCGTGAACCGTACGCACCGATATTCGACAGAATGCAGAAGACCCCGCAGATAGCTGAACTCCAAATCACACAGGAATATCTCGGACAATCCAATCACCTGGTATATCTCGCACCCATGTGGAAAGAGTTTTTCTCTTTCGTCAACCCTAAAAAACTCATTGGCATAGCCGGAGTCGCCAACATCGGCGACGATGCGAATTGGTGCGGCCATCATTTTGCGCAGGCAAACTGGTATGCGTTCGGACGCTTGGCATGGAATCCCGACTTGTCGTCACGCAATATCGCAGAAGAATGGCTCGAACAAACATTCGTCCGCGACGAAGCCATTCTGTCGATGATGCTCCGCTCACGTGAAGCATGTGTTGACTACATGATGCCCCTCGGACTGCACCACATCTTTAAGTTCGACCATCACTACGGACCAGAACCTGACGGTTTTAAGGCCGATTATCCGTTGGAATGGTGCCCTGTGTACTACCATCAGGCAGACTCGGCAGGCGTAGGATTCGACAGAAGCACCAAAGGTACGGGAGCTACAGCGCAGTACCCGACACCGTACTGCACCATATATGACAGTTTGACGACATGTCCGGAACGTTATCTGCTATGGTTCCACCATGTACCATGGACCTACCGCACACTGAGCGGACGAACACTATGGGACGAAATGCAGTACAGATATAATCGCGGAGTGAAAGAAGTAGAGGACTTTGCCTCTATATGGCAAGAGTCAAAAAAACTAATAGACCCGCAAAGATGGCAGGAAGTAAACGAAAAACTAAGTATACAGCTTAAAGATGCCAAGGAATGGCGCGACACCTGTCTGGACTATTTCAGCAAGTTCGCGACCAAATAAAGTTTATCACTAAGTTTATCCACAATGATAATAAATGTGCGTTTAGGAGAAGCATTTCTCCTAAACGCACATTTATTATATCATCATTGAGCAAACCTACTTGCTCAATTCATTTTAAATACTTGCCTTACTTTGAAATCACAACTTCAACAAAGCGTCACGACATTGCTCCATAAGCCATTTCGGTGTGCTCGTGGCCCCACATATACCAACAGTACTTATTCCTTCAAGCCACTCAGGCCTTATCTCTTCCGGCCCCTCTATAAGATGACTGTTTCCGTTTACCCTCAGACATTCGTTGAAAAGCACCTTCCCATTACTGCTTTTCCTGCCGCAAACAAAAAGAATAAGGTCATGGCGTGTGGCAAAAGTACTTATATTAGGCATTCTGTTGGCCACTTGCCGGCAGATAGTATCAAAACTGCGAAACTCCGCAACGGGCGATATATGGCTCTGTATATACTCTGTTATCTTATGAAACTCATCGAGTGACTTTGTCGTTTGCGAATAAAGGTATATATCACGCATGAAATCAAGACGCTTCACATCATCAAACTGCTCTATCACAATGGCGTGACTCTCCGTCTGTCCTACCAACCCGAGCACTTCCGCATGTCCGTTTTTTCCGAATATAACAATCTGCGGGGCGGCCGCAACCTGCCGTCCGGACGAGGCCTCATGACGCACTTCACTCCTACTCCGCTCCATCACACCGCCGGTTTCCTCTTCACCGGTTTCCACAAAAGCCTTTGCCTCTCCTGCCTTTTCATACTGTTTCTTTATCCTGCGTTGCAATTGCAGCACCACAGGACAAGTAGCGTCAATGATTTCTATATTGTTTCTTCGAGCCAACTCATACGTCTCCGGCGGTTCTCCGTGTGCCCTGAGCAGTACTTTCACATCGTGCAGGTTGCGCATCTCATCATGATTGATGGTTATCAGCCCCATCTTTCTCAGGCGCTCACATTCCATGCCGTTATGCACGATATCACCAAGGCAATATAACGTCTTTCCCTCGGCCAACTCCTCTTCGGCTTTGCTGATAGCCGTTGTCACTCCGAAGCAGAACCCGCTGCCTTTGTCTATCTCTATCTGAAGCATAATCAAAATAAGCGTTGAACAATTATTGCTAATCAAAGATTCCTTACCACGGTTAATCAATCATTCATATACCATGGCCACCATTCCTCTTTCACCGTCTCATGGCACACCACAGAACAGATGTCTGTCTGAAAGTCATTTTCTCAACACATCGAAATACATGTCAAGCAAGTCTTTCGCGGCGGTAAAACTCGTTTTCTCTCCGTCAAGCACTATACGCTCAGACTCTTTCAAACGCGACCGAACAAGCGGATTGTTGTAGAAATTGTTACGCAGATGCTCATTTATGCTCTCATACATCCAGTATTTGCTTTGTTCGTTACGGCGATAGTCGAAATATCCGTTTGCCTTGACAAAATCAATATATTCATACACCATATCCCATATTTCCTTGATGCCGATACCATAAAAACCACTGTAACACAACACCTTCGGTGTCCACCCGCTTTCCGGCATGGGGAAGAAATGCAACGCATTGCGGAAACTCGTGGCCGCAAGTTTGCACTTATCCACGTTCTCTCCGTCGCATTTGTTTATCACAATCCCGTCGCTTATCTCCATTATTCCCCTCTTTATGCCTTGTAACTCATCGCCCGTTCCGGCAAGTTGGATAAGCAAAAAGAAGTCCACCATTGAGTGACAGGCTGTCTCGCTCTGCCCCACTCCCACAGTCTCTACGAATATTTTATCAAATCCGGCAGCCTCACAGAGTATTATTGTCTCTCGGGTCTTACGTGCCACACCGCCAAGCGAGCCTGCCGACGGGCTGGGACGGATAAACGATTTGGGGTGCTGGGCGAGTTTTTCCATTCGCGTCTTGTCGCCAAGTATGCTTCCTTTCGAGCGTTCCGAACTGGGGTCTATGGCCAGCACGGCAAGCTTTCCGCCATACGTGTCGAGCACATGGACGCCAAACTCGTCTATACTTGTAGACTTACCCGCGCCCGGCACACCGCTTATTCCCACACGTATCGAATTGCCGCTATGCGGCAGACATTTCTCTATCACTTCCTGAGCCTTTGCCACATGGTCGGGGTTTACGCTTTCGACAAGTGTCACCGCCTGACTGAGCACCGTCACATCACCGCGTATTATTCCGTCAACCATCTCGGCTACTGAAAGTTCGCGGCGTCGGAAACGGTTGCGCTTCAAGTACGGATTTACTATCGACGGCTGCTCCACGCCTCCATTGACCGTCAGTCCTTTGTATTCTTCGTTATTCTCCGGATGCTCCATAGTTCACAATCAATCATTCATAATCGGTAAATAAATATAATATCTATCTGTCACAACAGAAATACGGACCGCTAATCGTTCTTTATCCTCACCTCTATTGCCACCTTCGGTTTGTCCGGGTCATTGGTAATCATCAGCACACGGGGCTTCGAGCGCAACTTTTTCAGTTCGTCGCGCTGGGCCGTTATTTTCAGTTTGGTTGTCTCTCCCGCTGCTATCTCACGCTTTCCGAGCGTGACTTTCAATCCCGATGTAAACATTTGCAGCGATGTTATCTTCAAAGCAGTGCGCCCGTTATTTGTTATCACTATCTCTTCCGTCTTCTTCGACTTGCCGTCAAAGGCTATATCGAGAGTCTCGGCCGACAGCTTCATCTTCGGTGCATACTGCCGCTGTGCGCCCGTCATACCTGTGAAATCGGGCAAAAGCACTGCCGACACTGTTATCTCATTGTCATTACTGATCTTCTCGCCTATGTTACGAGCCAAGTAAACAGATGTCTGGGTAAGACCGAAATCATGCAGTTTTGCCGAGTTCAGCATCACCTCTATCTTCCCTGAGCGTCCCGGTGCCAACCGTTCCGGGGTCACCACTGCCGAGAGATAGGGCGGCAGGTGCATCATATTCGGCGTAAACACCTTTGTCCCCGCATTCATGATATATATATCCTGCACCGGGTTATCGCCCTTGTTCACATCGTCAAACTCTATTTCATTACGGTCGGTGAGCAGTTCGCCTATCGCGAAAGGATAAGACGCGGAGTAATCTTTCAGATCTTCCACCACCACTCCTTTCATGTTGAGATATACCGGTTGCCTGCTTCCGTTACTGACTATTCGAACACTCTTGTCGAAGTGTCCGAGTTGGCGGGAATCGTATGTCAGTCTGAGCGTGAACTTGTCTCCCGCCGGAATGTCCTCTGTCGGATATTCCACTTTCGTGCATCCGCAGCCGGCTTTCACTTCCGTTATTTTCAGTTTTCTAATCCCCTTGTTGCGAAGTTCGAACGTTGCGGTCACAGGCTTCTCGTATGCCACCTTTCCACAGTCCACCGTCTTCTTCGCTACCGTCAGTCTCTGCGCCGCCACAGGCATGGCAGCCAACAGCAACAGTTGTGTTATTATCGTTTTCATTTCCATATCCAAATATTACTTACTTCACGTTTACCGTCTGCGATTTCTCCGTTGCACGATACTCCGGCGCATATACGCAAGCTGCGGCACATGTTCCGGTCTCGTATGTACCCGCACGGTCTATGTAGTATACATCCTCTATCACCCATGTTCCTTTCGGAAGCATGTCGATATAATAGTTTGTCGAGTTGTCCTTTGGCGATATATACGCACCGTTCCTGTATCCGCTGAGCCTATTCACCGGCTCCATGCAGGCCGCGCGGCGGTCCGTTATCTGCACGAAGTCAAAGTCGCGGCTTGCCTCTACCGTTATTCTCACCGTCACACGGTCGCCCACGGAAAGTTCCTTCACGGTTTTCTTGCCGTCAGTTCCCGATGGTATTATTTCCCTTTTCACCTTTATCCCGCTTCCGGTGGCGCTCACCTCCGGTGTCTTCTGCATGTACTGTAAATATACAGCACCCCATGACGTGCCTTCCGATGTCTTCGTTGCCGTCAGTTCCGTGCCTCTCGGATTTGTGACGGCAGTCTTCACATATCCCAATCCAGCCGTCGCTCCCGGTGTTTCGAGCCTTTTCCCGTCTATGGCAAGCACCGTTTCTGTTCCTGCCGACAGTGCGTTAGTGTTGTCGAAAAGGAAAGCATATACAGCATTGACGCTGTTTATAGGAGTGTCCCATGCCTGCGTACGCTTCTGCTGCAACAACCAGCGGCGCATCTCACCTATCGTCTTGCCATCGGCCGGGGTCACCGCCTTTATGGCTTCTATTGCCGCCACCTGTGCCGGTATCTTATAGTCGCACCATGAATAGCTTGCCCTCCGTGTGTCGTAATAGCGCCCCGTCTCCTCGTTATATACAGTATATTCTTTCAAACTCCGCACATACTCGCGGCTCTTGGCCGTCTCTCCATGTCTGGCGAGTATTATTGCCGTGAGCGCCTTGGCATATATTGACTGGCTTGCAATGTCCTTTTTCAACAACGCTATCAGATAATCGCATGCCGAGCGTGCGGCGTTCGACGGCTTGCGATCGCTTATCGCCATCGAATAGAGATATTGCAACGGCATCATTCCGGGGAAAGATTGTTCCACTCCATTGCTCTCCGCTTTCTTCATGTCACTTACCAACCTCACAATCTCACCGTCCATATATTTGAACGCCTTGTCCATCATTGCCCCGCAACCGGCCTCATTGCCGGTCATAGCCTTCATCCGGGCATACATTTGTACCGCGGTCACTGTGACATACTGGTTTCCTCTCATTCCCGGACACCAGCCCCACGACCCGTCGGCATTTTGTGTATCGATAAGTTTCCTTACCGTGGAAACAGTGCGGCTTTCTATCCGCGCCCCGTCCAACAAGTCGGCGATTTGCCGTTTCTGCTCATCCTCATTGTCGGCATCGGCCACCCACGGTGTCTCAGCGAGTACAATATCCCTCAATTCACCGTTTTTCTTCATGGCACTCATCATCGATGTCTCACTGCCGCTCTCCATATTCCACCGTGCGATAGCGGCCTTTATCTTAGGACTGCCGCCCATTATGCTTGCGGCCACGGTATTGGCATATACCGCCGCCATGCGATCTATGGCGTTTTCGGCATTCGGCGAGGCTATCACTGGCAGCGCCTGCACCATCATCCATGCCGGATTATCAGTGTATTCGACCGTGAGCTTGGTCTGTCCGTCTTTTACCGGTATCAGTTTCGATATGTCTATCGTCTTCACTCCCGGCCCGTTCTGGGTGAATGGAACAGTGACCGTCACCCGCTCACGATCGGGAAGTACCGGCAGATAGTGCTGCTCGCCGTCGCTGAAATCCTTACCCGACACGGAAATACGGCATATCAACAGGGTGTGTCCTACCGACGGACTGTAACCGAACGTCACGCCTGACGTGCCGCCGGCATCTATCGTCACCTGCTTTGCCTCTTTATATACCGTCTTATCCGTCTCCGGGTCTATCAGCTCCATCCTTGCGGTGCCTTTCACCGTTTCCGTACCCGTGTTGAAGATGCGTGCGGTTATCTGCGATTTGTCGCCCATGCGTACGAAACGCGGCACGTTTGGCTGAATCATTATTTCCTTTGTCGCCACGGCCTCGCCTTGAATCATTCCGTTCAGCATGTCCTGAGTATGCGCAACCCCCATGAAACGCCATGTAGTCAGACTCTCCGGCAGTGTGAAAGAGAGCGTCACGCTACCGTCCTTATCCGTCACGGCATCCGGACAGAAGAAAGCCGTCTCGTTGAAGTTTTCACGCATCTGCACTTCACCATACACGTCGCCGCCCGCATCATTCCCGTCCATTCCGTATGGTCCTGTCACCGAATTCTCTTCCTTCACCTCTTTCAATTCATCAGCCATGCCGGCAGCAGGCAGCCCGCCGGCCTCCTTTTCACCCATATCAGCAGACATTTCCGTTTTTGCCATAATTCCCATACCCCTGACACTATATTTCCTTGTACTTGCCGCAGACATCAGAAAGCCGCTATATACCATGCCTATGTCGAACCGTCCGGCATCAAACTCTTTACTTTGCAATGACCTGCTCGATGCCATGGCAAAACCGCTGAGCGGCATTCTTCTCATCGATGTCCACGACGAATAAGGGATGTTTAGCGAAGAGAATACATCAAATCTCCAATTATGACTCATTATATTATCGAGGGCTTTGTCGTAGAGCGTGGCTGTCAGCCGTGCGTCGGCCGGTGTCCCGTCAGGCTTTATTATCCTGAGCCTCCATTCTTCTTTCTGTCCTGGAGTGAGACGGTCGCGGAACGTTGTCCAGCTCATCTTCAGACGCTTGTCCGGAAGAGGTCTTTCTATCGTTGCGGCATAATCATGATAACGACCGTCTTTCACCCAGGCATACATTATCCGCAGTCCGTCGCCATATTCGTCCTTATATGTCAGTTTGCGGTTTATCAGCCCGTTGCTCACGTCTGTCGAACCGCTCTCTATTATCTTGTTTCCTGAGAGGATGCTGTACACTATGTGTACATCCTTATCCGACGATCCTACCTGCACGGTCACGGCCCCTCCGTCACGGGGGAACGAACCTGCCGACGTATAGAACCAAGCACAGGTATCCACACAAGGCACCGTGTCGTCAAGCCCGAAGACGGTGAAATCCTGCCTGAGAGTATCGCCATCACACACGGCGAAAAGACAGTGACGGCCGGCGGCGAGACGTTTTTTCAACTCCACCGGACTACCCGTGCGGGCCTGTTGCCAGTCGTTCTCGTTGTCAATATAAAACCGCACGTCTGACACCATCGTCATTCCGGCTGCATTATACAGAGTGAATGTTATTGTTTTCAGGCTGTCGCCAAGCACTTTTTCCGGCAAGTCTCCGGTCAGGGTTGCCTCCTTGGTGCCGAGCCGCACGCTCATCGATGCGTTTTGCGTCTCACCGGCAGTGTCGGTCACGTCTGCCTCAACCACGAAATTATAGTGCATCGGGGTCATGCCGGTTTTTGCCGGCAGCGTGAGCGGCACCTCCACGGCAAACGTCCCGTCTTCGCCGGTCACCGCATCGCCAGTCCACACGGTCTCTCCCGACAGCGGGAAAGACCGCACTCCACGGGCGATGCCCCGCCACCATAACGCGACATCCCGGCGCACGGTATAGCGCACCTTTGCTCCCTGCACCGCCACACCGGCATAACTGAGCGCCTTCGCTTTGAGCACCAGCGTGTCGCCAGCACCGTATTTCTCGTCAATCGCAGGAAACTCGATATTGAATGTCGGCCGTTTATACTCTTCAACCCTTATTCCCCTGGCCGACTTTCCGACCTGTACCGTATAGTTTCCGTTCATCATGCCTGCCGGCAGAGTGAAGTCGGTGGAGCAAGAGCCGTATTTATCCGTGGTGAGCTGCCGCTCTGCCAATACCTTGCGGTTGGCGTCGCGCAGCACCGCAGTAACCGAACGACCCGCCACGGCAATGTTATCCACACGATTTGTGTTCATATAAGTCACCGCCGACACGTGAACAGTCTGCCCAGGGCGGTATATGCTCCTGTCGGTGAAAATATTTGTCTGCTCAAATCCGCTGTTGCCCTCCGAATAACCGTATATCGTGTACATTCTGCCGACAGGGCTGTACTTGTCTGTCTGAGTATAGGCATATACTTTGTCAAACCACCACCGGTTGGCAGCAAACTTATGCAGTGCCTCTCCCTTGTCATCGCACGTCAGCACCACATTATTTGTTTTCAAACCATTTCCACGGCCGCTCAGTTTGATTTTCGCCCCGGGCAGCGGTTGTCCGGTAGTGACGTCCACCACCACGCAACGCACCGTATTTTCCGGCAAAGCCTCGGCCATGGTAAATACGCTCGTGACATAAAATATTTTTCTGACTGTCATCGTTGCTGGCACACTCTGAAATTCGAGCATATAGACCCCGGCCGGCAATCCGGCCAGCGTTATCGAGTCCGCGAACTCGAAATAATCGGGATGAGCCATGAACTTACGCGTCACCCTACGGTCGGGCAGTGCTTTTAGCAACGGTCTCATAGCCCTGTATCCGTCTTCTGTATCCGGCGACAGCTTCGTCTCGCCCGTGGCATTCACACGATATACATTCATCGTCAGCGACGATATGTTGCGCAATTCCCGGAGCTTGATGACACTGCCGACACCCGGAGCCACCGTGTTGTATTCGGAATATACCTCAAAGCGAGAGTCGGTCAGCGACTTCTTACGGTTACGCAGCACGTTGGCATGCTGCCAGCCGCCCCATTTTCCGATAGCGTAGTTTATGTAGCTTATCCTGTCTTCCACTGTCACGTCAGTACATATGTTCATGGCATCATACCGCTCTATGGCCGCCTCGCAGACTATGTCGAGATCGGAATATTCGTTGATAAGCGAATCGAGCGATTTTATATAGCCCGATTTATTCATTTTGCCGCCTCTCTCCATGCCGCTGCCACGCAACATCTCGAGCGCTGTAATGCAGGCCGCCTGTCGCATGCCTGCCGCACTGTAATAGCGGTGCATGGCCTCATGGTTGCGCGTCTCGTATCCGATGACGCTTAGCATGTCGTCGCCAAATACCGACGCATTATAGCCCTTTATCACAAACGGCTCGTACAACGACACGCGGGTGGCGGCGAGGGTCTTCACATCGGCGACGGCACGGGCCTTATAGTGTGCGGCAAGCGAGTCTGACGAGCAGCCGTCGAGTATCTCTCCGGAAAAAATTTTATACAGTATCGCACTGTAAACGGCACGCAGCACGGCATCTGACGTGTTTTTCTCTTTGGCCTTCAACCGGTCTGTCGCCGGGCCCAACGAGTCTACCGACAGGCCGCACAACAGTGACACCGATTTCATCTCGGCCTTGAGCAACTGCCCGTAGTCTTTCTCTCCCGCGGCCTTG
Source organism: Prevotella sp. PTAC (assembly GCF_013166535.1). Taxonomy (NCBI): domain Bacteria; kingdom Pseudomonadati; phylum Bacteroidota; class Bacteroidia; order Bacteroidales; family Prevotellaceae; genus Prevotella; species Prevotella sp. PTAC. The sequence goes on from NZ_JABKKK010000008.1 coordinate 21,481, forward strand.
GCCTGTATTTTCCTCAACACCTCTATCTGTGTCTTGGGCAGGTCTTTTCTTTCAGCCGCCTTCTCCTGGTTCCACAACGATGCGTATGTCTGTCCCTTGACGGGTACGAATGCCAGTGCCGCAAAGGCAATGATCGTAAAAACAGTTTTGTTCATGATAATAGTTTTTGACTTGTCCGGCCACGGCAGGCACTTCACTGCCACCGGCCTATATGTCTACAAAGGTATAACAAATATCGCACAACGCAAAGACTTTGTATTTTTTAAAATAAACTTTCACATTTCCGAAATCTTGCCGACCATACGTCTTTATCGCAATCTCTATCGCCATAAATCTTGTTTTCGGCTGTGTTTATGACTATCTTTGTACCGGAAGCCGCCCGCTTTTAGTATAAATAATTTACAAATAACCAATAGCAGACAAATAGACACCCGCACAAAATGAATAATCATACAGTTTTGAAGACATCAATATTTGACACAAGCAAAGTGACGGCATGTCCGCCATAAAGTAATTACATATTTACTTTGGCCCCGCATTTGCCACAATGTGTCGTATCGCCCTGTCAGAGGCGATGGCAGCAGGCTTCCGACAAATTATGCCGGAAGCCTTTTTTTGTATTATATCCGATGTTTTAGCGCTGCATTTGGTATCCGGTTGCACTGCGTTTAGACGCTAATTGCTTTCCATTCGGCATCTAAACGGAAAGCAATTAGCGTCTAAACGCAGTGCAAGGAGTATCTAAATGCAAAACAACGTCCGAACGGCAAACCGGCAATCGTCTTATTATCAAAAATCAATGGGAATTCGAATATCCGGCAACCGTCTTTTGCATAAACATGCAAGATTTGCCCTCCATTGTCTTTCGGATTTTATTTTACAAACAGCAAGTCCGCCTTAATTAAAAATATCACGAGAACCATCTTAATCATAAAGCAGAAGCCATCCCTGTCATAATACAAAATAATGTCCTAAAATACGAGACAGCATGAAACAAAATTATACGCAAATTCCTGAACACATATATGCCAGATGTATATTCATGTTATTATTATTCAATCAATATATATCGAACAAAAAAAAAAAAACATCGTTTTTCGATATATATCTACTGATTTGTTTTGTCAATAAAAATATTATTCATACATTTGCAGGGCCGGAAGAGCGTGTCTTGCCGACAATTCAATGCCGCAACAAGACACAAACCGCCCGGCAAAGCTGACAAACAAGGCATATAAACATGAAAAGAAAGTTCAACCTCCTGAGCATAATAGTATTCGTGGTGCTGATAATCAACTTCATCGGCGGATGCTTCTATGCCGGCCTCGGTTTTTACGAGGGCTTCAACGAAGGAATAAAAGCCTCGCACAACCAAGGCACGCCGTTCAAATCAGAAAGCCCGGTAATGGTGCAACTGCTGCCAAGCAGCCTCGTGAAACATCCCGAATACGTGACTAACACCGTGGACGGTAAGCCAGTAAAAGCACAGATGACACAAGGCGTGGTGTGGCTCGACAAAGATGTAATGGGCGGAATACCAGGATTCATCAGCACATTCTGCGCCATAATAAGCACTGTGCTGACACTGCTTGTGATGTGGCACTTCATCCGTTTCATCAAAAACATAAACCGACAGGAGATATTCACATGGAAGAACGTGAACCTGTTGGAAACCATGGGCGGACTGCTCATAGCCGCATCGGCGCTAAACCTCATATACTCTTGGATACAATGCTACACGATCTCACAGGCATTCGCCGTGGAAGGACGCATAATAGACTGGCTCAGTCCGCTGTGCAGCAGCAACATCATACTCGGAGTGCTGGCCTGCATCATAGGCGAGGTGTTCGCCATGGGACTGAGGTTGAGGGAGGACCAGGAACTGACAATATAACAAAAATAGCAATATACAGAAGAATAGAAAAGACAATGCCGATAATAGTTAATCTCGACGTGATGATGGCAAGACGCAAGGTATCGCTCGGCGAACTGGCGACAGCCGTGGGAGTGACACCCGCCAACCTGTCTATCCTGAAGACAGGCAAGGCAAAGGCCGTGCGATTCTCCACGCTCGAAGCCATCTGCAAGGCGCTCGACTGCCAGCCGGGAGAGATATTGGAATATAAATAAATAGGATACACTAATAATTAACCAAACATTTGAAAACAATGAAAAAATTAATCGTTATCGCATTCGCTGCGTTCTGTTCGTGGACAGCCGGTGCACAACAGATGCCCGGATTTCCGATGGACCCCGCAGTGCGTTACGGCAAACTGGAAAACGGACTGACTTACTACATCCGTCACAACGAGGAGCCGAAAGACAGGGCAAGTTTCTACATCGCGCAGAAAGTGGGCGCGGTGCAGGAAGACGACAACCAGCGCGGCCTGGCTCACTTCTTGGAGCACATGTGCTTCAACGGAACGAAAAACTTCCCCGGCAACAAGGTCGTGGAATACTGCGAGACTATCGGAGTGAAGTTCGGATACAACCTGAACGCATACACAGCGGCAGACGAGACTGTGTATAACATCAACGACGTGCCCACTACGACAAAGGGAAACATCGACTCCTGCCTGCTCATACTGCACGACTGGGCCGACGGACTGCTGCTCGAAACGGCCGAGATAGACAAGGAGCGCGGCGTGATACACGAGGAGTGGCGCATGCGCAGCTCGGCAAGCCAGCGTATACTCGAACGCAACCTTCCCACTCTGTATCCGGGAAGCAAGTACGGTCACCGCATGCCTATCGGACTGATGGAAATCATCGACAACTTCAAGCCCGAGGTTTTGCGCGCATACTACGAGAAGTGGTACCGCCCCGACTTGCAGGGAATAGTTGTTGTGGGCGACCTTGACGTGGACTACGTTGAAAGCAAGATCAAAGAGATGTTCGGCGGCATAAAGATGCCCGAGAACCCGGCCAAGTACGAAATGTATCCCGTACCGGCCAACAACGAGCCTATCTACGTGATCGACAAGGACAAAGAACAGCAGAACAACATCATCGAGCTGCTCTTCAAGCAGGAGAGAATGCCGCAGGAAATGCGCGGGACGCTTGCCCTGATGTTGCAGAGCTACATGACATCGGTAGTATCGACATGTCTCAACGCACGTCTGGGAGAACTATCTCAGAAAGCCGACTGCCCGTTCTTGCAGGCCGGCTCGCAATACGGTGAATATATAATGAGCCGCACATGCGATGCCTTCATGGTATACATCATCCCGAAACCGGGACAGGACGCAGCCGCCGTACAGGCTGTGATGGAAGAGGTTGAGCGTGCCAACCGCTTCGGATTTACCGCCACCGAGGTGCTCAGGGCGCGCGACGAGCAGATAAGCTCGTTCGAGAAGATATACGAGAACCGCGACAAGCGCAAGAACGGCAGTTTCGTAAACGAATATGTACGCCACTTCCTCGACGGCGATTACTTCACAGACATCGAGACAGAATTCCAGACTTTCAAGGCATACGCACAGCAATTGCCGGCCGAAGCCATTTCAACAGCATTCAAAGAGATGGTGGCAAGCACCGACACCAACTTCGTATGCCTGGCCCTGTACGCAGACAAAGAGGGAGTGACCATTCCTACTGCCGACGCTTTCAAACAGGCCATCAAGACAGCCAAGGAGGCGAAACTCGAAGCATACGTGGACAATGTAAAAGACGAACCGCTCGTACCGCAACTTCCCACACCGGTGAAGATAAAGAAGGAGGCGGCCGCAGAACACGGATATACATGCTGGACTCTGGCCAACGGAGCACGAGTGTTCTTTAAAAAGACTGACTTCAACAACTCACAGGTCATGATGGCGGCACGCTCGCTCGGCGGAACAAACAAAGTGAAAGAGGAAGACCTCACCAACGCCGAACTGCTGACAGCTGTAATGAGCTCGACAGGTATCGGAAATTTCAACTCTGTGGAACTTGAAAAGAAAATGGCCGGCAAGCAGGTGAGCCTCTCTCCCAGCCTGACAATGACGACAGACCGTCTCGACGGTAACAGCACACCGAAAGACCTTCGCACGCTTTTCGAACTCATTTACCTGCGTTTCCAGAAGCCGAGCGTAGACAACGACGGATACAACAACCTGATACAGACACTGCGCACACAACTGCAAAACGTGGTCAAGAACCCCGATGTGGCTTTCTCTGACTCCATACAGCAGACCCTGTACGGCCACAACAAGCGTGTGGGCAGCGTCATCCCCGACCTCGACAAAGCCAACTACGAGACTGTACGCCGCATTTACAGCGAGCGTTTCGCGTCGGCAGGTGACTTTGACTTCTTCTTCACAGGAGCATTCGACACAGACAGCCTGCGTGCGTTTACAGAGCAGTATATCGCCACTCTGCCCGGTATCAAGAAGCGCGAGAAACTCACAGACTGCGGCATACGCCCCGTGAAAGGCAACGTAGAGAACCGCTTCAAGCGCCAGATGGAAAGCCCGAAGGCAAGCATCAGGGTGATCTGGACCGGCGAGGTGAAATATGACAACAAGACAGCGGCCGTGGTCAACGCTCTCGGTGAAATCCTGTCACAGCGTTACTTGAAGAGCATCCGCGAGGAAGGATCGATGGCATACTCGGTAGGCGCGCGCGCATCCATCGACTGTGTACTATACGACAGCTATACGATGCAGATATATTGCCCGGTGAAACCCGAGAAGATGGACAGCGCCCTCTATCTGATGAAAGTCGGAATAGACGACATAGCAGCCAAAGGAGTGACCGAAGAAGAACTGACGAAGGTTAAAGAGTTTGAGGTCAAGGACTACAACGACAGCCAGCGCGAGAACAGTTACTGGCAGAACCAGATTGTGTTGACAGCTCTTTGGGGCAAGGACGACCATAAAGGCATGCTCGAAGCGATAAAGAGCGTGACCTCGAAGGACATTCAGGACTTTGTGAGCAACTACCTGTTGAAGCAACACAATTGCGTGACAGTGACCATGCTGCCCGAGGAGAACAAGTAAGAAGCATGCGCAAAAGAAAGATTTTCATTTCGGACAAGCACATCGTACTCATCCGGATAATAACATAGAATCTTTCTGACAAGAACTATCACCCCCGGTATCGCACACCATCCATCATGCGATGCCGGGGTTTATTTTCATCCATACTTAAAACACCAGTCAAGCACGGTTGGATAATACCTAAACCGCTGCGATTTACTTTGACATTACATACCATTGCCACATAACATGTGATCAGCAAGTTGAAGGTGAGTAATTGTAATATGCCTTAAAATTTATATCTTTGCAACCGGAACAAGATAATACGTCAGATGGAAATCAATCACACGCTATCATACCCCGACCTGATGGCCGGAAAGAACATACTATACGTCCATGGCTTCGGCTCTTCGGGACAATCGGGAACGGTATCGAAAATCCGTGAGCTGCTGCCAGAAGCCACAGTGACGGCTCCCGACCTGCCGATACATCCACATGAGGCAATGGAACTTCTGCAAAAGACATGCGACGAGATTAAACCCGACCTGATAATAGGCACGTCGATGGGCGGAATGTATGCCGAGATGCTGCGGGGCTTCGACCGTATACTTGTCAACCCCGCATTCAAGATGGGCGAAGACATACTGAAAAACAACATGCTCGGCAAGGTTACGTTCCTGAATCCGAGACAAGACGGCATCAAGGAGTTCATGATGACAAAGCAAATACAGGCCGAATATCAGGAAATAACGGAACAATGCTTCACCGGCATCGATGAGGACGAGCAACAACACGTATGGGGATTGTTCGGTATCGAGGATCCGGTGGTACACACCCATGACCTTTTTGCCGCACGATACCGCAACGCCCTGCGCTTCCACGGCGGGCACCGCATGAACGACAGCATACTGCTGCACTCCGTACTGCCGGTAATCAGGTGGATATACGACAGGCAGGAACATCGCCAGCGCAATATTATATATATATGCATCGAGGAAACGATGGAACACAACGGCAGGCCGCTGCCAAGTTTAGTAAAGGCATACAGGCTTCTGCTCGAGTTTTACGACATACATATCGTGGCCGCGGCTCCGACCAACAATACCGAATACGCACGCCGTATGCAGGAATGGACGTTTGAAAATCTCGGAGTGGCGGCCTATAACCGGCTGATACTTACCAACCGGAAAGACCTGCTATACGGTGATTATCTCATCGACAGGCTTGAGGACAACGGTTCGAAAGACTTCATGGGCACACGGATAGAGTTCGGCTCGGACACATTCAAGACGTGGGATGAGGTAATTGAGTATTTCAGCAGGCTCGGAGGGCAATAGCATCAAGCGCCAAACGACATAAATAATACAAACAGGCGGTAATGCCTTGATTACAAAAGACCTTGTCCCGGCTGTAAACATGCATGAGACAAGGCCTTATCAGATGTATTAATAGCCTTTATTTTATATCTTATAAGAAGCCATCAACATATTAACGACGCGTCATATGGCTCTTTATCAAACAAAAAAACAAGACGCTTTATGCTTTCTTATCAGCCTTTATCATCCAACGATAAAGATTGCAGCCGATGAAGTTGCCTACTACTTCCGCGACATAAATAACCGCTATATCGGCTTCAGGCAGCGACGCGCAAGAGGCCAACAGGAAATAGAAAGCGTCGGCTATGCTGTGCGTGAAACCGCAAAGGATGAACACCGGCACACCGAACAACAAGGGAAGCATCTTGCCCTGGCGGGCAAACTGCACGGCGGTAGTCATTATAAATCCGCATCCGACAGCCAGAATACCGCATGCCAGCACTCCTATTTCCATACGGCTGTCGACTACCGCCATGGCCGGCGCTATGCAATCGGGCTTCGAGTAGAATATGGCAAGAGCCGAAAGGCCGCATCCCAAGATATTGCCGAGCAGCACGGTGAAGAGCATCGCCCAGTCGCCATGACGACGGATAAAGCCCGCCGTACCCGTATACAGTTTCAAACCGTAATACACTACCGTGGTAAGACCGAAAGCAAATAGCACTGCTCCTGCCACACCGCCCACACGAAGATTAACCACACAACCTATTGAAATACACAATCCGGCAAGTATCGCCGACGGAAACACCGATTTGAACATTATCCTTTTCTTTCTTTTTATTATTGATTATATTTTAACTTGCCAACCAAGGCCGCTCCATCAAAACGGATAAAAAAACAAGACATCTGTCTATTTACATCTCAACCCGACTATCATGACGGCCTATTAGATTTTGGAACACACCATCCGGACTGCCGATCTACAGTCTCACTCGCTCATCACAACCACTCCCTCCTGCTTCTTTCCGTCCATCATTATCTTCAACGGGCGGTCAAACCTGACGTGACGGATATATTCGGTCTCAGTCACAGCCGGCATGCTGTCGAGCAGGTCGGTGCGGCATATACCGTCACCGTTATATGGGTTGACCGTAAAATACCCCACCCCGAACGATGTCAGGTTCTGGAAGAAGTGCGTTCCCTGGCTCGGATCCACGCGATAGTTCTTCAATCCGGCCTCTACAATCACCCTGGCGGCACTTATATGCGGCCACTTCACGGGAATACCGAGCCAATAATCGCTCGACCCCCAACGCCCGGGACCAATCAGAATATAGTTCTTTCCCTCGTCAAGGAACCTGCGGTTAATAGCTTCCACATCCCTCGCTATGTCCGGATTGTTGGTGGCAGTGAAGTTCTCATCTGTCTTCACATACACAACATCCGTCACATCCTCGCTTATTCCATGACCGAGCGAGTTGTGAGAGCGCAGCAGACAGCTCTCGTCGGCAATCGCTTGCAGGTCGGTGTCAAGCACTTGCTTGCTATCCACTATCGGACGTATCTGCAACAGATAAAGTTCTCCTGTCTTATCGGCATTCAAATTGCACGCGAACTCTATCTCAACAGGACGCTTCATCTCGTCCGCCCCGCACTTCTGAGCCGTCTGCAACAGTTCCGGCAGTGGAAAAACGCCTTGTTGCAGCACCCCACAGAACGATATTACCTTGCGTCCGCCCTCATATATGCCGTCACGGATGATTTGATCGTATGGATCGAAAGTAGACGCTATATAGTTCAACGAACCGTCCTTGTCGGCCTCTTTAACCCTCAGATTAAGTATATTAAACCCGTCGTCGGCCTTTAAATCCGTGCCAACATTCTTCATGTCGAGAGCGTAGAAACGTGTCTGTGTGTCACGCAGGGCCGTCTCCATCTCGCTGGTTTGCAACACCTGATGCGGATGATGCGGGCTGACGCGAAGCGTTTGACCGCCGTCCACGATATACTTACCCAGTCCGAGAGCGAGATTTACAATGCCCTCTTCCGACTTTTCGTCGCCAATAGGGTAATAATTGAGCGAGCGCAGCACACCGCTGAAATTCGGATAATACCTGTCGCCATACCTGTGACCCACCACTTCCTGCAATATCACCGCCATCTTCTCCTGGTCTATCACATTGCTCGTGGCCGTCATGTACGCCTTCGAGTCCTTGTAGAACACCGACGCATACACACCCTTGATGGCAGCTGCAAGCATTTTCACCATCTCATACTTATCTTCAAGATACGGTATCATGTATGTCGAGTATATTCCGGCAAACGGCTGATAGTGTGAGTCTTCGAGAAGAGACGACGAGCGCACGGCTATCGGTGACTTCACGGCATCGAAGAACGTATAGAAATCGGCTATCAGAGAGTCCGGCAACTGTGCTTTCAGGAAGTGCGCGAGTATCTCTTCGTCGCCAGCGTCGCTCAAGGCAATCTGATACAGGTTGTTGGAGTCCATGAACTCATCGAAGAAATCGGTGCAGAGTACCACCGTGCGAGGTATGGACACTTTTGCTCCCGGGAAGCGGTTGAACTCCGGATGACGCTTGATTATATTGTCGAGAAACGCCAGGCCGCGGCCCTTTCCTCCGAGAGAGCCGTCTCCTATGCGAGCGAAATGCCCGTAAGCATCAAACTTTCCACGGTCAAACACAGCCACGATACCTATGTTTTTCATCTTTCTGTACTGCACTATGGCATCGAATATTATCTGACGGTGGGCATCCACGTCCTGCAACTTGTGCCATGTGACGTGTTTCAGGAATGCCGATACCGGGAAAATTGCACGTGCGCTGAGCCATCTGCTCATGTGGTTGCGGCTCACATGATAAAGCATCGAATCGTTAGGGATGGTGAATATGCAGTCCTGCAATTCCTTCAATGTGCTTATCCTCATCACCTCGGCATGCGTGACCGGGTCGCGGAAGATAAAATCCCCGAAGCCCATGTGCTCTTCCATGAGGTTGCGCAGGTCTATATTCATCTTCTTCGAGTTCTTGTCAACAAAGCGGAAGCCCTCTGCTTTCGCCCTAGCCGCATTCACTGTTTCCGAACTCTGCAGTATCAACGGGATATACTCGTCGCGCCGTCTTATCTCACGCAGCAGTTCCAGACCTGCGTCCCTGTTATCCGCACCGTCCTTGGCGAAGCGCGTGTCGCTTATCACTCCGAGCATATTTCCCGAATATTTGTCGTATATCGCCATCGCCTCCTCATAGTTACGGGCAAGAACCACCTTCGGACGGCCTCTCTTCCGCTGCGCTGCCGCATGAGGGTTGAGCGCTTCCGTGGAGAAGCGCTTGCTTTGCTGGAGAATATAATTATACAGATTCGGCAGTATCGACGAATAAAACCTGATACTGTCTTCCACAAGCAATATCACCTGCACGCCGGCCTCGCCTATGTCATGCTCTATGTTCATCTGGTCTTCGATGAGTTTTATTATAGAGAGTATGAGATTGGTGTTTCCCAACCAGCAGAACACATAGTCGAAGATAGACAGATCCTCGTTTTTCATACGCCGCGTGATGCCATGGGAGAACGGCGTGAGCACAACGCACGGAATGTTCGGCGAACAGGCCTTCACGTCACGCGCCACATCGAAAGCGTCGTTGTCGGCGTTTCCGGGCATACAGATCACAAGGTCGATATCCGATGTCTTCATCACCTCGCGAGCCTCTTCCGTCGTGCTCACCTGCGTGAATGTCGGCGGATACCGCAGTCCGAGATCCATATACTCATCAAAGATTTTCTCGTCTACCCGCCCGTCGTCTTCAAGCATGAATGCGTCGTATGGGTTAGCTACGATGAGGACGTTGAATATTCGGTGCGTCATCAGATTGACGAACGACACGTCTTTCAACAGAAAATCATTCCACTCGTTGGGGATATTCTTGCTCATGTCTTTTTGCTTGGATTTCTATCGCTGCGCAAAAATACGCATAAACGGCGAGAAAACCAAGGTCATGAGATTATTTTTATGAGAATACTGCAAAACGTCCACATAGGAAAACAGGGACACGGAGATACGGATTATCATCGGCACAACCGATATATATCCCGCATTCTCCGTGTCCCTGTTTTCCTGTTTTCATTCCAAACCGGGCTTTACCGCCCGCCGGGAATACAGAACCGCCATACCCGTGGCGGTATCACGCCCCTTTAGGGGGATCGTGAGCATTACTTTTTCTTCAATTCCATCACCGTCTTGCCGGACTTGTCTGCCAGTTCCAGCTTATTATCGCCCACGAGCTTGAATTTCTCCACACTGTTGAGCGCATCGAGCACCTTCTGCTCCACATCCATCTTGGCGCACATCATCCGTGTGCTGCCCATGTGGCCGAAGCTTATCTTGCCTGTCTTGCCGTCGGCTGTCATTCCTCCCATGAGATTATTGCAACTCGTGCTGCCGTATATCCTGCTTTCAGCGACGTTGAAACCGATGAACGGTGCTTTCTCCACATCTGCCTCTTTAATTTCATGTCCGTTCACTTTTACTATGTTCCACTCACCTCCGAGTCTGTAAACAGAACCCACCTTGCCGCTCGTTCCGCACGATGCCAACGCCGCTACGGCGCACACTGCGGTCAATACTTTCTTCATTTTCATTGTCTTTATATATTACGTGTTTTCTTTTATTCCCAAAAAACTGTCCCGTCTGAATTCAAACGGGACAGCAAAGATAATCTTTTTACACATTACATACAAACATCGGCCGATTACTTATGTTTTTTTTAACATACCGGCCATGCGCCGTCAGTCATCTATATCTATCACATTATAGTTGTTGTCGAATGTTATTTCAAGTCCGGAAGACAGCTTCACCTCGCACTTGCCGCGACCCTTGTCTATCTCCACGACCTTGGTTCTCGGATAGTTGGCTTTCAGATATGTCCTGACTGCCTGCGGGACGAGAGCGGCCGGCACCGCACCTGTCTTTACAGACACATCTTTCCAGTTTCCGTTTCCGTCAAACTCTATCTTATCGCCGTTGGTGAACACCACGTCATAGCTCGTCTTCTCGAAGAAGCCTGTCTCCATCTTCACCATCGCCACTTTCTTCTTGCCGAAATAAACCTTTATGGTCTTCTGTGCCATACAAGGCAGGTCTGTCAGTGTTATTGCCTTGCCGTTGCCCGCCGTAGCCGTGGCACCCAACATGAAAACACCCATAATCATCATGACAATTCTTCTTACTATTCCTTTCATAATCTTATCCTTTTTATTGTTATTACTGTTTTATTACGGCACAAAAGTAGCAATTATTTCCCACAGGCCAAGCATTACAAAACACATCTTAACCATCTTTGGGCTTTTATGTAAATAAAATGTTAAAGCAAGGTTACCGTCTCTCCGCCACGCAGGTTCAGGCGCTTTGAGCGGCCGTTGTATTTCACTGTAGTGCTGCCGCCCCGGCGAGAAGCGATCCTAAGTCCGGTGACGCGGCCGCCGCTCCAGCTCATATCCACGACGAAACCTCCGCGGGCGCATATCCCGCTCACACTTCCCTCGCTCCACTGCCCCGGCAGTGCGGGAAGAAGCGTTATCTCAGCCGGGGTCGACTGCATGAGCATCTCTATCACTCCGGCGCAGCCGCCGAAGTTGCCGTCTATCTGGAACGGGGAGTGGGCATCGAGCAGATTGGGATATGTGCCACCGCCGCGACGGGCGTCCGCTCCTTTATATCCGTCGGGGCTGACATAGCTCAACAGCTTGCGGTATATGTGATAGGCTCCGTCGGCATCGAGCAGGCGGGCATAGAGGTTCACACGCCATCCCGTGCTCCATCCCGTGGTCTTGTCGCCTTTTATTTCAAGCGTGCGGGCACATGCCCTGGCAAGGTCGGGAGTGGCACCGACAGACAGATGGTGGCCGGGATAAAGCCCGAACAGGTGCGACTGGTGGCGGTGCTGCGGGTCACTGTCTTTCAGGTCATGATACCACTCCTGCAAGTTTCCGTCCTTACCTACCTTATATGGTTGCAGACGGGCAAGCGTCCTGTCGGCAGTACGTATGAAGTCCCGGTCGATGCCAAGCTCCCGTGCCGCATCCCGTGCGTCGATCAGGCACTCACGTATCATGGCAAGGTCGGAAGTATTACCATACGAAGTGGCGGCGGAATATCCCTCGGGGGTTATGAACTTGTTCTCGGGCGACGTGCCGGGCGATGTCAGCAGCCGGCCGTCTTTCTCTGTGAGCCAACCAACGCAAAATTCGGCCGCTCCCTTGAGCAGCGGATAGTTGGCCCGGAGAAACGCCTTGTCCTGAGTGAAGAGATAGTGCTCCCATATATGCGTGCTGACCCACGCCCCGCCCATGTTCCAACAGGCCCACGACGGGTCGCCGGCATGAAGGCCCACCGGGCAGGTCATGGCCCATATATCCGTGTTATGCCCGAGACACCAGCCGCGGCCTACACCGTAATACTCTCGGGCCGTAGTCTCTCCCGTCTTGCCCAGATTACCGATAAAGGTGAGCAGCGGGCGGTGCATCTCGCTCAGGTTGGCCGTCTCGGCCGCCCAGTAGTTCTCTTCAAGGTTGATGTTGGCCGTGTAGTTGCAGCTCCAAGGCGGCGTTATCTTCTCGTTCCACAGCCCTTGCAGGTTTGCGGGCACCCCCTCGGTGCGCGAGCACGATATGAGCAGATAGCGCCCATACTGGAAATAGAGCGCTTCCAGCTCCGGATTGATCTGGTTTTCCTCTGTGTACAACCGCAACTGCCGGTCAGTGGGCATGGCTGCGATGACAGGGTCTGTCTTTCCGAGGTCGAGGCTCACCCGCCCGAAAAGGCGCTGATAGTCATATAGATGAGTATGATAAAGCTCGTCGTATGTCTTTTTCACCGCACGGCCTATACGCCTCTTGGCAAGCGCACGGTAGTCGCGGCCCTCGGTAACGGGATTTTTGTCAAATCCGTTGAAGCTCGTCACATTGGTCACGAATACCAGCACATCGCCGCATCCCTCTATCTTCAAGTCACCGGAAGGATAAGAAACTATGCGCCCCGTGCCGCTCTTGTCCACGGCACGGATGACGGTCCGGAAACGTATTCCGCGCGACGGGTCATATATTATCCGCTCGTCGTCGGCCACACCCTTGTAATAGCTCGGATACGACTTGTGTGCCGCATATCCCTCGGCAACAATCTCTCCACCGGCCGATGTCACGGAACACGGCAGTTGCGACTTGAACCGCAGCACGGCGTTGATCTTCTCTCCGCCGGCTCTCATCCTTATCACTATCACCGAGTCGGGAGCCGAGGCGAAATAGTCAGTGGAAAACTCTCCGCCGGCCGTCCGGTAGCTTGTCGACGCCACGGCTCTGTCTATGTCTAAACAACGCCGGTAACCGGTTGTTTTCCTCGCCATATTATCAATATGTTCTATCGTGAGTTGACCGAGAGGCTGATATGTCTCGGAGTAGTGCCCCTGTATTTTCCTGTTGGCGCGGTCAGCGGCGCGATAGTCACCCTTGTCGAGCAGCGCGCGTATCTCGGGAAGGGCTTTGTGCGCTCCCGGCGTTGTCACCTCCGTGTCGGGCATTCCCGTCCACAAGGTAATGTCGTTGAGCGAAACGCGGTCGGTGTGCGTGCCGCCATACACCACGGCTCCCAGCGTGCCATTGCCTATCACAAGGGCTTCCTCGAAGTGTTCGGCCGGCCGGTCGTAATGGAGTGTGAGCCGGCTGCCGCTCTCTCGGGCCACAAGCACCGAAGCGGCAGACAGGGCCGCAAGGCATGCCGTCAGCCGTACACGTCCGGCCACATACCTAATTACATAATACGTTCTCTTCATCATCATACCTGTTTTTTTAGTTTATGGTTAATAGTATTGTCTGAATGCGCAAATTTACAAAAAAACAGTTACAATCACATGGCAAACCTCCAAATAATGCAATTCGGCATATTACGTTCGTTTTTTTACACATAATGTTGTCCGCTACGAAAAAAAACACTATCTTTGCACTGTCCTTTCCACGGAGAGGACAGTGAACATTTGAGTGAAATACGTGTTTATGAACTTCGTTCTCGTCTCAAAATAACGGCCAATAATTAATTGAGAAGCGTAAGAGAATAAAGGGATTAGATACGCCTGTATGCGGGCGTATTCTCCTTTTAGTTTTTTATCTTACGCGGGGTGCTTGGCCGTTCCCTTGGGGCGATAAATGAATGTGAAGAAGACGCCCGCTCTTTTGTTTCACCATGTTTTTATTGCAAAGAAGAACCCCTAAATAACGGCCAATTATGAAAGGTTTGTTCTTATGGACACAGACGTGGCGATTCCGGCTTATGCCGGTAGCCTGCCAAGTCTGTCGTTTCCTCCGGTATGGCGTGGCACATTGCCACTTCAGAGCGTCAGTCTGCCCGCCGTATTACCGCTCATGCCATTCCGCATGCGCGGCAGCAATAATCATATGCACTTTATTATTAACAAAAACGATAAGGACAAGCAATGAAAAGGACTATTTTCACAGTCATGGCACTGGCACTGATAGCATCGGCTGCCGGAGCAAAGAAAGTCAAATTCGACTATTCGGTGGTGTTCGTGCCTGAGGAGGGCGGAGTGAAATTTGAGAAAATCACCGAGGATGCCGACAACGTGTCCGACTACGAGGGCGGCCTCGTGGCCAAGGCTTCAAGCATTTTCGGTTCAAAGAAGACCAGCGTGCTCGACTGGTGGGTGATACCACAGATAGCCCTCTCGCCCGACGGCAAGCGCATAGGATATATCAACGAGAAAAACAAGACAACAAACGTAATGATAAAGAGTGCCTCGAAGGGCGGTCCCAGCGTGCAGCGCACGTTCCGCACCAACGTGGAGGGATTTACATGGAGCCCCGACGGCAGCACTCTCTGCTTCACCGAAGCGAGGGGCGGACACCACGGCGTATATCTCGTAGACGCCAACCAGGGCACGGTGGTGCGCCAGATATCGAACGGAACGGACAACGACTACGGCGGAGTGCTGAGTCCCGACGGCAACACAATATTCTTTCATCGCGGCGAGGGACGCTCGAGCTACAGCCTTTGGAGCTATGACCGCAAGACAAACCTTTTCTCCAACTACTCACGCGGTATGACGGCATGTCTCATTCCGGGCAACAAGCACACCATCTACTGCGCACGCTTCACCGACAAGAACGAGAGCGAGATATGGCGCATAAACTTCGAGACGGGCGTGGAAGAGGTCATACTCACACAGCCGGGCAAGAGCTTCACCACCCCTCAACTGTCGCCCGACGGCAAATGGCTGCTCGTCACCGGCAGCAGCAAGTCGGAGAAAGAGGGCATCGACAATACCGATATCTTCGTTATCCGCACGGACGGCACGCAGCTGACCCAGCTCACATACCACCCCGGCAACGACCTGTCACCTATATGGTCGCGCGACGGACGGAGCATATTCTTCCTATCACAGCGCGGATCGGCCGACAGGATCTACAACGTGTGGCGAATGGACTTCAACATGTAATTATTTTTTTAGTTCACATAATTATTAATTAAACTCTTTTTGAAATGAAAAAGACTTTATTGGTTATCGCATGTGCGGTACTTTCACTGACTGCTTCGGCACAGCGCGCAAGCAGTTCTTCTTCCTCTTTCTTCTCTACGGAAAAGGCCGAGGGCGGTATTGAATTCGGAATACGCGCAGGTATGAATATTGCGAACGCATCGGCATCTGATGAGAACGGGGTTTCCATCTCTCCGGGAAACCGCACAGCGTTTCACATCGGAGTTACGGCCGACATTCCCCTGATGCAAAGCCTGTACGTGCAGACCGGACTTTTCTTCCAGAATAAAGGCCATAAATACAAGGAAGACGAATATACCGAGACATCAAAGCCCATGTATCTCGAAATCCCGATATTGGCTTCCTACCGCTACGACTTCAGCGATGCCCTGCAACTGCAGATTAACGCCGGCCCTTACTTCGGATACGGTATCGGTGGCAAGATAAAGGCTGAATGGAATGATGATGATTCATATGAAGTAGATTTCTTTGGCGACGGAGACGACAATTACGGTGCCAACCGATTCAACTGCGGTCTGCAGTTTGGCGCCGGTCTGACGTTCAGCAACCACTACTACCTGGGATTTGCCTATCAGCTCGGCCTGTCCAACGTCATAAAAACCAATGACGACTACGATAACGTGAAAGACAGAAACTGGATGATAAGCCTCGGCTACAACTTCTGACAAACGCATAAGTGTGCCGTAGGCGGATGGACACAGCCTGCCACGGCACATTTATATCATAATTTTTCCCCTTTTCGAGCCACATAACGGCTCACAAACCGGTGGAGGCATATTCCATGCTGTTGGACACAGCTACGAATATGCCCCTTCACTTTTCCGGCTTTCACCGGCAGTCACACATTTACATTGACACCTTGCCGTGTCATAGCCTCGACATATCACACAATGCTTTCCACCAAGACATGGCTATTTGCTCGAATTGCAAATACCAATCTCAATTAATCCCTAACAGACGGATTTGATTAAGCCGTTTTTACGCATTGTAAAATATAAGTCACACAAAAACCATTGTAAACCATATACTCAAATCCGGAGTATAAACGAATATTTATACAATAGAAGAATGAAAACGGATAAGAAATCCTTTGTTTTTTGACACAAAATCCCTTTTACCTACAGACACCGGCCGCCATCTCGCAACGGGATACCCGTTGGTTTCCATTCAGTATCCCGTCAGCTTCCGTTTAGTATCCCGTTGGCTTCCGTTCAGTATCCCGTTGCAAGGCAATCGGCTGCCGAATGAAGCATAAAAAACAATCATCCGAAAACAAAAAAAGGCTTCCGACACCATATGTCGGAAGCCTGATGCCACTGCCACATACAGACGGCAGAGATACACCAAACGTGCATTAATATGTAAACAGGCATGATACCGGTGGCGAACTGTCAAATATCACAGTCGGCAAAAACCGCATAAATATGCAATTCATGACTACAGGCAAGCAGAGAACATTATCGGTTTTGTAAATATTTATCATCGCTTCAGCATTTAAATTGATTTCAACATGCACAAATTTAATATAAAAAGTACGTCAAAACAAGCCTCATTACGATACACTTAGCGATATAACCGGATAAAAAATATGCGGATGAACAAAAAAAGATTACTTTCGCTGTAGTTTTTCCAACGTTCTTGCGACTAACGTGCAGAACGATTTCAATAAAATCAACATGATGAAAAAGAACGAGAAGGAATTTGAGCGGATGGTACACACGCACAAGAGCACGATTTACACCGTCTGCTACATGTTTTCCAAAGACCAGGACGAGGTGAACGACCTCTTTCAAGAGGTACTCATGAACCTGTGGATAAACTTCGACACGTTCCAAGGACGCAGCGACATAAAGACATGGATATACAGAGTGAGCCTCAACGTATGCGTATCGCTGGACAGGAAGAAACGGAAAACCGTCCGACGTGTACCGTTGCGGATAGACATGAACCCGTTTGAAGATACGGACAACAACTCGCTGCAAATGGAAATGCTAAGGAAACGGATAGCGAGACTCGGACCGTTCGATCGCGCCGTCATCATGCTGTGGCTCGAGAACATGAGCTACGACGACATCGGGGCCGTGATGGGAATAAGCGCGAAGAACGTATCGGTCAAACTGTACCGAATAAAGGAACAGCTCAGGAAAATGAGCGACGAAGCCGAGAGGAAATAAACGGGACGGCAATAATAATAAAACGATATTTAAAAAACAACAATAACTTAAAACGTGCGACAATGGAAAATAATATCATCAACAACAACGAAATGGAGCAACTCAAAAAGCAGCTCACCATATTCAAAGAGAAACTGGACAAGCAGACAATCGTAAGCGACAAGATGTTGCGCGAGGCCACGCACTCGAAAATCATGTGGATAAGAAACATGAACAGGTATATCAGCGTGGCTTGCGTGGTGCTGATACCGATGCTCTACTCTCTCTTCAACAAGATAGGAATGCCCATAGGAGCGAGCATCTTCATATTCCTGTTAATGATTTGCGAGGCAGTATATAACTTCATCAATACAAGAGGCATGAAAACACTGGCCGCGGGCAACCTGATAGAGGCGGGCGAGTGGCTGATAAGGTTCAAGCGCAACGAGAAATTGCAGATGATGATAGAGATACCCGTCATTATCGTATGGCTGATATGGATATCCTTGACATGTTTTTCGCAATTTCTGGCCGGAGCCTTAATCGGCAGTGCAATAGGCCTTGGTCTCGCTTTCTGGATGCTATCCAAAGAGTTACGGTACATCAAAGAGATAACCGAGACAATAGAAGAATTCAAGAGCAATATCGAAGAATAAAAACACTTAGCTCGCTTAACGGACTGAACTACCCGTGCGGGCAGGCGGAAACAATAATGCTTTCGCCTGCCCGCAAACTTTATCTCCGCATTTAGGATAAAAGAATATCTGCTTTAAACAGCCCCATGATTTATGTTTATCCGACTGCCATATTCCGCAAAACGCATAAGTTTTTAATCCTAAATTCCCTATTTCTTTGCATAGTTCCGGAATGAATTACAAACTTATTATGATATTTTTGGGAATCGAAGAATAAAACTGATACAATGATATCAATAATTCGGGTACGAATGAATATTATATTGGGCAAAACCGGTATCTATAACGCCTTGACGTATTCCCACAGCTTGCGGTAGAACGGGTGGCGGGTCATGGTAGGCACGCTGCCGAGGACTATGAGTTTCATCCGGGCACGGGTGATGGCTACGTTCATGCGACGGAGGTCGCGCAGGAAACCGATCTGCCCCTCGTCGTTGGAGCGAACAAGCGAAATCAGTATCACATCGCGCTCCTGCCCCTGGAAACCATCAACAGTATTGACGGAAACCGAACGTCGATAAGGCTTGAAAAACTCGCTTTTGGCTATCCGCCGACGCAGATACTGCACCTGGGCACGATACGGCGAGATGACACCCACGTCTATCCGCTCGTCGATAATGCGCTGCCGGCCTATCCTTATGAAATAATCTTCGAGCGTTTTCAATGTCAGTTCGGCCTCGGCCTTGTTGATACGGCCAAAGTTCTCGCCGACAAACTGTTCCTTGAACGACACGTCTTCCGCCAGGTCGCCATACTCCGACGTGTCTACCCACTCCATGGGCACATCCAGGTCGAGTATGCCGCGATACCTGACATCGGGCGCCGCCTCTACCCCACCGCCGTAAAACCAGTCGCTCGGAAAACGCATTATATCCTCATTCATGCGATACTGCATGCGCAGAAGAGTCACCACATCGGGCTTCCGCTCAACGATGCGCTCCATGAGGGTCTTGCCCAAACCCGCTTTCAGGGCGGCTATGCTCTTCACCGTGGGCGGAAGCTGGCAGTGGTCGCCGGCAAATATCACACGGCCGGCACGACGGATGGGTATCCAGCATGCCGCCTCGAGCGCCTGGGCGGCCTCGTCTATGAAAAGAGTGGAGAACTTGGCGCCGTCGAGCAGACGGTTGGCGCTGCCCACAAGCGTGGAAGCCACAACCCGTGCCTCGGCGAACAGTTCGGCGTTGATGCGTATCTCTATCTCCGTGGCACGGCTTTTGAGGCTTTCCAACTTGCCGTGCCACCGCTCATCGCCACGCCGGCGGTTGGCACGCAAGTCGCGGATGGCCTTGCGTATGCTCCAAAGCTGCGGGTAATCGGGATGAGCCTCAAAACGCCGCTCGTATGTGAAAGACAGCATCTTGTCGTTGACCTTGGTCGGGTTGCCTATCCGCAAGACATTAACACCACGGTCGACGAGTTTCTCCGATATCCAGTCTACGGCCATATTGCTCTGCGCACAGACGAGCACCTGGCTCTCACGCCGCAGCGTCTCGTATATGGCCTCCACGAGAGTGGTGGTCTTTCCCGTGCCCGGAGGACCGTGAACCACGGCCACGTCTTTCGCACGGAGCACGTTGTTGACGGCCTGTTCCTGCGTGGCGTTGAGATAAGGGAAGCGCAACGGGGAGAATGTGAGCGTCTCGGCTTTCTGTCTTGAATAAAAGAGGTCGCGCAGATAGCCGAGCCGTCCTTTGCCGCGCATGACCCGGTCGAGAGCGGCGAACATCGTGCGGTAGCTCGTCTCGTCGAACGACAACTGCAAGCCGGCATTCCCGGTTCCTTGCAAGTCGAGGATATTCGTTCCATCGGGAACGGTCACCACCATGCGGTCGCCGTCCACATAGCTCACCGTACCGGTCACACCATGCTTTATCCGGGTATTCTTCGCGCTTCCGCCACAGCTTTTTTCTTTTCCGGCGGCATTCCCGTTGTCTTCAACCGTGAAGAAAACAACGGGACGTCCGCACTCGAAATTATGCTCTATGTCGATGTCGGCTAGCCGGAAGACCTCTACGGCAAGTTGGTTGAGAGAGTTGTAATAACTGCGTGCGACACGCAACGGGAACCACGCATCGCCCCTCTTTACTATGCGCCGAAGTCCCATCTCGTCCGTCTGGCGGCGAAAAGTCTCCTTGTCGGCATTGTATTCCATTTCGAGCAACAACCGCTGCCGCTGCAGTTCGAGTAATGGTGATGTCGTTTCGGCCATGTCATTCCTTATAATCAAGTTTCACCACTATCACACGTATCTTCTGACTGTCACCGTCTGTCTTTATCTTTGCGATGTGCCAGTCTGACGGGAAGAAGACAAAGAACTTATCGGTAGCGGAGTCGTAGAACCGTGTCTTGTCCGGATCGTATCTGTAATGTATCACGTCGGGACGGTACTTGGTGTTCGGTTCGCTCGTGTTGTGGTCGATGATTCCGAATCGTTCAGTGCCTTTGACAACATATTGGAAGTCGACATGGTGGTAATGGCTCTCGCTGCGGCGCTTGGCAAGCTCTCCGTTCTCACTGTCTTCCACGCTTGTCACAAGTTCCGTACCCTCTATCGGGTGCTTGCCGGCGGGAATGGCGAGCAGGTCCGTTGAGGCAAGCCAGCGGAACATGGCTTCCCACTGGTCGGTATTCTTGGCATATTGCTCGTAAAATTCCACCGAGTTTACAGTCTCGTGAGGCGCGGCAGCGGTAAAACCGTTGCGCCATTTTCCTTTCTTCACCCACTTGGCGGCTTTCTTTTGAAGCACCTTGTCATTGCATTCACGGGTGTAAACGCCTTGGCCGTAGGCCGTAAAAGAAATCAATATGACGATTGTCAATGTCAGTAGTTTATTCATTTTGCCTGATTGTTTATTTGATTTGTATATATGCGAAAACATTTAAATTTACCCTACAGTAAGTGTTTATCAGCGTTACCCAAAGCACTTATTTATAAAAGGAAGCATTTATTTACTTAAAAGGAAGCGCTTATCCACTTAATAAGGAACTGCTTGTTTCCTACGCAAAAAGAGTTTATCCCATCAACAGGACTCATTTATCCCTTTAATAGAAATCACTTATCGGCCAGCGAAAGCATAATTATCGTTTTCCGAACATACAAAGGTAATAAAAAAAATCGTAACTTTGCCGTCATGACAGACATTATTCACCCTCTCGACACTACGATAGAACCACCCGGACGGTTTACCTTCCCATTCTGCTATGAGCCTCACAAGCTGTGCATAACGGCCGTCAGGGAGGTACAGGATTATATATCGGCAAGCGATATTAAGGCGTTTGCCGACGAGGGAAAGATGTTCGGAGTCCTTGTTGTGAAGCAAGGGGAGCGGCTTTATTATCTCGCGGCCTACTCCGGATTGCTCGACGGGCGCAACGACCTGCCGTTTTTCGTGCCGCCTGTGTTCGATGCCCAACACCCCGACGGAACATTCAAAAGGCGTGAAGCGGAAATCACGGCGGTAAACAAGCGGGTGACCGAACTTGAAAACAACGAGAAGAGACTGTCGTTGCTTGCCAAACTGGCTGACATTAAGGCCAAAGCGGTCGCCGAGGAGGATGGGTTCAGACATAAAATGCGACAGGCAAAGGCCGAAAGAGACGCGCTACGGAATGCCTGTCCCGACGGGCTGACGCAGGAAGAGGAAGGCAGATTGATACGGGAAAGCCAATATCTGAAGGCCGAACTGCGACGGATAAAGCTCCGTCACGCAGCGGCAACAGCCGCAACGGAAAAGGCCCTGGCCGTTTTTGATAACGAGATAGCCGCTCTCCGCGAACGGCGGAGACGCATGTCGGATGAATTGCAGGCATGGCTGTTCTCCCAATTCAAGATGCTTAACGCCCGTGGAGAATGCCGTGACCTCACGGATATATTCAAAGAGACTGCCGGACGGGTACCACCGGCGGGTGCGGGAGAGTGCTGTGCGCCCAAACTGCTGCAGTACGCATACGCTCACGGGCTGCATCCCGTATGCATGGCTGAGTTCTGGTGGGGCGCGTCACCCAAGTCGGAAGTGCGCCACCACGGCCGCTACTACCCGTCATGCCGCGGCAAATGCCTGCCGATACTCACCCACATGCTGCAAGGACTCGATGTGGATGATGACCCGCAGGCCGCCGACAACCATGAAACGGCCGACATAATATACGAAGACGGGCATATTGCCGTAATATGCAAACCGGCCGGAATGCTGTCTGTTCCCGGCAAGACGAACCGCCAATCGGTGCTCGACATTATGCGTGAGCGATGCCCCGACGCCACCGGCCCCATGATAGTGCATCGTCTCGACATGGCGACCTCGGGACTGTTGGTTATAGCAAAGACCGAAGCGGCCTACCGCAACCTGCAAAAACAGTTTCTTACGAGAAGCGTAAAGAAGACATACGCCGCTCTGGTAGATGCCGAACTGACCGGCAGCGGCCGCATTTCGCTGCCGCTACGCCCCGACACGCTCAACCGTCCGATGCAGATTGTAGACAAGACGAAAGGCAGACAAGCAATAACAACATGGCGTGCGGTGGCAACAAAAGACGGAACAACACTTCTCGAACTGCATCCCGAGACAGGACGCACACACCAGCTGCGTGTACATTGCGCCCATCACGACGGTCTCAATGCTCCGATAACAGGCGACGAACTGTACGGACACAAAGCCGGGCGTCTTTTTCTGCACGCCTGCCGGCTCGAATTCACCCACCCTGCCACCGGGAAACGCATGATATTCGAGCGCAAAGCGGATTTTCAACATTTATAAACAAAACATCAACTAAAAAGAGATAAAATAAAACAATAGTGCTGTCTTACAGAGCCTTATCACGCTGTGGGACGGCTTTTTTTACTATATTTGCACCGTACAAGGCACGCAGGGAAACGTGAGGCGGGCACACAAAAGATACGGTCATTATATCAGAACCAACTCATTATCACATATAAACCAAGTTATTATCAACTATTCAAAAAACTTTTAAGCCATGAATATCAACAAAGTACATGCAAGAGAGATACTCGATTCAAGGGGAAACCCGACTGTCGAGGTTGAAGTGACCCTCGAATCGGGCATCACAGGAAGAGCGTCTGTACCGTCGGGAGCTTCCACCGGAGAACACGAAGCACTTGAACTGCGCGACGGAAACGAAAGACGTTATTGCGGAAAGGGTGTGCTGGAAGCCGTGAAAAACGTGAACAACATCATCGAACCGGCACTGATAGGGCTATCGGCGCTGGAACAGCGCACCATCGACGAGGCGATGATAAAACTCGACAGCACACCGGCCAAACTGCTGCTCGGAGCCAACGCCATACTCGGAGTGTCGCTCGCGGTGGCCCATGCGGCCGCAAACTACCTCCGTCTGCCGTTATACAGGTATCTCGGCGGAGCGAACGCATACGTCATGCCGGTACCGATGATGAACATAATAAACGGCGGAGCACACTCCGATGCCCCCATAGCCTTTCAGGAATTCATGATACGCCCCGTGGGCGCAAGCACCGAAAGAGAAGCGATAAGGATGGGAGCGGAAGTGTTTCACGCGCTCAAAGCCCTGCTGAAGCACCGCGGCCTGACCACGGCGGTAGGCGATGAGGGCGGGTTCGCCCCGGCACTTAACAGTATCGAGGACGCTCTGGACTGCATCATGATTGCCATCAGCAATGCCGGCTACGCTCCCGGAACCGACGTCACGATAGCCATCGACTGCGCGGCGAGTGAGTTCTCGGTGATCGAAAACGGCAAGTTCTACTACGATTACAGCAGGCTCAAAAACGGCATGCCGAAAGAACAGCACGGCAAGAAGCTCAGTGACGAGGAGCAAATAGCGTATCTGGAACGCCTGATAACCAAATATCCGATAGACTCCATTGAAGACGCACTCGACCAAAACGATTGGAACGGATGGGTAAAACTGACCAAAGCCATCGGCGGACAGTGCCAGCTGGTGGGCGACGATCTCTTTGTCACCAACGTCGAGTTTCTCGGCAAGGGCATAGAGATGGGAGCGGCAAACTCCATTCTCATAAAGGTAAACCAGATAGGGACGCTCACCGAGACACTCGATGCCATCGAAATGGCTCACCGCCACGGCTACACAACCGTGATAAGCCATCGCTCGGGAGAGACTGAGGATACCACGATTGCCGACATTGCCGTGGCCACAAACTCAGGACAGATAAAAACCGGCTCGCTGAGCCGCACCGACCGCACGGCCAAGTACAACCAGTTGATAAGGATCGAGGAAAAGCTCGGCAAACAAGCCCTCTACGGCAGAGAGTAGAAGACTGCCATGAATGACGGAAAAAGAAAAACTGTGTCAAACTGAAACAACAGCCTGGCACAGTTTGTTTTTTTTATGATCCCGGTATTCCTAAAGCACTATAAGAACGCCGCAACCCAAGAAATCGGAGACAAGCCTCAGAACTTATTGAACCGCTCTATGAACCGGCGTCGGAAGAAGCTTCCCACCTTCACATATCCGATATTTTCGAAAGGCGGATAGAAACAGCATACATTGTCTTTCACCTCGAAGAGATAATCGATATTGATGATATATTTCTGGTTTACCTGTCTGAAGCGGTTGTCGATAGACAGTATCTTGTCGTTTGTCATATTCCTTTTAAGCCTTATCGGGGTTTTGCATCCCGCCACCACAACTTCCCACGAGCGCATCTCGTGATTATACTGGAACACTCCTATATCCTTTATCTTCACCATCCTGAAATCCACCGAGTTGGTATAGAATATGAAAGTGCCCTCATCCGGCTTTTTCATGCCGTCCGCAAGCCTTGCTCCACGCCTGTCCCTCTTCTCCGTCAGCCGCTGCATCACTATCTCCAACTCGTCCGAATCCACCGGCTTCAGAAGGAAATCAAATGCTTGCTGCCTGAACGCCGACAGCATGTAATTATCGAAAGCGGTGCATATCACCACATCGCAGTCAACCCCACCGCCGTTCATCGTAGCGAGAAAGTCAAGCCCCGACATGTCAGGCATTTCCACATCGAGAAATAGCACGTCCGGTTCAAGTTCCTCCACCAGTCTCAGTCCGCTCTCGCCTGTCAGCGCCATGCCCACTATTTCCACATCGGGAAAATTGACAAGAGCGTCCGACAGGGACTCTATCGCCGGTTTGTCGTCATCAACTATTATTATTCTCATACTCATATATCAGTTTCGTTTTGTTACATCCGCCTCACTCACGGCCGCACATCGGCCGGTATCGTAAGCCTTGCCTCGCACCCAGCCGTATTTCCGTCACCATCCGTCAGGTTTGATATGTCGAACCTCATAAAGTTCCGCTTTCTCCTTTCGTTTATAATGCGTATGGTATGGCGTATTATGTCAAGCCCGGTCCTTGTCCTGTCGCTACGCACACGGCTCATGTCAAATCCGTTGCCGTTGTCGGCTACCGTGACAACAGTACAGCCGGGCAGTGCATCCACCTTTATAA
Organism: Prevotella sp. PTAC; assembly: GCF_013166535.1. NCBI lineage: Bacteria > Pseudomonadati > Bacteroidota > Bacteroidia > Bacteroidales > Prevotellaceae > Prevotella > Prevotella sp. PTAC. Next base: position 47,630 of record NZ_JABKKK010000008.1, read on the forward strand.
TCAGCCGCTTTGTCCCGTCTTTCCCTTTCAGGCCGTGCTTTATTGAATTTTCCACCAGTATCTGCACAAACATGGACGGCACGCTGATTTCCGAAAGCGTCCCATCGTCGGGCACTTCCACCGTAAATTCAAAATCATCGCCCAATATGGGCTTTTCGATATCAACGTAATACTTTACGAAATTAATCTCGTCGGCAAGACTGATGAACATGTTTCTCGACATGTCGAGATCCGCTCTCAGCAGTTTCACGAGCATCATCAGCCTCTCACGCTCTTCCGCACGCATGGTATGCATGTGATTGTTCAGCACGTTGAACATGAAATGCGGCGATATCCTGTTTCTAACGTTCGCCAGCCTGAGATACATCATGTCCATCTCCGTACGCAGCTTACGCTTGTATGTGTATGTGCCCCAGAGCATTGCGACCACCAGCGTCAGCACCACTATCGCCGCCACCACGCCCCACATGTTCCTAAGCTCGATATCCTTGGCGTTCATCTCAATGGCATGATGCAGCAACAGCGTGTCCTCCTTGAGTCTCTGCATGATCTCCGAAGCCCTCATGTGGCTGCGTGCCTCCTCTATCGAGTCGCTCACGCGCATCTCGTCCTCGAGACTTCTCAGGGCCGCTTTCCATCCGCCCGTACTCTCATGATACAGCCTCATGTACTTGTTGCGTATCCCCACGAGCGCATGATCACCCGGAGCGGCAAACTTCTCCGACGCGATTATCTTCCCAACCTCATGCGGCCGTCCTGCCTTCACCGCCAGTGCGATGCGTATCGAGTTGGCGTAATACATTCCCGCATACACACTGTGGCCGGCGAAAAACCGCTCAGCCTGCGCCACATACTCCTCGGCTTTCAAATCGTCGCCAAGGTTCAAGTACACATCGGCAAGGTTCACACGGCACGTAGCCATTGCCATTCCGTCGTTTCCGTATTTGTCAAGCATGCTTTCCAGTCTGAGGAACACTTTGAGCGCCTCACCGTAATCTTTTCTGTAATAATAGTAATTGCCGAAATTATTTAGATAATAAGCCTGCATGTTCGGTGCCATGAGGTCGTAGTATCTGCTCGTCTCCTGATAGTAGCGCAGCGAAGAGTCATAGTCTTTGAGCTGCATGTATATGTTGGCAAGTCCGAGATAGAGGGTAATGTTTTTCGTGTCGGGCATTTTCAGCGAATCGACAAGAAACAGCGCCCGCCGATACCAGGCGGCCGCCTGTGCCATGTCGCTGATTTGCGCATAGGCATCCGCAAGGTTAGCGCAGATCTCGGGGAGACTTCCCTTATTGTCGCTCCTCATCATCAAGTCGTAAGCCTCGGTGTGAAGGCCTATCACCTCATCGTGATTTTTACGGTACATGTGGCTGTAGTCGGCTTTCAATTCAAGGGCGAAAGCCTTTATTCCGTTCACCGCCGGCCCGGGCTTGCGACCATCCGCGAAATCGAGCGTACGGTCGATGTACGGCAACATGGAGTCGGGAGTCTGCGACAGATAGTAATATCTCGCGTATCTCAGGTAATATCCATACCATGTCAGGCTGTCAACGGCAGATGCCATGCCGCCCGCTATCATTGACAATGATTTTGGCGACATGGCATCTATCGAGTCGTCAAGAGTCCTCAACCGTCTTCTTGTCTCCTCACTGATGTGCCCCGTGTCATCGTTTCTCCCGCAACCCACCGTGAGAAACATCAGTATACCCGCTATATATAATAGTTGTCGCATCTTTATTATTATCGTATTCAGTCGACAAGGCTACGCAAGTCGAGGACAAAGACAGTGCAAGTCGAGTGTAATGAAACTCGTTTCAAATTACCGAGACGCAGCCTGTCTGATGCAAAGATAATAAAAAAATCAACAACGGGAAGATGCAATGGAATACTTGCCGATAAATAGTGATTAAACGACGAGCATACAGTCACATTCGTTTTGACACATCAGAATGTCTCACCTTCAAGCGGCCAATTTGGCGACGGTGTGCGCATGGCTTTCATCTCCTCGTCAAACCGTTTCACCATCTCCGGATACTTGTCGGCCAGATTGACACGTTCCTCCGGGTCGTCTTTCAGGTTGTACAGTTCGAGCGGCCTGCCAGGCTTTATTGTCACGCACTTCCAGTCGCCCCGACGCGCGGCGCGCTGCTTTCCAGGAAACTCCCAGTACAACAGCCTGTCGTCCGTATCCGCCTCTCCGCCGTAGAACAGCGGCAGTATGTTCATGCCGTTGAGCCTCTGCGGCAGTGCGGACGTCGCTCCGGTGAGAGCGGCGAACGTGGGCATGATGTCGGGGAAATAAACAAGGTTTTCAAGCTTGCGTACCGGCACACGCCCAGGTTGGTTGACAATCATTGGCACACGGATGCCGCCCTCATACAACTGTGCCTTGCGTCCCCGGAAGCCCGCATTGCAATTAAGCTCGGCAATCGGTGCCTGCACGGCCGCCCCGTTGTCAGACGCGAATATCACGAGAGTATTTTCCCTCAGCCCCATTTTGTCAAGCTCGGCAATCAGCCTGCCTATCGCCTCGTCCATGTGGGTAATGAGGGCGGCATACCGCTTGGTGTCGGCCGACCAGTCGTCCCGGTCGTCATACCACACGGTGTTGTCGATGATATAAGGCTCGTGCGGCGCGTCGTATGCCAGATAAAGGAAAAACGGGTTCTCCCTGTTGCGTCGGATGAACTTGATGGCGTCTTCGGTTGAAAGATCCGTGTTGTGCTTCACATGCCGGTCGTGCGCATTCTCGTCTATCGTTATCAGACTGTCGCCCGCAAACCTATAATACGGATAATAATAAGGCGAGTTTGAGTGAACCGTGCTTATCGTCCATCCGTAGAACTCATCGAAGCCACGATGGTTTGGAGCCGACAGCGGGTCGTACCCGTCGAGATGCCACTTGTTCACCAGACACGTGCGGTAACCCGCCGCGCCCACCACCGTGGCCAGAGTAGTGTCCGTAGGCAACAGGTTTGCCCGGCGTATATACGTGGTATCGCCTTTCGGCGAAATCTTTATCCCCTTTATGCCGCCGGCCGTGCACGTGTTGTCCCTGATCGTGGTATTGCCTGTGTTCTTTCCGGTCATAAGGGCGCAACGCGACGGGGATGATATTCCGCTGCCCGCATAGCACTGTGTGAAGGTGGTGCCGGTGGCCGCCAGCCGGTCTATGTTGGGTGTCTTCACATGCTTGCTGCCGAAACACGAAAGGTCTCCATATCCCATATCGTCCGCAAGTATGAAAATGATGTTAGGCCTGTCCGGAGTGGCCTTCGGGCTGTTGTCTGCCGCCTGAGAGGCTGCCGGAACGACGCTCAGCGCAGCCATCATGCCGCCCAGGCGAATGTCGTTTTTCTTCATATAATAAGTTGTATGTTTTAGTAATCAACAGTTTTTTCCGCTTATTCAAAGACAGCGCAAACAGAGAGCCGCGAAACATGTCTCAAATCTTCCGACACGCACGTCATCCTGGGTCAAGGTGTAGCCTGTCTTATTGCAAAGATACGAATTTTTCCGATACCGGATGTCATTTATCAAAAAAACATCGGCACGTCAATATGCCGGCGCCATAAAATGTAAACAAAACATCAGCCAACAATATACTGCCGCCAACCGAATATTTATGCGCATAAAGATAATATTTATGCAAAACGAAAACGACACACGGCTATATCCACTTTGTTTTTTGACAGAAAACAGACAATGAGCACGCCAGCCGTCCGCCCGGTTGAGACAGGTACCCCGTTGCTTTGCGTTTGGATACCGGTTGGGTCGCGTTTAGACGCTAAATGCGACCCAACCGGTATCCAAACGCAAAGCAAAAAGCACCCCGATACGACACGAAATATAACAAAAAAGCTCCCGACGCAATGCGTCGGGAGCCTGACTGCATGTATGCCGCCAGAGCTGCGGCATACACCGATACGATATTAATATGTAGGCAACTACTTCTCTACCGGCCGTTTATCAGAAATCAAAGTATCGTCAGACTGCATAAAAATACACTTCCGGCGTATCACACCCATATGCCCATGCTTTATTTTGTAAACATTTATCATCATTCCAACGTTTAAATTAGTTTCAACACGCAACAAATTTAACATAAAAAGCAAGTCGAAGCAAGCCTCACCGCGATACACTTCCATATACACCACGATATTTTAACAATGCTTTACGGCACGCATAAACAACCAAACGTAATATGGTTACATTTTTCTGTAATGCGGGTTGCGGTGTTATCGGGATTTATTCGCTACCTTTGCAAAAACCATTATGCCTGGAATTCGGGCAGTAGGAACAAACAAAAACATTGGAACGATGGACAACCTGATTACGATTAGTTCGATAGACGAGTACAACAAGAGTCAAGGATTCGAGACACGGCATCCGCTCGTGACCGTGGTCGACCTCAACGGCACCGATCCCGGCCCCGCCGAGGTGACATACCGGTACGAGGTATACGCCCTGTTTCTCAAACAGACATACTGCGGCGACATCACCTACGGCCGCCAACCGTATGACTATCAGGAGGGCACCGTGACGAGCTTCGCCCCGGGACAGGTGGTGCATGTGAAGCATCTGCCCGACTTCAGCCCCAACGCCATCGGCCTGCTGTTTCATCCTGACATCATCCGCGGCACGTCGCTCGGCAGAGAGATAAAACAGTACTCGTTTTTCGACTACTCGTCGCGGGAAGCCCTGCACCTGTCGGAAGAAGAGAAAGGGATATTCAAGGACTGTCTCCGAAAAATCAACGACGAACTGGAACGCCCCATAGACAAGCACAGCCGGAAACTGATATGCCGCAACATCGAGCTGCTGCTCGACTACTGCATGCGCTTCTACGAGCGGCAGTTCATCACCCGCAACGAGGCGAACCGCGACATACTGACACGGTTTGAGGACGAACTGAACGGCTACTTCCGAGGCAGCACGGCACGGCGCGACGGACTGCCGTCGGTAAAGTATTTCGCCGAGCGGTGCTTCCTGTCGCCAAACTACTTCGGCGACCTGGTGAAGAAAGAGACGGGCCGTACCCCGCAGGAGTTCATACAGACGAAAATCATAGAACTGGCGAAAGACGAACTGCTGGGCACCAAGAAATCGGTAAACGAAATATCGTATGACCTCGGATTCCAGTACTCGCAGCACTTCACGAGATACTTCAAGCGCGGGGTGGGCAAGACACCGAGCGAATACAGGAAGGAAACGGTCTGACGCACGTAAGATGGGATACATAACGGAGACATCCACAGTCTGTGGATGCAACTGTCTCTTCGGCGAAGAGACACGACACCCGCTTGTCGGCGTGGTATGTGCCGACGGACAAGACAAGGTTTTCAGGTGCGGTGATTGTTATTCGGTGATGATGGCGTCTTTTCCTGACGGCGGGCGGCATCTCGGACGCATGAGATGCGATTTCTCATACGCCACAATGCAGTTTCGCAGGCCGGGAAAGACCGTTTCAACGAAAAACGCGGACAAGGCGGCAATACTCCTGTTCCACCCCGACATCATTAGCAGTACACCACTCGGACTGGCATTAGGCAGACATACATTCTTCGGATATGCCGGAGACGAGGCACTGCACCTGTCTTTCCATGAGGCGGAAACAGCGCAGCGGTGCATAGACGGAGTGAAGAGCGAACTGCGTCACGGAGTGGACAAGTTCAGCAAGACACTGATATGCAACCATATCGAGACGCTGCTCAATTACTCGGAACGGTTTTATGCACGGCAGTTCATCACGCGACACGATGTCAACACCGCGCTGATAAGCCGCATCGACAAGGCTATCGACGAATACATGGCGGCAGGACTGGCGGCAACAGGCACGATGCCGACAGCACAAGACATGGCACCCGGCCTGAAAGTATCGGCGGCATATCTCGACGACTTACTGCGTCACGAGACAGGCAAGCACACCGCGGACTATGTAAGCCTGCACCGCATAAAGACCGCCAAGACCATGCTTATGGACCACGGCCTCACAACAGCCGAAATATCGGCCGCACTCGGTTTTTGCTCGGAAAGCTGTTTCAACGCCTTTTTCAAAAAAATCACCGGTCACGAGCCGGAAGAATACCGGAAAACATAGCCGGAACATTTTTTCACACACTTTGCAACCGGATTGCACAGACGTTTCATTACCTTTGCACAAAAACATGGAAGAAATGAAACAACAAGGCAACCATAACGGACACAGTCACGCACACGGCGGACACGTACATGTACACGCCCCGCGGACGATAGACAGGATTTTCATATTCTGCATACTCATCAACCTGCTTTTCGTGGCAGTAGAAGCTGTGGTGGGACTGGCGGAGAACTCGCTTTCGCTCCTATCCGACGCCGGACACAACCTGAGCGACGTGTTCTCGCTCGCACTCGTGCTTGTGGCTTTCAGGCTGTCGAGGGTCCACTCCACAAAAAGATTTACCTACGGACTGAAAAAGAGCACCGTACTCATATCGCTGCTCAACGCAATCATTCTGCTCGCCGCCGTCGGGGCGATAGTGATAGAGAGCGCGCACAAATTCTACGAACCGACAGAAGTGAACGGCGCGGCAGTGTCATGGACAGCCGCCGCCGGGATTATCATCAACGGACTGACTGTAATCCTGCTCATGCGGGGACAGAAAAACGACATCAACGTGAGAGGAGCGTTCCTGCACATGGCGGCCGACACGCTGGTATCGGCAGGTGTGGTGGTGTCGGGCATGGCTATAAGCATGACAGGATGGTACGTGATAGACCCGATTGTGTCTATCGCAATAGCCTTGGTAATACTCGCGTCGACATGGCGCCTGCTATCGGAAAGCCTCAGACTGTCTCTCGACGGCACACCGGAAGGCATAGACACAGAGGCGATAGAGAAGATGATAAGGGACAGACACAACGTTAAGGACGTGCACCACATACACATCTGGGCCATAAGCACCACTACAAACGCACTGACGGCACATGTCGTAACAAGCGACATCAATGCCATAGAGCAGACGAAAACCGACATAAAAAAAGTCCTTGCCAAAGCCGGGATAACCCACACCACACTCGAATTCGAGACAGAAAACTGCCACTGCAACGGCTGCTGAGAACACACGCCCGAGGTCACAAAGAGTCGACGGGACACAGAAAGACACATAATTGACCCATGTCGAATATCATCGCAAAAGCCGCTAAATTATCGTTACATAAAGGCCTATTTAAAAATAAAAGCGTATCTTTGCACATATTATACATGAAAGATATATAGTGAGACAAGATGATTTGGGCCTTTTGAGCCACATTAAATACCCGGATGATCTGCGAAAACTAAATGTTGAACAGCTTCCGGAAGTCTGTGAAAAGCTACGCAAGGACATTGTAGAAGAGCTTTCCGTAAACCCGGGACACCTGGCGTCGAGCCTCGGTGCGGTGGAAATCACGGTGGCCCTGCATTATGTATTCGACACACCTGACGACCGCATTGTGTGGGACGTGGGGCATCAAGCCTATGGGCACAAGATACTGACCGGCAGGAGAGAACAGTTCTGCACCAACCGCAAGCTGAACGGCATCAGACCGTTCCCATCGCCGGAAGAGAGCGAATACGACACGTTCGTATGCGGACATGCCAGCAACTCCATATCGGCCGCGCTCGGAATGGCGGTGGCAGCCAAGACACAATCCGGGCAGAGACATGTGGTGGCCGTGATCGGCGACGGGGCTATGAGCGGCGGACTTGCATTTGAAGGGCTTAACAACGTATCATCCACACCCAACGACATGCTCATAGTGCTGAACGACAACAACATGAGCATAGACAGGAGCGTGGGAGGAATGAAACAATATCTGCTCGAGCTGAACACCAACGAGACTTACAACGCACTGAGATTTAAAGCAGGAAACTGGCTGCGCTCGAAAGGCTACCTCAAAGACGACAGGCGCAACGGACTGATACGACTGGGAAACGCCCTCAAAGCGGCAATCAGCCACCAACAGAATATTTTTGAAGGCTTGAACATAAGGTACTTCGGACCTTTCGACGGGCACAACGTGAAAGAGCTTGTGCGCATAATGAAGCAGTTGAAAGACATGAAAGGCCCCAAACTGCTGCACCTTCACACCACGAAAGGCAAAGGATATGAGCCGGCAGAGAAAGCGGCCACGATATGGCACGCGCCCGGAAAGTTTGACGTGGATACGGGAGAGCGCATCGAAAACCGGTCGGATGACAGCCCGATGAAGTATCAGGACGTATTCGGGCACACGCTGCTCGAACTGGCGGAGCGCAATCCGAACATCGTGGGAGTGACTCCCGCCATGCCGACGGGATGCTCGATGAACATCATGATGCAAGCCATGCCCGACAGAACATTCGACGTGGGCATAGCCGAAGGACACGCAGTGACATTCTCGGGAGGCATGGCGAAAGAAGGCCTGCAACCGTTCTGCAACATATACAGTGCTTTCGCACAACGAGCTTACGACAACATCATACACGACATGGCGATCATGAACCTGCCCGTAGTGCTCTGCCTCGACAGGGCCGGACTGGTGGGCGAAGACGGGGCTACACACCACGGAGCTTTCGACATGGTGGCCCTGCGGGCCGTTCCGAACCTGACGATAGCATCACCGATGAACGAACACGAACTGAGACGACTGATGTATACGGCACAACTGCCGGGCAAAGGCTCGTTCGTGATAAGGTATCCGCGCGGAAAAGGAGTGCTGAAAGACTGGAAATGCCCGCTTGAAGAAATAGAAGTGGGCACCGGACGCAGGCTGAAAGACGGCAGGGACACTGCCGTGCTGACAATAGGTCCGATAGGAAACACCGTGGCACAGGCTATAGAAGAGGCCGAGAAGGAGAACGAGGGGTTGTCTGTGGCGCACTACGACATACGCTTCCTGAAACCGCTCGACGAAGAACTCCTGAATGAGGTGGCGGCAAAATTCCATAGAATAATCACCGTGGAAGACGGAGCGAGAGCCGGAGGATTCGGCTCGGCGATACAGGAATGGATGGCAGACCGCGGCCACTATCCCGAAATAGAACGCATGGGACTGCCCGACGAATTTGTTGAACACGGCACGGTAGAGCAATTACGGGAGATAGTAGGCTTGGACAAAGACAGTATTAAAAAGAAAATAACAGAATGAAAATAGTCATTGCCGGCGCTGGAGCCGTCGGAACACACCTCTCCGGACTGATGTCGAAAGACCATCAGGACTGTACTCTGATAGACGAGGACGAAGCACGCTTCGGCAATCTCGACCGTGAATGCGACATAATGACACTGCAAGGTTCTCCGACAAGCATCAAAACACAGAAAGAAGCCGGAGTATACAACGCCGACCTGTTCATCGGCGTGACACCGGAAGAGAGCACAAACATAAACGCATGTATCATAGCGCACTCGCTCGGAGCTAAAAAGACAGTGGCGAGGATAGACAACTATGAGTATCTGGCACCAAGCCTCGAATCGTTTTTCAAGAGAATGGGGCTCGACTCGCTCATTTATCCCGAGGCATTGGCCGCGGTAGACATCGTGAACGGACTGAGACTCAGCTGGGCAAGGCTGCATTGGAACGTGCACAGCAGCAATCTGGTGATGCTCGGCATCAAACTGCATGAGCAATGCGAGATCCTGAACCAACCGCTGCGGATACTATGCGGCCCTGACGATCCGTACCACATAGTGGCAATCAAGCGCGGGGCCGAGGCGATAATACCAAGCGGAAACGACGAGCTGCACGACCGCGACATGGCTTTTTTCATGACCACAAAGGAGTATTTACCATATATACGCAAGATAGTAGGCAAGGAGCACTATGAAGACGTGAAGAACGTTATCATCATGGGAGGCGGCAAGACGGCTGTAAGGACTGCCCTGACAGCGCCCGACAACATGAACATAAAGATCATTGAGATAGACGAGAAACGCTGCGAGCGGCTGAACCAGCTGCTCGACGACTCGGACACAATGGTAATACACGGCGACGGACGGGACATCAGCCTGCTTGAGGAGGAAGGCATAAGGAACGCCCAGGCTTTTGTGGCACTGACAGGAAACGCCGAGACAAACATACTCGCATGCCTGACGGCAAAAAGACTGGGTGTACACAAGACCATTGCCACGGTTGAGAACCTTGATTACGTCAACATGGCGGAAGAGCTTGATATCGGAACAATAATCAACAAGAAGACAATAGCGGCAAACCACATACACCAAATGATGCTTGACGCCGATGTCAGCAACATGCGTTCGCTCATGATGGTGGAATCGGACGTGGCCGAATTCACGGCCGCAAAAGGTTCGCCGGTGACAAAAAAGCCGGTAAAATCGCTCGGACTGCCGTTCGGAGTGACAATCGGCGGACTGGTAAGAAAAGGGGTTGGCATGCTCGTGAACGGAAACTCGCAGATTGAAGAGGGTGACTCGGTCATGGTCTTCTTCCATGAACATAATCTGAAAAAGGTGGAGAAATATTTTAAGACCAGTTCATTATGGTAAACTTCAGAACCATATCGAAAATCATCGGCCAGTTGCTTTTTCTCGAATGCGGCTTCATGTTCTGTTGCTTTATCATATCGTTATATTACGGGGAAGACGACTCCATGGCATTCCTAATATCAATGATAGCGACCATCGGAATAGGTTTTATTTTCAAATATCTGGGTCGCGGGGCATCAAACAACATGAGCAGGCGGGATGCTTACTTCGTGGTCACGGCAACGTGGATAATATTCAGTTTCTTCGGTATGTGCCCTTTCCTGATCGGCGGATACATAACCAACGTGGCCGACGCTTATTTTGAGACGATGTCGGGATTTACGACAACCGGAGCCACAATACTCGACAGCGTGGAAAGACTGCCCCACGGCATATTGTTCTGGCGCTCGCTGACGCAATGGATAGGCGGCCTCGGTATTGTATTCTTCACCATTGCCATCCTACCGTCGATGGTAGGCGGCAGCGTCAAAGTGTTTGCAGCGGAAGCCACCGGTCCGATCCGTTCAAAGATGCACCCCAGGCTCAGCACGAATGCCAAGTGGATATGGTCTATCTATCTTGCCCTTACCGTGGCATGCATGGGCGCGTTCTGGGCTGCGGGAATGAGTCTGTTCGACAGTTTGAACTACTCCATGTCTACAACGGCCACCGGCGGTTTCTCAACGCATGATGAAAGTACGGCATACTTCGGTTCGCCGATAATAGAATACATAGGCATTCTCTTCCAGTTCCTTGCCGGCCTCAACTTCACGCTGCTCTATATAATGATATTCAAAGGCCGGTTTGACACAATGCTGAAGAACTCAGAGTTCAGATTATATATCGGCATCATCGTCACGGCCACGGCAATGATAATGTTTTTGCTGATAACACGAATGGACTATGGCATCGAAAGGGCTTTCAGAAGCGCATTGTTCCAAGTCATCTCTTTCATCACTACCACCGGACTTTTCAACGATGACGCCGGGACATGGCCCCACATCACATGGGTAATACTGGGAGCGTGCATGTTCATAGGCTCATGCGCAGGCTCGACAAGCGGCGGGTTCAAGTGTATCCGCGGTGTCATTGTATTGAAAGTGATACGCAATGAGTTCAAACAAATACTGCATCCCAATGCCGTATTGCCGGTGAAAGTAAACGGAATGAGTATATCCCAATCAAAGATTTCCACCCTGCTTGCGTTCTTTGCCGCATACGTCCTCATGTGCCTGATTGCCGCTACAATAATGATTTCCGTGGGAATAGACAACACCAACGCCATAACCATAGCCTTGAGTTGCATGAGTAACGTAGGCCCCACGCTCGGAACGCAAATAGGTCCGGAAATGTCTTGGAGCACGTTGCCGGACGGTATAAAATGGATATGCTCCCTTTTGATGCTCATGGGACGTATAGAGATTATGTCGGTATTCGTGCTTTTCACACCAGGATACTGGAAAGACAACTGACAGATAGTGAAAAGAACCTTGAGAAATAGAATTAATGACACCGACAAATAAAGGAAACCGAACTTAGACCACACCTTTTAATATGCTGTCAACACATACAAAAGAATGATAAAAAGTTGCAAGAATATGAGAGTATTAACATTTGTTCCCCTGTTTAAGCAAACGATATGGGGAGGCGATAAAATCCTACCGTTCAAGCATTCAAGCCAATCTCTCAAACAAGTGGGAGAGAGCTGGGAGATTTCCGGCCTTGAAAACAATGAGACCGTGGTGGCCGACGGTGAATACGAAGGCCGAAGACTGAATGATGTCGTGGCCGAGCTGAAAGGGAGACTGGTGGGAAACGACAACTACAAACGTTTCGGAAACAGGTTTCCGCTACTCATAAAATTCATTGACGCATGCCGCGATTTATCCATACAGGTACACCCCGATGACGAAACTGCCGGCCGACACGGCCATCCCAACGGTAAAACAGAGATGTGGTATATGATGAAGTCTGAGCCGGGCGCAAAGATTTTGCTGGGCCTCAAACAGCATATCACTCCCGAAGAGTACAAGGACATGGTGCGAAAAAACACTATATGCGATGTCATTACCGAATATGAGGTGAACGAGGGAGACTGTTTCTTTATTCCCGCAGGACGTATTCACAGCACAGGCAAAGGCTGTTTCTTCGCCGAAATACAGCAGACAAGTGATGTCACATACCGTATTTATGACTTCAACAGAAAAGACAAAGACGGCAATCTCAGGGAGCTGCATACCGAAAAGGCGGCCGAATCCATAGATTACGAGGTGAAAGAGTCATATAAGACCGATTATACTCCCGTCAAAAACGAGGGTGTCCAAATCGTGGAAAGTCCGTTGTTCAACACTGCCGTATACGATATAGACGAGCCGATGACCCTCGACTACTCCGAACTCGACAGTTTCGTGATACTCATCGGACTTAAAGGAGAAGGAACCCTGACAGACGAAGATGGCAACGAGACAATATTCGGAATGGGTAAAACACTGCTCATCCCGGCCGAAATGAACCACGTGAACATCACCGGAGACATAAAATTCCTTGAAACATACATCTGAAATGAGAATCCATACACGTATGAATAACGCATGTCCATTGTTTCTTGGCCTCCATAAAACCAAATCACGATGTACCATCCATGTTTAAGGCAGTATGAACAGGCATGATACATATCATGGGGCGCCTATACGATTAATGCGTCAACAACTGACAAACGACACATGATTACCTACCGGTCTTCAACCGTTCGACAAACAATTCCACTTCTTTCCGCAGCCTGTTGAATTGCGGACTATTAATATAACCAACATTTTTTTTCAGCATCGATCGAACATCCTCGATGCTGTTTTCATAACAGGACAATTCATTTCGCATCTGCGTCCGGTGTGCAGACGTAACCTGTATTTCCCTTTCACGCTCCATTCGCAACTGATTGCACACCTTTGTCACTATCGGCACCACCACGGTATCGAATATATGATGACCTTGTATGTACAGATATGTGTTTTGGGGAGTGACTCCGAGCTGCCGCAATTCGTCCTTAAGCGCAAGATAGGATTCTTTCGCCCTGGGAAAATGCTGACGCAAAACATTAACCCTACGTGACACCTTGCGCCGCAGATTGTCTATCGCCACTTGCGGAGCAAACACGTTGAACCCTCCCGGATCTATCACTTTCGTGAAATCGGACAGAGAAAAATAATCATAATTTTCAGTGCGATAAGCCCATATCGACCATACAAACAGCGGATAACATGCCTCTGAATATTGCCGCATATATTCCGTAAAGTTGAAAATTGCATGGTCGTTTAGCGTCACCATCACACACACATCATGCAGCGAGGCGGCAAAACACTGGTAATTCTCTATCGAATAGACATAAGTATGAAACACGAAAGGATTTTCAAGTATCTTTTGCGACGATACGGTCCGTCCCTGCATCAGATAATCGTAGTCGGCATCCACACACGCTATCATGTCCTTCCCAGCGTTATCGGCAATCACGCTCATCAGAACCGATTTCTTGCCTCTGCGCAAAGTGCCTTTCGACGGCAGCATGACTTCAAAATAACAGGTATCGTCCTCAAAGCCGCTGAGCACCGTACGCCAAAAGAACACATCATCGTAGCTTTCCACATAAGCCACGATTCTCCGCCGCGCGTCTTTCGAGGTCATCCTGTTGGCCGCCTCGAAATACCCAGACGTGATGCTGTCTTTCAACCGCCTGCCCATATTCATATTGTTATGTCGCTTACCTCCGTCACCTTGTCCATCCATCCGTTCATTATCACTGCCGGAGAATGGGTCGTCAGTATTATCTGCACATTGGGGTTAAGGTCTATTATCATGTCTATAAGCCTTTGTTGCCAGTCTATGTGCAGGCTCACTTCCGGCTCGTCCATGAAAAGGACATATGGCTGATTGTCTTCTATGAGAACGGTCAGCAGTATCACGAGCATCTGCTTCTCTCCGCTCGACAGCTGATACGGTGTGAGCACCTCGCCTATCTGCGAGAATGCGATATCATTCTTCGTGCGTATCAACCGCTTACCGGTCTCTGCAAACAACCGGTCTATCATATCCTGGAATTTCTTTTTCGGCTCAGAGATTTCTTGCGCACGCTGCGCTCCGTCTGCCTCACCCGACTGCAACACCTCTATTATCCTGTTACCGATGTTCACCTGATAGTCAAGATACTTGCGCTGCAACTGATACAACTGCCAGTCCAGTTCCGTTGTCACCGACGCGTCCACCACCTTGTTTACCAGCTCGCTCGTCATCAACGGGCGGTCGAAACTGCGTATCACGTCATACCTTATCCACCGCGCGTCTTCCGGAACGACCTTCATCCGCACTCCGGCAACCACATTGCTGGTAAACTCTCCGCCATGGACAAGCCCTTTCACCACCTTGTTTAATATAGTGCTCTTGCCCACCCCGTTTATTCCGCTCAGTATGTTCACCTTCTGGTCAAGGTTCCACACAATGTGCTTCTTGCCGCTCCACAGTGAGTCTATCTCTATCTGGGCGATGTAGTCAGCGTATTTCTGCATATCCGTCAATATGAAATTCCTTTCCGCAAATATACGTATTATTCTCAATAAATATGTAATTTTGCAGCGGTTTTTCAATAATAAAGAAAAAGATGGATAACAAAAGAGCGTTGACCGCTCATCTCAGTATGTTCTTTGCCTGCGCGTTCTGGGGGCTGATGGCACCTCTCGGCAAAGATGCCATGACCCACGGCATCACGGGTATAGACTTAGTCACGTTTCGGGTATGCGGGGCGGCAGTGCTGTTCTGGCTCACTTCATTTTTTGTGAGGCGCGAGCATGTACCCGGCAAGGACATAGCGATGTTTTTCTTCGCCGCCCTTCTCGGCCTCGTTCTCAACCAGTGCTGCTATACCATCGGCCTGAGCATCACCTCTCCGATTAACGCCAGTATCGTGACCACATCAATGCCGATATTCGCCATGATCCTGTCGGCGCTCATTCTCAAAGAGCCGATTACCGGCAAGAAAGCCACGGGCGTGCTCATGGGATGCAGCGGCGCGCTGATACTCATCCTCACCAGCGCAGCCGCCGTGAATTCCCGTGTCGGCGACATCCGCGGCGACCTGCTGTGCCTGTTTGCCCAGTTCTCGTTCGCACTCTACCTGTCGCTGTTCAGTCCGCTCATCAAGCGCTATTCGGTATTCACGATAAACAAGTGGATGTTCACTTTCGCCACGTTCATGGTCCTGCCATTTTCTTTCGGCAGCGTCACGGCGATAGATTTCGCCGCAGTGCATGTCAAGACATGGATTGAAACCGGATATGTGGTCTTCGTGGCGACATATCTAAGCTATATTCTCACCATGATAGGACAGCACACCCTGCGGCCCACAGTCGTCAGCATATACAACTACGTGCAGCCGCTCGTCTCCGTATTGGTGAGCGTAATCACCGGTCTCGGCGTTTTTCTACCCGCCCACGCCGTTGCTGTTGTCCTTGTTTTCTCAGGCGTATGGCTCGTGACAAAGTCGAGAAGCAGGGCGGACGGGGAGAAGCGGCAGTAATGATATATTAAGAGTCGTACATTTGTACGGTTAAATGTTTCTGAATAAATTTATCTTCAAATATCAGGCATCACAGGCATGGAACAAGGCAGATTAAGGGGTTAAGGAAGTTCTTTTTAGAGAAGTTAAGGGAGTTAAAGAAGTTGTCGCAGGCTGTCGCCTGCTTGAAATTAAAGACAAATGCTTTGATTATTTGTATATTGTGTATCTCTTGAAAACACCGTGATACGGTCACGCAACAAGAGTAATGTCTTTAACTTCAAGCAGGCGACAGCCTGCGACAACTTCTTTAACTCCCTTAACTTCTCTAAAAAGAACTCCCTTAATTTCTAAAAAAATCTCCTGTTCAAGAAACTTCTTTCGCTCCCCAATAGTCTTGCAGCACAATCTCGAATATGAGAGTGCTGAATGCGGGAATGCCGCCACTGGCCGTACTTTTATAGCCAAGCTGATAAGGGATGTACACCGTCCAACGGTCACCTCGGCGCATGTTCTGCAATGCCGTGGCGAAACCGTCTACAAGACCGGTTCCGTTCTGGTCGCCGATAGCGAATTTCACACTTGCGCTAAGCTCCTTGTCATATTCCCCCTCGAACGTCCTGTCAAACACAAAGCCCGAAGGATAAGATACGGAAGGAAGCAGTCTGCCCATATAGCTCACCGTAACCGTATCGGTATATATGGGCGACCCGGTCACTTCGGGCGCAGCGGCCTCTTCCACGTGAACGATGATATAGTCGGCGTTGACGCCTGCCACATCCGACGGCTTCGACCAGCTTTTTATCCTTTTCCAATCCGTCCGTGCAGGGTCAGCGGCGAGCAGTGAGCTCACCGAATCGCTCAGATGGTTGAAGAAAGTGTTGTTTTTAGCCTGCCAGTCGGGAAATTCCTCTACCGTATCGTCTTCCTCGCTGCACGATGCCGTTCCCAACATTATCGAGAACAGCATCATGGCGAGCGTTAATATCTTGGTTTTCTTCATTTATTGCAGTTTTTTCAAAAGGCTCGCAATGCTCACCTTGTCTTCGATGATGCTGTTCAGCTCAGAGATGCTCACTCTCTCCTGCTCCATCGTGTCACGGAAACGCAGTGTCACGGTGTTGTCTTTCAGCGTGTCGTAATCCACTGTCACGCAATATGGCGTACCTATTGCGTCCTGACGGCGATAACGCTTGCCTATGGTATCTTTCTCGTCGTACTGACAGTTGAAGTGGAAACGCAGGCTGTCTATTATCTCACGGGCTTTCTCGGGCAGGCCGTCTTTCTTGACAAGCGGCATCACGGCCAGTTTCACCGGAGCGAGGGCCGCTGGCAGTTTGAGAACAGTACGTGTCTCGCCGTTTTCGAGTTTCTCTTCCTCGAACGAGTGGCACATGATGGAAAGGAACATACGGTCCACGCCGATAGACGTCTCTATCACATACGGAGTGTAGCTCTCGTTGCTCTGCGGGTCGAAGTATTTTATTGACCGGCCTGAGAACTTCTCGTGCTGCGACAAGTCGAAGTTGGTGCGGCTGTGTATACCCTCAACCTCCTTGAAACCAAACGGCATGCGGAACTCGATATCCGTGGCGGCGTTGGCATAGTGGGCCAGTTTGTCGTGGTCGTGGAAACGATAGTTATCAGCTCCGAAGCCGAGAGCCTGATGCCATGCCATACGGGTCTGCTTCCATTTCGGGAACCAGTCAAGCTCGGTGCCCGGCTTCACGAAGAACTGCATCTCCATCTGCTCAAACTCGCGCATGCGGAAGATAAACTGGCGCGCCACAATCTCGTTACGGAACGCCTTGCCTATCTGGGCTATACCGAAAGGTATCTTCATGCGGCCGGTCTTCTGCACGTTGAGATAGTTGACGAATATTCCCTGTGCAGTCTCAGGGCGCAGGTATATCTTGCTCGAGCTGTCGGCAGACGCTCCCATCTCCGTGGAGAACATAAGGTTGAACTGGCGCACATCGGTCCAGTTCTTGGTGCCCGATATAGGGTCTACAATCTCTTCGTCGATGATTATCTGTTTGAGAGCCTCCAAGTCGGGACCCTGCATTGCCTCGGCATAACGCTCATGCAGCGCATCACGTTTCTGCTTGATCTCGAGCACGCGCGGACTCGTTGCCAGATACTGTTCCTCGTCGAACGAGTCTCCGAAACGCTTGCGGGCTTTCGCCACCTCTTTCTCGATCTTCTCGTCGTATTTGGCCATCTGGTCCTCTATCAGCACATCGGCACGATAACGCTTCTTCGAGTCACGGTTGTCGATGAGCGGGTCGTTAAACGCGTCCACATGCCCGCTGGCTTTCCATATCGTGGGATGCATGAATATGGCCGAGTCTATGCCCACGATGTTCTCGTGCAGCAGCACCATGCTTTTCCACCAGTATTCCTTGATATTGTTTTTCAGTTCCACACCGTTCTGACCGTAGTCGTAAACGGCTCCCAATCCATCATAGATGTCGCTGCTGGGAAACACGAAACCGTATTCCTTGCAATGGGATACAATCTTCTTAAAAACGTCTTCTTGTGCCATAATATATTTTGTAAATTTCGAAATCTGCATGCAAAGATACCTTTTTTTCACGAGAGTAAAGGGTATTTTCCATATAAAAATGAGAGGCAAAAGGATAAAAACACTCATCAGTATGTGCGTCTTACGCCAACAGGACGCATATTCACACTCCTGCCGCCAATACCAATTACACGCCGATATATAGCGAAGTGTATCGTGATGATGCTTGCATGACGATGCGTTTTTTGCTAAATTTGCCGGTAAGAACAATCATCCTATCGCCCATGATTATGATAAAATTTTACAAACATGACATACACGATCGTATATCCGAACCTCCCAAGCGCATAAATATGCAAATTTTGACACCGTGATTTTTGACATGCAAGAGAGATGCCACACTCCCCGCTGCCGCCTGTCACATATTAATACCATTAGCCACCTTTACCGTGGCTTTGCCAACAGGCTCGCGACACTGATTGTCGCGAGCCTGTTGCTTTTTGCATATTATTAATGATTATAGGGCATTTATTGCCTTGCATTCGGATACCCGTTACCTTGCAACGGGATACTAAACGGAAGGCAACGGGTGTCTAAACGCATTGCAACGGACCGCCCGTTGCACGACAACGGCCATCCCGACACAAAAACAGCCGCCGGCAACCGTATTTCTATCAAAAAGCAAAGGATTTTCCCTACGACCGCACCCATAAACCGCATAAATATGCACAAGCGGCAGACCGTCGGTTTGCGGATATTTTTTTACAACTACTATCCTATACTGAAAGAACACAGCGATTTCATCAGCCAAATTAAAACACCCTACTGGCACCTGATGGCAATCGGACGACGGACTGCCTGCGACAAAGGCTTTTGGCACAAAACTTGGCCGACTGAAAAAAAATCATTAACTTTGAGGCAAATTTGAGATAAAACAATATTTATGAGCGACGAGATTACAGACAACGAGATTATCGAAGAGAACATTAACGGGGAACACTCCGACTACACACCGGTAAACAGGTTCGACGCATCGGCGGTGCACCACCTGAGCGGCATGTATCAGAGCTGGTTTCTCGACTATGCGTCATACGTAATACTCGAAAGAGCCGTGCCGCACATCGAGGACGGGCTGAAACCCGTGCAGCGGAGAATACTGCACTCGATGAAACGCATGGACGACGGACGATACAACAAAGTGGCCAACATCGTGGGACACACCATGCAGTTTCACCCGCACGGCGACGCCTCCATCGGCGACGCCCTCGTGCAGATAGGACAGAAAGACCTGCTCGTGGACACGCAGGGCAACTGGGGAAACATACTTACCGGCGACCGGGCCGCCGCTCCGCGATACATCGAGGCACGATTGTCCAAATTCGCTCTCGACACGGTGTTCAACCCGAAGACCACTGAATGGCAGTTATCATATGACGGGCGAAACAAAGAGCCTATCACGCTGCCTGTCAAGTACCCGCTGCTCTTGGCGCAGGGTGCCGAAGGCATCGCCGTGGGTCTGTCTTCAAAGATATTGCCGCACAATTTCTGTGACATCTGCGATGCGGCCGTGAGCTATCTGCACGGCCAGGACTTCCGGCTGTATCCCGACTTCCCCACAGGCGGAAGCATAGATATATCAAAATACAACGACGGACAGCGCGGAGGAAGCCTCAAAGTAAGGGCTAAGATAGAAAAGCGCGACAGCAAGACACTCGTGATACGCGAGATACCATACGGAAAGACCACGGCCACGCTCATAGACTCCATTCTCAGGGCGATAGAGAAAGGCAAGATAAAGGCACGCAAGGTGGAAGACAACACGGCGGCACAGGTGGAGATTATCGTGCATCTGGCACCGGGAGTGTCGAGCGACAAGACACTCGACGCACTCTACGCCTTCTCCGACTGCGAGGTGAACATATCGCCCAACTGCTGTGTGATAGAGGACGACAAGCCAAAATTCCTCAATGTGAGCGACGTGCTGCGAGCCTCTGTCGACCGTACGAAAGACCTCATCCGCCGGGAACTGGAAATACGCAAGGGCGAACTGCTCGAACAATATCATTTCAGCTCGCTCGAAAAGATATTCATCGAGGAACGCATATACAAAGACCGCAAGTTCGAACAGGCGCCCGACGTGGACACCGTGTGCGAGCATATAGACGAACGTCTCACGCCGTATTATCCCCAACTGGTGCGCGAGGTGACGAAAGACGACATTCTCAAACTGCTTGAAATAAAGATGCAGCGCATACTGAAGTTCAACAAGGAGAAAGCCGAGGAACTCATGGCTCGCATAAAAGCCGAGATAGACAATATCGACCGCGACCTGGCCAACATGGTGGAGGTGACGGCCAACTGGTTCACCTTCCTCAAAGACAAATACGGAAAAGACCACCCGAGACTCACCGAGATAAGGAACTTCGACACCATCGAGGCATCGAAGGTGGTAGAAGCCAACGAGAAACTGTATATCAACCGGCAGGACGGATTTATCGGTACAAGCCTGAAAAAAGACGAGTTCGTGTGCAACTGCTCCGACATAGACGACATCATCATCTTCTACAAAGACGGAAAATACAAGGTGGTGCGCGTGGCCGACAAGATATTCGTGGGCAAAAACATACTGCATCTCGGCGTTTTCAAAAAGAACGACAAGCGGACTATATACAACGTGGTATACCGAGACGGCCGAAAAGGCCCTTGCTACATCAAGCGCTTCAACGTGACGGGAATATCGCGCGACCGCGAGAACGACCTCACCTCAGGCACACCGGGCTCGAAAGTGATGTACTTCACGGCCAATCCCAACGGCGAGGCCGAGATTATCAAAGTGACGCTCGACCCGATGGAGGTGCAGTCGAAACGCAAGACAAGCATATTCCTCGAAAAGGACTTCTCGGAAGTGATAATCAAAGGCCGCACGTCAAAAGGCAACATTCTGACAAAAAAACAGGTAAACAGAATTGGACTGAAGAGCCACGGGCACTCAACGCTCGGCGGGCGCAAGGTTTGGTTCGACGCCGACGTGAAGCGACTGAACTATGATGACCACGGCACGCTGCTGGGAGAGTTCAATGACGACGACATGATACTGGTGATACTGACCAACGGCGAGTTCTATCTCACCAACTTCGACGTGAACAACCACTACGAGGACAATATTAAGATAATAGAGAAATTCGATGCCGCCAAAGTGTGGACGGCCGTGCTGTTCGATGCGGACAATGACGGATACCCATATATAAAGCGTTTCCAAATGGAGGCCACACGGCGCAAGCAAAGCTATCTGGGAGACAACGCCAACAGTCGTCCGGTGCTGCTCACCGACCAGGTTTACCCGAGGATAAAAGTCACGTTCAACGGAGCGGACGAGTTCCGGGAACCGCTGGAGATAGATGCCGAACAGTTTATCGCCGTAAAAGGCTTCAAGGCCAAAGGCAAGCGCATAACCACATGGCACATAGAAAGCATAGAGGAGCTGGAACCGATAAGATTTCCCGAGCCGGAACAGGACATGAGTGACAACGAACAGGATGAAGGAAACGACGGAAACGGCAAAACGGACGATGGCAAAGCCACCGGCAGCGCGGTAACGCAACCGGAAAACATGGACCCCGACGCAGGCAAGTCGGAGCAGCAAGTGATAGACGAGATTACCGGACAGTTGAGCCTTTTCCCTGATGAAAACAATTAAAACCATACCCGCCGCACTGTTGTTGTTGTGCTGCACGGGAATATCGGCACAGACAGACTCTGTGGCAGACGGCAGGACAACCACGTCTGCATACATGATCGGAGCCGGAACCACCAAGTTGCTCGACACTTATCTTTCGCAAGAACATTTCAGCGGCACGGGCATGTCTTTCCTGTCCGTCACCGAACGTCGCAAACCGGAAAGGCGGTGGAGCACTGTCATACAGCATCAGGCCGGACTGTCACTCACACACAATCGCAGCGACACGGCAGACGAAATGGAAGGCTCATATAGTTTCTTCTGGGGCAAATACCGAAGATGGGATCTGCTCGGCGACAGGCTCACACTGCAGGCGGGAGCGCTGGCAAACGCAGAACTGGGCTTTATCTACAACACATCAAACGGAAACAATCCGGCCCAGGCAAGAATGGGCATCGGCATTATGCCGTCTGGAATAGCAACATACAGGTTCAAGGCAGGAAACATTCCGCTGGCCGTACGCTACGAACTCGACGTGCCGCTGGCCGGAATTATGTTCAGTCCCAACTACGGGCAATCGTACTACGAAATATTTTCACGAGGTGACTACGATCACAACATCGTTCCGACAACACTTGTCAGCATGCCCAATTTCAGACAGATGATTTCCATAGACGTCAACATTGGCAGGCGCACGACGCTGAGAGCAGGCTACCTCGGCGATTACCGCCAGGCACAGGTGAACAATCTGAAATCGCACGTCTATTCGCACAGGTTCATGATAGGATTTGTGAAGCAATTCAAACTAATTCATTACAGGCCATGAGCATGTTAAAAAACGCACTGAACGTATGCCGCGCCATGCTGACGGCAATTATCATCGCCGCGACCATGACAGCATGCGTGGACGAAGAGGAATATGACAACTCCCCGCAAGGCAACTTCGAGGCACTATGGAGGATTATAGACGAGCATTATTGTTTCTTCGACTACAAAAACAAGGAGTATGGCCTCGACTGGAACGAGACATACAACAAATATAAAGTGAGGATAAACAACGGCATGACAAGCGACCAACTCTTCGAGGTGCTGGCCGACATGCTGGGCGAACTGCGCGACGGGCATGTCAACCTGTCGACATCCTATGACTTCGCACGCTACTGGAGCTGGCACGAGAACTTTCCGGCAAACGTCAGCGACACGCTGTTGAGACGCTACCTCGGCACAGACTACAAGATTGCGGCGGGATTGAAATACCGAGTGCTCGACGACAACATAGGCTATGTGAGATACGAGAGCTTCACAAACGGCATAGGAGAAGGCAATCTCGACGAGATGTTCATGCACCTGATGACCTGCCGCGGACTGATAATAGACATAAGAGGAAACAGCGGAGGGACGCTGACCACAGCGGAGCGGTTTGCGGCACGGTTCTTCAACGAACCGGCAACAGTGGGATACATAAGGCACAAGACCGGCATGGGACATAATGATTTCTCGGAGATGAAAGAGCAACGCATCAGCCCCTCTTCAAATATAAGATGGCAGAAACGTGTATGCGTGCTTACGAACAGGAAAGTATACAGTGCGGCCAACGAGTTCGTGAAATACATGAAATGCGCCCCACAATCGACTATCGTAGGCGACAGGACGGGAGGCGGAGCCGGATTGCCATTCAGCAGCATGCTCCCAAACGGATGGGGAGTACGCTTCTCGGCATGCCCGATGTATGACAGAAACAAGCAATCGACGGAATTCGGCATATCTCCCGACCACAAAGTATCGCTTACAGACGGAGACTTCGCACGCGGACATGACACGATAATAGAGTACGCCCGCGTATTGCTATCGCAATAAAAATCCCTTTTTTATTTGGCCGATACCCAAATTCTGCGTATCTTTGCATCCGCAAATGTGAAATCAACACCGGAGAGCCGGTCTTCAACAGTTCGCAAATGCGCCTGTGGCGAAATTGGTAGACGCGCCAGACTTAGGATCTGGTGTTTTGCGACGTGTAGGTTCGAGTCCTATCAGGCGCACATTAGTCAAAGAGGGTATCCATTAGGTTTGGACACCCTTTTTTTGTATTATATCATCCACACTTTACCCTACCATATTTTACGGGTAAAAAAGTTTACAAATAATTATTCATGGGATTATATACGGACGGTTGTTGAAAACAATTATACAACCAAGTAAAATCTTTACAGTTTCCGGACATTACCTGCTTATTTCCTGAAAAATATTCGTAATTTTGCAAAAACAGCTCACAAAAGAATGTTAGTTCATAAACTTTTCTTAATTTTGCATTGCTGTTTATCCGTAAACAGCAGACATATTAAGGAAGCGTTTATGCTTTGTTCCTCTAAGATGAATCTGGACAATTCATGCACAATACGGAACAGCGCTAACGTTCATCCTTGGTGTGATTATATATTTGACGGCATGCCATGCCATCAAGTTTTATATATCCCCAAGGTGTGAGCTGTGTTCTATTGTCCGTTGTGCAGGCAGTCCAGAGCCTTTCTTGGGGATAATAGAGGTAAAAGGCTCACACTTTTCTTTTTATGCAATTTGGATATATACGCAAAAACCGGGCAATATGAAAGAAATACACATCGGGCAGTTAATAGAACAAGAACTGAGAAACCAAGAACGCAGCGTTTCTTGGTTTGCGAGAATGCTATGCTGTGAAAGAACAAACGTATACAGCATCTTCAGGAGAAAAAGCATCGACTGCTCCATGCTTTATAGAATAAGTATTATTCTTGACAAAAACTTCTTTAATCCATACTGCGTCAAACTAAAGGAAGACCGCAATAAAAGCACCGATAAAACGTGATTTATTTGTTACACATACGTTATTAATCTGATACACTCTTTTTACCCCCCCATAAGGATTATTCTTAATTTTGTACCTGATACATAAATCATTTTTTAATGGCAAATAGAATAAGACTTATATTAGTCTTCCTAATTATTATAACCATACCGGTAAAGGCCCAGACGACAAAAGAAACAAACAAAAAATCTGCAAGGCAAACAAAGAAGCCGCCGATAGAGGCCGTAATACCAACGGAAAAGCCGATGCTTATTGACAGCAAATCGGGTATAGACACCTTGACGCTTAATGATCGCATCGGAATACGTACCAATGCGGCAGACTGGCTGATGCTCATACCCAACATTGGGATTGAATTTGACCTTAAAAACGTGAACTACAACAGAAACACTCTCGGCATAAACATCAGATATAATTGGCAGACAAGCCACACCTACAATCCCGGAACGGTATATAATATAGCGGAGGCGAGAATAGACTACCGAAACTATTTCAGAGTAAAGACGATCGACAAAGACAGCAGGAACTGGAAATACAACCGACACAAGCATATATGGGACAAACCGTTCTCGGCACGCCATAAAACATCCAAGCACCCGAACGCGATGTTCTATCGCGGAGCCTACCTCGCATTTACCAAATACTCTATGATGCTCGGTAATGACGGCAAACAGGGAACAGCCATAAGCGCCGGATACCAGTTCGGAATAGTAAAACCATTATATGTATTCCGAAACGGGCACAGTCTTGATTTAGACCTTGGTGTAGCCATCGGTGTCACATATACTTCTTATGACAAATACCGACTCGACCGGGAAAGCAATTGCTACCCGACGACAGGACACGCCGACGGACAAATAATGCCTATGATAAACGAATTGCGATGTGCCCTGACATACCGGCTAGGCAAAACTCCGAGCACAAGCAAGTACAGGTGGAGATACGAGGTGGACACAAAATATCAGGAGAAACATGACAACATACATTTCACTAAAGTGGCGCATGATATCGACGTACGCAACACCGACAGCATTCAGGGTCTGATACGAAAGGAATTCTGGGCTGTATACGATTCGTTGTTGACAATAGAACGAGCCAACACTGACTCGCTCAACAAAATCAAAGTAAGGGAACAAAAAGCACAAGCGGCACTTCTTAAATCACAAAAAGCGATAAACCGCAAGATGAAAAAACAAACAGGAAATGAAGGAAAAGCCGGGAAGAAAGAAAATCAAGAGAAACAGACAGGCTGGAAAAACGACAGTATAATGTCTGAAAAAGAAAATAAGACGGAAATAGGAATAAAAACGAAAGAACGGGAAAGCAAGAAAAACAAAGAAACGAAAAAAGACAAATCCGGTTCAGAGACATCGTCAAACGATAAAAATCAATCTGCGTCGACAGAACCAATAATATCTGCCACAGAAGAAAGAAAGGAGGACAGGCCATGAAAAATATAAAAACCGCAGCTCTCCTTATTATGTTCTCTACCTTAATATCGGCATGCACTGATGTCGATATATGCCCGACCGAACAACATCCACACAGGGCACAAGTGAGATTTGAATACAACTGGGATTTATCGGACATTGACATAGAACGCCCGGACTCAATGTTCGTAATAGCAAACAGGGTGATAAACTATTGGAAGATGACAGCGGCCATATATACAAAGAAAGGTGAACCGAATGAAGGCAAAGGGCGGTATGTGTTCAATCGGCTACCTCTACAAGATACCCACGAAGAGTCTCCGGCAATCAAAACGGAAAAAGAAGACGATACGGATACAGGCAATATGGGAAACAGTGACGAAAACGATAAAGAGAACAACGGCGAGAACACGGAAAAGGCCGTATACAAATACAGCGACTTCGATGTGAAAGCGGGAGAATATAAGTTCTACACGTTTACAGCGACAAACAAAATGGAGATGAAAAACATAGACAAATTCATCTCAACGGACGACAATAACATGACAAATGAGGGATTTGCCCTTGAATACAACACATACGACAGAACAAGCCGGGAGATAACATATGAGATGGATAAGATATCCAAGCCATTGAAAGACAAAGGATTTCAAGGGTGGACAGACTTCAATTCATATTCGTCATACATGTTGCCAAGCTCATGCCCGCTGTTTATAGACAGCGTAAACATTACTCCCGTCGTTGAAGGACATATCCAATCGATTACATTCCGTCCGCAACAGGCCACACAAACAATCACGATAAACATAAAGGTAAGGAAAGTATCGGCAGACAACTGCACTTTCAAAATCGAGGGTATACTCGGAGAAGTATCGGGTATTCCGCAGTCTATCAACATATCAAACGGATATATCGACATAACTAAAACCAGCAAAATAATGTTCCCGTTCCATATTGTCGGCATGGAGGAAGACAGCAAGACTAACGAGTATGCCCAATACACGGCAAAGATAAACGTGCCAAGCATTGTGAAAAACAATGATGAAGAGGCAGTCATAGGTCCAGGAATGCTGCAAGCCATAGTATACTGTACAATAAACAAGAACGGAAAGGAACACAAGAAAAGCATTCAAGGCATTCTGAATATACATAAAGAACTGACAAAAGCAAATCTTATCGAAATCACCGAAGACGGAAATCACGCACGGCGCATAGGCAAAAAGCACACCATTGACATTGAATCGGAAATAGTCATAGACGGCGAAAAAATGCTGGAAAGCCCGTCGGCGGAAGGTATAAAAGGGTGGATTTACAAAAAAGGCAACGACATTGACATAGAACTGTGATTAAAGTCACGCCGCTCACGCACAAAGCATGACATCCGCACCGACATACCCCCAACAAACAAAATACATATATATTTAATGAATGTGTAATATAAAAGATAAATGACAGCAAAGACAAACATACAGGTCCTGCTTACGACCATGGCAATGATACTTCCGATATTAATATCATGCGGCTCGGAGTCTTACCCAGGACTCGACTACGATCAAGAGATAAACATCAGCAATAATGAAAACAATAATGCCACAGAAGTACAAGTATTTCTTGAAGAACAAAAATTCTTCGAGACCAACCCTGTCAAAAACGACAACACACGCGGAATAGGAGTATTTGAAAATGAAAAAGACGAGAATGGAAACGAGACAAGGCCGATAGAGGATGAGCAGAAATTCACCTTTCATGTATTCGCATTCCATAACGGAGTGGATGAGACTACCGACCTGACACAATCATTCTTCAAAACGTCAGGCGGTCAACGGGATATAGAACACAGGCACTGTCTCGTAGACGGATATGACCGATTAGGCATGCCGGCAAAATTGAATACAAACAGAAACAAAGAGCTTGTATTCCAATATGACAGATACTACACCGAGCATCCTAAGATACTTAATTACAGCAACAAAAAGGAATATATCGATCGAGCATACAATTTCTTTGTATACCACATTGACGACAGTGAGACCATGACCGAGCGCACCGCCGACAAGATTGTGCATCATATTGAGATAGACGGAAGCCAAGACATAATGTGCGGTACATCACCCGTATTGAACGATGAATATCTCAACAAGCACTTCATTGATATAAAAAACGATCTCGATGACGCAGAATACAGTAGAATCCTGAATACACGCGGTTTCAGTACATACTCTGCCAGACATGGTATTTATCCGATAGTACCGCTTGAACACAAACTGGCACGATTAAAGTTTTTCCTCTATCCGGGCAGTGCCGACTGCAAATACGTGAACGTCACCCGCATATCGGTTGAATTGCCTTATAAAGGCGAGTTTATAGTTGCCGGCAGATATGCGGAAGACATGGCCTTGACCTGGAACGATAAAAAGGAAAGCGACCGAAAAGAATTATGGATAAGAAAAGATACGAAAAAGACAGACAGTGCGGGTGACATTACCAATGACACAAAAACAGAAGATAAAGAAGATGTCCACACCGAAGACACCGGCAACTATAATGATCCTTATTTCTTGGGATTAAAACTGCCGTGGGAAGATTCATACACAAACATGCCGTGGAAAGAGCGAAAGCGGGAAGAAGCCGGAACAGGCCTGCTCATACCGGCAGTGGGAAAATGCACACTACGCATATACTTCACATGCTCCCTTCCCGGATTTGACGATAAAGAAGAACGTGTTTACCAATACAGCCTGCCGACAGATGACCAAAAAATAGATTTCAAGCCAAACAACCTTTACAATATAAATATTGCGATATACGGACCGCAAAAGATAGAAGTCAACTCTAATATAGACAGTTGGCTATTCGGCGGAGACATCTCAATAGGCGGAGAGTAATCCCTGCATGAAAGTGAAGATACGAACTTATATATGATTTTCAGACAAATAACGGAATACGAAATGTTATTCTTTAATATTAATTAAATTAACCCTTATGAAAAAGTTATTTTTCTATGCAGCCGCAGCCGTAGGCATGTTATCTGCATGTTCGTCAAGCGATGATTTCGCAAGTGGTGATGCTACAGGCAATGAAAGTCGTGAGGCAATCAAAATCGGAGTGGCTTCTGTCGCATCGGAAGTTCAGACCCGTGGTACAGGAACCGTGGGAGGCGTTATGGACGGAGAGACCGTCATTTCTCCTAACGCATGGTCCGGACAATCCGTAAATGTATTTATGTTCAGAAAAGGAACTCTGAAATTAGCCACTTCCGACGGCACAGACAATCCTACAGAAGCATTGTACAAAGATGCAATCATGACAACTCCCGACGGAGAGTCAACAGGCGAAGCCACTCTTCCGCAAAGTGAATACAAGTATTATCCTCCATCAGGTTCTTTCGATTTCTATGGCTACCGTCTGGATGACGCCGTACAAAACAGCCCGGCCGCTCTTAACACAGAAGAAACGGCCTATACGGTAGACTTCACCATCGACGGAACGCAAGACGTCATGAGAGCGACCACACTTCTTTCAGACACCGACCGGAATATAATCGAAAGTGAGAGTAACACCGTGAAAGCTGAGGATGTCTACTCCGCAAAGGCAGCCCGTCACGGCATCCAGCCCAACCTTCTGTTCAATCACTTGCTCTCTCGCTTCACTTTCCAGATCAAAGGCGGCAATGAGAACTCTTGTCCAAAAGATGAAAACAATACCGATGAAACGGCTGTAAAAGTCGAGAGCATAAAACTTTCATCAAGAACAAACGGCGTACTGACCATTGCCCATCTGCCCGCAAACGCTCCTGAGAACGACGAATACATCACATGGTCTAAAAACGAGACAGAGTCAGAAACGGTCAAAGGCATAACGACAGAGGAAGGAGAGTTTCTTCCTTATCTAACATTGAGAAACCGCACAGCCACTAAAAAAGTAGAGGTGGAAGAATCGGAAGCAAAGGAAAATGACGTGCTTAAAGACGGTTACGAAGAAGAGAACGACAAAAAAGTGGAAGACGCCAATGTGTCTCTACCGACAGAAGCCGCAACAGGTTTTCCAAATATGTGGATAGACGGAGCATCAGCAGCTAAAAATATCGGAGAAGCCCTTCTCGTAAGTCCCGGTCTGGATAAATATACATTGGAAATCACCGTAAAACAAAAAATATTGAAAAACCCGATAGCAGACGGTTCGGAAGCCACTGACGACGATTACAGATTCAAGACAAAAGTTTATACCCTCGACATTACTCCCGACCTGGTCAAGAAAGGTGAGGCGACAGGCATTGCTGCTTTTGAGGCTGGCAAGTCTTATAACGTAATCATCACGATATACGGCTTCGAGCGTATCGTTGTCACAACAACACTCGCTCCATGGGAAGACGGCGGTGAAATAAATATCGGTCAGGATTAATCCTTAACTCCAAGTTTATATATATATGATAAATAGAATATTTTTAATAGTTTGCGTTGCTTTGGTATCATTCACAGGCTGCGGCAGTGACGATACTTCCGACAATGAAAACGACATGGTAATACCTGTAATACCAAGCAACAGCGACGTTAGAATACAACTCTCATCAGGTTCAGGCGGCACTCGTGCCGCTCTGGACTCCGATGACGGCACAAATACATTCGAAGCCAACGACTTGGGAATATTCTGTTTGGCTAACGGCTTTGTCGAGAATACCAAATTCGATAAAACCATCACCTGGGACCCTTTGCATCAACATGCCAAATATTACAGACTGTTGGACAATGTAAAAGCCGACGCCGTAAAGAAGACAAAGACAGAAGACGGCACGGCATATACGGACATTGAGTTTTACGCCGATAACGGGACAGAAAAGGAAATAAAGTATTATCCCCTATCAAACTGGCTCACATATCAGTTCTACGGCTATTATCCGAGAACAACAGAGATAACAGGCGACGCCAACAATGTGTATGCCGATATTCCCATCACCGGCAAGGAAGACGTCATTCACGGTTATACAGACAACACCGCACCAAACGCATACAGTGCCAAGTATTTCCGCGAAACGGCAAACATCAACACATCCGCCAAAATGGCTTTTGAACATAAACTCATCCAGGTGCAGTTTCATTGCATCGCAGGAATGAAAGGCGGGGTTGTCGATGAAAAAGCCAAAGACCTGATCATCAAGAAGGTCGAGGTCTGTGACGTTCCGGAGAAAGTACGCCTCGTCGTCGCGTCCACCGACAAAGAGGCCAACGGCACTCTCAGCATCACGGAAGCTACCGATACCAAGTACACCGTGCGTGGCGATAATGACGGCGAATTCGTACCGGTTCGGGTTTCGGAAACCAAACAGGAACTGGGTCAAGGCATTATGCTGCCTCCACTGAACACGGATGGCGCAAACGGCCTGAAACAGCAGTACAGAGTGAGGATAACACTGGCTCAAGCAACCGGTGGTGAAGAGAAAATGCTTGACGTGTTTCCCGATGCGGTATTGACCTCCGAGGAAGGTAAATTCACAAAGGCCGGAACACTATACAATGTCGTACTCACAATATATTCTCCAGAGGATATCCGTCTCAATGCCACCCTCGCGCCGTGGATTACAGACGACAAGGAATATGATGTTCAATATTAATACAAACAGAACCATATCTCACTATCAATCTGCTTGTGTGCCTCTCTCGGGCACACAAGCAGATTAAAAACAATAAAGACAAAACATTATCCAAGAATAAAAATCATGAAACGATTACTCCTCATCATTGCATTGGCAACGATGTGTTCGCAAATCAAAGCCCAGATTGTGGCTGTGAACACAGACCTGCTCATGGATCTGGCACAAACGCCTTCGCTTGGTGCCGAACTTGTTGTTGGCGAGCGCTCCACGGTGGGACTGAACGCGCTGTTCAACCGTAATCCCTGGGGGAAGACGATGCACATATTGGGAGTACAACCCGAATATCGCTATTATTTCTCCGGCCGGCCCATGCACCGCGAGTTTATCGGTATCGGCGGACTGGCCGCCTCATACGACATAACATGGTCCGGAAAGGTTTACGAAGGTATCGGATTGGGTGTAGGCATGACCTTCGGATATGTTTTCTCGCTCACCAAGAGGGTGAATATCGATTGCCATGCAGGCTTCGGCCTGATAACATACAATCACAAAGAATATTATGTAGGCGATAAGTACGATACGGACTATTCCGTCAACGGCGAACAACGCACCAATGCAAAAGGCTATTACATACTGCCGACAAGAATAGGCGTGTCCGTTACATATATACTCAAATAATATCTCCATGCAACTAACACAAGCAATATATAATATCAGATTTGTGCTAATAGGCCTGTTGATGCCATTCGGCATCACGGCCAATGCACAAAACGTGGTAATAGGCACATGCCGGACAACAATAATAAAATCCAACGACAAGAAACACGAGACTGTTTCTTTCCATATCTACAAAAACAAAAGACAGGCCGAAAACGCGCGTAACATATTGAAGACAGCCGCCACGGCTGAGGAACAACCCGATGCCACTGGAAACGAATGGAACAACGCCATAACCAAATTGGGTATCACATGGAGCAAATCAAGGCCCAACGGACAGTTTAAGTTCGAGGCATTTGAAGGCCAGGCCATTCTCGTCCACTATACAGACAATGTCATACACCTACTGGATATCGTCAACGTGGAGAAAGGAAAAACCGAATATCAAATAGAGATGAAAGACGAAAAATCTCTACGCGACGTTGAGGTAAGAGGCAAGAACAAGTTTACAGGCCCAAGAATAAAGAAAGTCCCCGGACAAGACAATGGTTTTGAGGTGTCACTCAACGTCAATCTCGAATTGCCCGAAGGCTGGGCGGGCGATAATTCGCGCCTTATCATACAGCCCATGGCGATCGACTGCCAGACGGAAGATACCGTGAGCTATCTCACGCCGCTTGTATATGAGGGAGCCAAATACCACGAACTGCAAGACAAACGCATGGCTTTCGATTACGATGAAAACGACTCGCTCGCACAGTACTATAATCCAAGTCCCGTGCTCAACGGGCAATACCTCCGGATAGACACACAGGTTGTATTCCGCAAGCCCGACAAAGACAAGACATACAAAGGCGTATATTACGCTATCCTCGAAGACTACCACCATGTCTTCTATAACAACGGCGGCGAGGGAACAGGCTCATGCCTTTCGTTCAGGCCATTGAAATTTCTCGATTTCACCATGGCAGCCGAAGATATTCCGCTAACCGAAGATTTTAAAGAGAATGCCGAGCAACGCGCCCACGACGTGACGAGAACACTTAATATAAAATTTGTCACGGGAAAGAGTGAACTGACACCTGATTCGGCCAATATGGAAGAGTTCGGAAAGATGGGACGCGAGTTGAAATCATACGGCAATCTGTTATTCAGCGTTAAGGTAACAGGTTCATCGTCACCCGAAGGCAGCAGAGAACGAAACGCCGCCTTAGCCCGCGAACGTACCAATTTCGCTGCCGGAATATTGAGAAGAGCAGTACGCGGACAAGATGCATCCGTAAGCACTGAGACAAAAATTTTCACTTGGGAAAACGTTGTTACGCAGCTTGCGGCCCGAGACACCACTAAAGCATCAATGCTCAACAATCTCATATCAGGACAGCCCGACCCCAACATGGCTTATCCGCAAATCAAAAACCTACCTTTCTATGAAAGCGATATAGAACCGATACTGGCCTCAATGCGTAACATGAAATGCAGCTACCAGTATATAGACAAACGTGTTCTTACTCCCGAAGAAGCCGTCGAGACATATTACACTCATAAAAAAGATTTCATCAGCGGAGCGAAAGACGACTTGTCAGACGGTGATTTCTATAATCTTTTCAACGAAATAACCGACAGCGCAGAGGTCGACACGCTCACGATGATCGCTTATCGCCACATGGTGAGACAAGACGGATACGAGGTTTTGAAGATGTCGCCATATATAGCCAACAAGATGGCATTGCTCAACATACGCCGCGGAATGCCCGACCTTGAAGTGCTACGCCCGTTTATCGATTGGAAAGTGCAGGCCGTCGACAAAGAAAGACATATCGACGCCTATACTTCTTCTGTCATCAACCGTCACGAAATACTCATAAACCAGGCCATACAGTATTTTCAGGAACTGAAACTCGACACAGCCGAGACGCTTATCGATTTTGTAGGTTCAAAGACAGTGAAAAGCGCACAGTTGTCACAAGTACTCTTTTTCGTGCGTAACATATTTCTCGGCATCGGCGGCCAACTCAACGGAAATGATGCGGCAAAATTCGAACAGGCATTCAATATGGTGCTGAATACAAACAAAGACAACCGCGCCATACTTTTCTCCGAACTGCATGAGAGCCTCGGCAAGACCCGCAAGGATGTAGAGCCTATAATAGACAAAATGGACGACAACAATCCGAAGAAATGGTATCTTAAAGGAATCATCTGGAGCAAGGAAGCAGGCAAAGAGCCGAAAATAAGACATGATGATACGACAGGTGATGACCTTGGTAACGGTTTCAGGCTAATGTCGGAAGACGAGCTGTCAATCCTGATGATTACCGACCCGAAAAAATATGCCGAGTATAATCTGTATGTCAAGGAACACCCAGAGGAAGCGGAAGCGCTCAGAAATCCGAAACAACAAGTTGAGGACGACGGCATCAAATTGGACAGCATACCCCACTATCTCGCTTACTTCCAACACTCGTTCGATATCGAGCCGAAATACAAGCGTTACTATTTCAATGAAGGTAACGTACCCGACGAAACACGAAAAATTTACAAATACAAGAAAAAGAACATACCGGCATATCGCAAACTGTTCAAGCTGCTCATGGAACAACGTGAAACCGACGAACAGCTAGGACGGCAGACGACCGGCGAAGGCGAAAAGCCCGAAACCACAAAAGACGAAAATGACAACGGCACGGAGACCGAACCGGAAACAAATGAAGAAAAAGAAACAAACACCAATGAAAAGTAAGGCCGCAACATTACTGCTGTCACTCATCGGCATAGCCATCGGAGCGCAAGCAAGCACTATGCAACCGGCTATGACGGAACTTGGCAACGACACCATCGCACTCGATGACATTGAAGAGAGCGACAACGATACCGTCGGCAAAAGCCGCCTGAACACCGCCAACAACTTCAACGCACTGAGATACGTGCTCGACAAGCGGTATCACGGCTACGGAGACCAATTCACGAAAAGACTCAACGATCATCTTTATATCCTTTTCGGACTTGGAACCACGCAGATGGTCGCTCCCGAAAAAGGTTATCGTTTCAACGCACTGACAACCATCCAGCTCGGTGCCGGCAAAGAGTTCACCGAGTATCACTCGGTGCGAGTCATCCTTCAAAACTCATTCGGATACCAGCAAGACCGCGATATATCCTTCAATCGGTTAGGAGCGACGGTCGACCACCTATTCTCGCTTTCTTCTTATTTCACAGGATATGACCCTACACGCCTTGCCGACTTCTCCACACTCGTGGGGGTGGGCGTGCATCATTCACGACTCGGCAAGGATATACGTAGCGGCATGTCGGCCGAAGTTCATCTCGGCATGCAGGTTAAATTTTTCACCGGCCCGCAGGGATATATCAACTTCGAGCCTTACTTCGGCTTTTCGACAGACAAGATGGACTTGAACACAAACAGGAACTGGCGCAAGACCGACATGTTCTACGGAGCCAATATAAGCTACGTTTACTACCTGCACAACAACCTGTCGGCACAAGCCCGCCTGAGATACATGAGTAAAGTTCCCGATGACATCATATTGTCCGAAAACTTGGAACCCGCATCGTGGCGTGTGCCTTGGATTGCCGAGTTCTCCACGGGCATATCCATGATAAGCTCCCCAACTCTCGGCATCGGGCAGACCTTGGGCAGCAACATTGCCGTGGGCGTGGGCAAATGGTTTTCACCGGTCGTAGGCCTGCGGCTGACCGGAGAACTTTCTTCCACACGTTGGAACCAAGAGCCTATCAAACTTGGCACCGATGACAATATATATACCCAAAACCTGAACAATGTCTATGCCGGTGTACGTGCCGAGGCTATGTTCAACCCGCTCGGTTTCCTCAAAGACTTCGATTGGGACAGCGACATGGGCGCATATCTCGTAGCCGGTGGCATGTACGGCCGTATGGTCAAATACCAGGCAGAGAGACTGAATTGCAACAGCGAGGCATATACCGCAGGCATACATCTGTGGAAAAAACTCGGCAACGGCCTGCAATTGTTTGTCGAGCCACGCTATACACATTACGTTTACAACATCCCTTACAGCAATGTGAAGTGGAACAAGAGCTTCAGCGACGACGGTCTCAACGTCAATGTCGGCCTCACAGTACTTACATGCGGCAAGGCATTCAGAAGGCAGACCGGTCGTGACGAGCAAAAAGCCGTCACCATGAAAAACCGTCTGAGTGTCGGTGTGGCGGGAGGTTTCAACATCACACATACCAAAACGAGCCTCGACGGTGCCTCTTCCATACCATGGAACGCCATGATTTTCGGAGAATACAACTTCAACACCATTTCATCGTTGAACGCATCATTCGAATATCTCACCATATCAGGTAGAACACTCGGCAAGTATTACGACCTGAACATGATGGCCGAAGAACCGGAAAAGACACGCATATCGGCAAACGGGCTGTTGGGACATGAGTATTCGCTCGGACTGCTGTCCGTCGGATATGGTATCGACCTCGGAAGCCTGTTCGTCGGATTCAGCGGCAGCAATAGATTCGGAGTCAACATCATCGCAGGCCCTACCGCAATATTCACACTCAGTCACTCATCGTCACTCGACGGCACACAACCGGTAAGAAAAGGACACGTCATTGAAATCGCCGAAAATCCGAAAACGAAACTCGGCATAGGCGCACATGCCGGCCTGCAGCTTCACTATCAGCTAAACAACAAAATAGCCCTTGTGGCAAAGCCTGTAATCTACATGCTCGGCACTACCGACATGAAAACGATCGATTTTCAAAAAGGCAGGATCATTGAAAGCATCAACATTGGCGTAAGATACAGCTTCAACACACACGTAACAAAACAAATGTACAGATGAGAAATAATGTATTAATCTGCACCGCAATGGCGATAACATGCTGTTCAACAGCCTTGGCGCAGTCAAGCGCCAAGGCGACAGTCGGCGCCGCAAGAGCCGTTATCAAGAAGTATGCACCCAAATATACGGCACCCATCATGGATGAGCTATGTGATAAATTCAAGAAAAGCCCCGAGGTTGCGGTGGGAATTGCAGACGCATATCTATACAACCAGCGCGACACGGCAATGGCACACAGGTATCTGAATATCGCATTATCCATAAACAGCAAATATTCACCGGCATATCTGCTTGGCGGTGAAATAGAGGAATCGGCAAAAGACACCGCCAAGGCCATCAGATGGTATGAGCGGGGAATCCATACTGATCCTGCCGCTCCCGAATGCTATCTGGCATACGCCAAACTCATAAGCATGAAAGATCCAGCCAAATCGCAAAGGAAAATAGAAGAGTTGCTGACGCATAACCCTGATTATCCGGTAAACCTCGAACTGGCAAAGATGTATGAAAGAATCGGCGACAATATGGAAGCCGACAGCGAAGAACAAAAGGAAGCATACGGAAAGAGTATTGAGTTTTACGGCAAGTGCAATCTTGATTATATTCCAAAGGCGAAATTGGAATCATTCGGTATCATGCTATATGCCAACAGCAAAGACTATGTCAAAGCCATCGAGGTTGCCAAGTTCGGTATTAAGAAATATCATCCAGTGAACGGAAGTTTCAACAGACTGGCAATGATGGCAAATTTCAACTTGCAAAGATGGAGTGACGTAGTATTATTCGGAGAAGCATTATTAAAATCGGACAGCACGAAAATATCACTCGATGATTATTGGAATTTGGCGAGAGCATACCGGAATACCCAAAAGTACGATAAGGCCATATCCGTTTCAAGGCAACTGACCGGCAACGATTCGATAAGCGACGAAAAGAAACTGCCGGTATATCTGCTTATCGCACAATGCCGGAAGGATATGGGAGACTGGGCAAGCGCGAAGAGAGAATACGAGTCATATATGCAAAAGAAAGGCGAACTCGGAACTATAACCGCCTATGATCTCAGCGAATATGCCGGAATGTATTTAGAGCAATCGAAAGAGCTTAACGGTGAAGAGAAACTGCAAGCATATAAAGAAGCCGATGCCATATATAAAGAGATGGCCGATAAGTTCCCAAACAACATTGATTTTGCCTTGATTAACAGACTGGTAATAAACTCAAAGATTGAACAAGGAGATTTTGATGCCGGACTGGCCGGGCCGATTGCGGAACAGTTAATAAGCGTGATGCTGGCTAAAGCAGAGCGGAACACAACAGACAACGCACGTCTGGTTACTGCGTACAACTATATGGCAAACTACTATCTAAGAAAGAAAAAGTCGGATATAAAGATGTCGAAAGCCTATTTCCAAAAAGTCCTGGACATAGATCCTAATGACGAGAATGCCCGAAAAGCCGTCACCATATTAAAATAATAAACGATACTACGTACCACGACATCAAGCAAAAGGCGCAGCCCTCACGGGTTGCGCCTTTCATTATGGTATTTAAAAGCTATTGATTTCAGAAATAGTAAGCAGCTGAAATCTGCCATGCGTTCATGCGAGCGCTCTTAGTACGATGAAAGACCTGATTACCGACAGATTCCCAAATATTGAACTCACCCGTTTTACCGCATGCGATGTTATATGTAAATCCAATCTCAACATGGTTGACGAGTGAAACGCCTGCGCCAAGATTGACGCTCAGGTTTGACTTCTTCATCTCAAAATCGCCATCAAAGAAGTTCTTCTGACCCACATTGAAACCGAACTGAGGACCGGCAGCGAAATAAATACTTGCCATACTTCCCAGGCCTATGCCGTAACGCAGGTTGATAGGAATGTTGATGTTCTTCTGGGATATTGTCTCTGCTCCGTCTTCATCTTTCGATTCAATATCACGCTGATCATAGAGTGCGGCGGCGTCAAGACCGAGACCTACGAGCGGAAGAGTAACTTTCACGGTAGGACCTACGAAAAATCCCGTTTGATTTGAGCCATTAAAAACTTCTTTGTCAAAACTCATGCTTGTCACATTAAGACCACCTTTGAGTCCCAACTTAATCTGTGCCTTAGCAGGAGCCGCTGAAACCAAGGCTGCGGCAAGAGCCATAATAGTAAAAATCTTTTTCATATAATAACGGTTTAAATGTTATGCTACAATAGTTTATATGTATTGGATGATATATTCTATGCACTTATTGACGGTCTGATGTTCATTACCGCACCATACAGACTTTTCAATGTCTCTGGCGTCGGACGGTAACACGGGCTGCCGAAGAGCCGCCCGACGACCGTGGCGATGAGCTGCGACGGCGTACTTTCGTCGTTTTCTCCGTTTCCGATTTCGAACCGCTGCGGCGCGATACCTTCCGTGCTTTGGCGGCCGCTTTGGGGTCGAGGTTGGCTATGCTGTCGAGAGAATCTTTCTTTGCCTGATCCCCGAAGATATTTTTCTCAAACGAGGTCAGTTCCCCCTCTATCTTACGCTGCTCTTTCGCCATCGCCGAGTCTGTGGTGCAATACTGCGCGAGCGTGCGGCCGAGCATGTTGTTGGTCTTGTATATCTTGCCCTCATACTTGGTAAGCGTGAAGAAGTCGGCCATCGTCATGGTGGCGGCGTTGTTCAGATTGCTCGTCATCACGGTCTGCCTTGTGAGAAAAGGTTCCACGTCACTGTACTTAACCCAGAACAACGGATATTTGGATGCCTCTCCGCCGAAATCGTCTTCACGCATCATCACCGGACAGAAAGCCAACACCTTGCGATGGAAAGTCGAGTTGGCCTGATCATAATATGCGCTTTCTTTCAGGTAATACAGTTTTACTTCGGCCGAAGGTATATCACTGTTATCCACCCGCAACTTACCGTCTTTCTCCTCATAGAATATATGATAGTTGTCGAGCACTGTCTTTATCTTCACCTTGGCCGCATCACTGAACACCTCGCTGCCGTCGAGCCTGTACTCGTATACAGGAATATATCCGTTAAGGGCAAGTTTGAACACGAATGTGAACAGGTTCAACTGCTTGTCTATCGGCTCCACGGGATAGTAAAGACCCGCATTGGCATCCTCGTTGAGATCTATCTCCCGATATATGTCACGGCGCCACACCACATCCTCAGGCATGTCTATCGCCGTTGGAAACATCAGTTGCGCACGCTGCGACAACTGCGGTGCACCCTGACGGGCTGCGGCAGCCTGCTTCTCGGCATTACGGCGAGCCTTGGGCTGTGCCGCAGCCGACACAACCGCAAGCGTTATGGCAAATATGAACAATAGTCTTTTCATATATATAAATTCTTTTTGTTTTCAATATCACTTCACTATCACTTCCATCGAAGCCTGCAACTTACGCTGTATTCCATCCGGTCCCACTGCTGTTACGCGCGATATGTAAAAGCGCCGGTTGCGGGTCAGTTTACGGAATGTATCCTTTTGCCGTGCGGAGAACCGGTCTCCTTCGCTCACCATCGGCACAGCATTACCCATATTGTCGAAGAATACCGTCTCAAAACCGAGAACCTTGAAACCGATGTCAAGTATTCCGTCGTCTATTGCGGCTCCTATTCCCGCAGCACCGAGCAACGACGCCTTACTTAGCGCGCCGCCCTTATACCGTGTCGGGTTGCCGTGTTCATCGGCCATGGCTATATATGCTGTCGGGTCGGGCAACTTACGCACACGGAAAGTATACTGTCCCATCTGCTGGGCGCGTCCCGTATTGGTAGACATTACCGTTATCGTCACATCCTTGCCCACCGCCGAAGGGCGTGCTATGTACCTGCCCGGTCCTACCGGTGTGAGTGTCCCTCCACTTATCGAGGCCGTGACCTTGCTGAGCGGTACGCCAGGAACGCTGATGCTTATCGGGTTGCTGTATCCGGCATAGAGCACGTTCATAAGGTCGGCCGACACCGTGGCGCTCGGATCCACTACGGTATATTTCTGGCTGAAATCACGCCTTATCCGCTCACCGCCGCCGTTGACAACCTCCATATATCCGGCAAGCGTGAAGTCACCGGTGCGGCTGCATACCGTCTCATACAGTCCGCCGCTCAGGTCTACTTTCCTGTTTCCTATGTATATATCAGGTACCTGCGTGGTATCCACCGCCGCCATTACAATCTGCGCCGAGAATTTGTCTCCCCGCACGATAGTCTGCGAATTGGGTATGACAAAGGCATTAAGAGAGTTAACGCGTATATCCTTCACGTCGATATTAGCCACGAGCGTGTGAAGTACCTCACCCTCGGCATACCGTATGTCGCTCTGCAACTTGGAAAGCAGCGTCACCGCCGCTGCCACGGGCATATCCTCGAACATGTATTCCTGCCAGTTCTTCCCCATTGCAGTGGCGTTTTTCGGTATTACCGTAGCCAGATTGTCGTTTATTGCCGCACGTCTGGCAGGGTCGGTAATCATCTTCACGATTCTGTTCCTGAACGAATTGACAGCTTTGTAAAGTTCGGCTCCACGTCCACGCCCAGGCGACAGCATCACCTGATTGGCCGCCTCGAGATTCTCTTTGTTCCTGATGTTCCTCACGTCAAAGTTCTTTCCGTCGGCCTCAGCCACGATGGCGGCTTTCAGTTCGTCGGCAAAGTTATACAACGAGTCGCTCATGCGCTTCACCTCACGCGCCTTGTCAAACCACGCCTTCACCTTGGCGGGGTTCGCCTTCATCTGCGCCTCGAAGTCATCATATACGACCTGATTCTCCTTCGACGAGTTGGCGGTGGTGCGGTTGAGGCTGTCTTCCACTATGGAGAAGCCGTTGAGCACTTCCGTCGACACGTTCAGCGCAAGCATTGCCATCAAGACGACATACATAAGGTTTATCATCTTCTGGCGCGGAGACACCGGTCTTTTCTTTATTGCCATAAGCTTTTGGTCTTAAACGTTGACGCTCTTCATGTTTACGGTCATCGCCTCTATCATGCGGGCGTATATCTTGTTCAATTCGGCTATCTGTTCGGCCATACGGCGCGACTGCTCGTTAATCTGGTCGATAGTGCCTATCTGTGCGCTCGCTCCCTTAAGCTGCATTTCGTATACCTTGCATATACCGGTGAGCGTGCGGTTGAGGTTTTCCATTTCCTCGGAGTCGCGGGTGAGCCGCTGGCTCTGCTCCGACACCTTGGCAAGCATCTCGGTGAGCTTGTTCAACTCGTCCACATAGTTGCTCGTGGCCTCCTCCATCTCTGGCGATACCTGCTGTTGCTGCCGTATCCATGCCTCCGCACCGCCGGAAACGTCTGTCTGTCTGTCGCCGCCGGCCACCGGCATTCCATCTGCCGCCATTCCCGCATCTGTTCCTCCGGCCGCCATACCGCTGACACCACCTATTATTATAGTGCCGCCCGCCCGGGTTCCCGCAGCAATGCTTGTATCCGTACCGTTCTCACCGGCAATGCTGTCA
Source organism: Prevotella sp. PTAC (assembly GCF_013166535.1). NCBI lineage: Bacteria > Pseudomonadati > Bacteroidota > Bacteroidia > Bacteroidales > Prevotellaceae > Prevotella > Prevotella sp. PTAC. The sequence goes on from NZ_JABKKK010000008.1 coordinate 90,699, forward strand.
TCTTCCTCATCCGTCACATGCGTGGGCAGATCCTTGCCGTCGGCCGTTTTGTCGAACGGACGGTCGAAAGCCGATATGAAGAACACCACCACCTCGGTGCCCATGCCGAGATACAACATAATGTTGGCACCCGGAAGGTGGGTCAGCTTGAACATCGTACCGAGGATAACGATAGACGCGCCCCAACTGTAAGCATAGTTCATGAATGTCTGTCCCGGCACGCTGTCGAGCCATTTCTGCAACCGGTAGACTACATTATATTTGCTGTATTCTGTCATCTCTTCTTCGATTTTTTAGATTTCTCACTTGTTGTATTGGCCAGACTGCGCACACAGCGGAAGCCGATGTACGAGCGTGGCTGGTTCTGATATTCAGACGAGCGCCATGCCGAACGGATATATGACTCGGGATCTTTCCACGAGCCGCCACGCACGCTCTTCTTTTTCAGTCTGTACGGATCTTCCTTGGCGGCGTTGTATTTCAGCTGAGGATTGATGTCGTTCATCGCTTCCACTCCCGCCTCGGTATACACGGTGCTTGTCCACTCGGCCACATTACCCGCCATGTCAAACAGTCCGTTACTGTTGGCCGTGTATATACCCACCTTGCTGGTTATCAGATTGCCGTCTTTCGTATAGTTTCCGTTGTCGGGCTTGAAGTTGGCGAAGAAGCATCCCTTGCCGCTCACCACCTGCTCGTCTTCCCACGGAAACTCGTTCTGGTCTTTGCCACGCGCGGCAAACTCCCACTCGGCCTCTGTGGGCAGGCGGTAACGCTGCACATAGCGGGCCGCGGCGCCGAGTCCTCTGAGCAGATATTCGGTGCGCCATGCGCAGAAGGCGTTGGCCTGCTCCCATGTGACTCCCACCACCGGATAGCCGTTGTATGCCGGATTGCTGAAATAGAGACGCATGTATGTCTCGTTGTCGGCATTGGGGAAGTCGTTCACCCAGCACGTCGTGTCGGGATATATGTTCACTATATATGTATTGAGAAAATCCCACGGCCCGCTGAGCGGCCTGTTGATAGTCTGGCTTATGATGCGTCCCTCATCGTCGATATATGCCGTGTCTTTCGATATCCACACCTGCCGGGCAGGATCTACGCTTATATCGGTGTTGAGATTACGCTCTCTCGGGTCAAGACGATACTTGCGCTTGGCCGCCTCGGTATAGTCGTATACCTCATAGCGATAGTTCATTTGGCTTGCGTCGAGCATCTTCTCGCCCGTCACCGGGTTTGTGACATATACGCTCTCTATCGCCCGCTGCTCGTCCTCGTTGGGCTTGCGTGGCAACGCTTTCTTCCAGTTGAGATACGGCTTGACGGGATCTCCGTTCTTGTCTTCCTCTATCTTGTATGTCTCATCGCCTCCGTAGGCCGGATCGGCGAGCCGCTCGCGGATGATGGAATCGCGCACGTAGTATACAAACTGGCGGTATTGTGAGTTGGTGATCTCCGTCTCGTCCATCCAGAAGCCTTCGACCGAGATGTCTTTCACCGGTGTCTGCTTGCCCCAGAGGCTGTCTTGCTTCTCTATTCCCATCCTGAGGTGACCGCGCTTGACGAGAGTCATGCCGTATGGCGTAGGCTCCGTGAAGGCTCTGCCTCCGGTGCCGGTCACCTCTCCGCCCGAAGCCGTGGCCGTCTTGCCGCCAAAACAGCTCGCGAGCGCGAGCGTGCCAATGGCACAAAGGAGTATGATGCTCTTTCTCATATTCATAATTTAGCTGTTCTCACACTTTTGTTTATAGTATTCTTACGCTTTTATGCTTGTTGCGTCCTTTCTTGCCCAGATTCACGTCGGTACGGTAGCTCATGAACAGCTCATGCCCGCCGTTGCCTATGCTGATGGCCGAGGTGTATATCTCGTAACTGTAACCGAGACTCACTCCGTGGAAGTCGCCGCCTATCATCACCGTCACAGAGTTGGCTGGGCTGTAAGACAGGCCGGCATACATCACCTTCTTGTCGTTGGTATACTTCACCCTACCGGACACATCCACCCGATAGGCATTGCCGTCTGTACGCGCCAAGAGTGACGGATGTATTGTTAGAAACGGATTTCTCAGCTTAATATTGTATCCGCCTGTCAAATAATATGCAGCGTCTATCTTGAAGTTTTGCCGCTCGCCGAGTTCTATCTCAGGGCCGTTGATGTGCATGACAGACAGGCCGGCATACCAGTTCCGATGAGTATAGTAGAGGCCGGCACCGAGGTCAAGCCCCGTCCCGGTGACCTCTGATGAGGGGAATGCCGGATCGTCAGGCATGTCCGTGTCCACCTTCGACCCATCGAAATTCTCGCTCAGCAGCCCCAAATGGATACCGGCACCGAGCATTCCGCCGAACAGCTTATGCCGGAAAGCATACTGCAAGGCAAATTTCTTGTGAGAGAAAAGACCGATATCGTCGCTCATGAACTGCACTCCCACTCCATGATACGATTTGAGAAAAAAGAAAGGCAGATCGCCTCCGGCATACATTGTGCGGGGATTATTCTCAAATCCGGTGAGAGCCATGGCGTATGCGGCAGTAACGTTAATCTTCGACTCCTTGCCCACAGCTGCCGGATTGAACGACGGTTCCATCGCCCAATAGTGGGAAAAGGAAGGGTCATACTGCCCTCTTGCCCACTGCGAGGCAAGGGCAAAGACACATAATATTACGATATATCGTTTAAACACGTATATATAACGTGAAATACATTTATTTATTGTATAAGTATGAAAATCGTCACACCTCAGACCGGAGACACGAAAAAAGACTCGGAACAATCACCGGTATCGCGCAGGATTTTCTATTTCAAGAGAAAACACAGTGTAAAATCCGTAACATTATTTTCACAATCAACGCACACCTGAAAACATATCGTCTACCGCTTTGACTATCTCGTCGGCCGAGGCGTCTTTCAGAAGCACGGTCTTGTCGGCCCCGAGCAGATAGAGCGACGGCATCTCGGGCATGAAATAAAGGTCACGTCGTGATATGTCGCCGGTGTCAAGCCCCACGGTCCACCAATTGGGCATGGCATGCTTCGTGCGTTGCCACGTAGCGGTGTCGCCATCGGCATATACGGCAAGCACGGCGAGCTGTCCCTCCTTGGCAAGACGGCGCAGCGAGGCTTCGGCCGAAAGACGTGATACGACAGTGGCGCAATGGTCGCAGTCGGGGTCGTATAAAATGAGGATTGTGATGCGGGCGGGCATCTGCATGAGAGTGGCCGGCAGGCCGTCGCGGGTAATAAAAGCGAAATCAGCCGCCACGGTTCCCGGACGGTTCTTGCTTATCGCATCGAGAAGAAATGAGGCACGGTCACGGCCGGCGGCACCGATAACGGGCGACTTTGCGGCATTCTTCAGAAACATGGAATAATACCGCTCGTCACGCATGGGCGAAGCTTTTTCATACAGATACTTGGCGGCAAGCCGGCAAAGCGACGTATACGCCGCGGTGTCGGCACCGGCACGGCGCATGAGCAAATCCACCGAACGCTCCACGGCGGCAGTATCGGCATGTGGGAATAGAGAAAAGAAGTTTACGAGATTACGCTCCATGAACCGCTCGTCGCGGCAACGCAACGTGTCGGAAAAGTCGAGAGCATCCCAGAAATGTGCCGCCACGTATGCGGCACGTTCCGTCGGAACACGGAGTGTGTCGGGAACGGCAGGCAACGGAAGGTCGGCTACAGCGGCAACAGAATCGGAGACTTCAACACTCAAAAAGCCTGTACCGCACGGACCGTGCATGCCAGCAACGCATGTTAAACCATAAGCAAGCGTCACAGGAATGAGCTTCACGGCCTTTACCATCACGGAATTATTTGGCTTCATTGACAATCATTTTCAACGAGAAGACTGTTTTTTTTCAATGCAGCGAACAAAACAAGCATGGCTCACGTCTTCTAAATTCTCTTTATCAGTACTACTACCTGGTTTAAGGGGATTATCAAACAGATTATTGATACCCAAAATATTAAAATCCAACGTATAATAATTAATATCCCAACCAATGGTACCTCTCTGTTCTGATCCGAACCTCTTGCCTAACCAATAGGTAGCACCGGGTCGCTTGTAAAAATCATAAAAAAGAGGACGACCCGTCGGATTTCCTATTACTTGTGTCTGACCTGCAGAATATCTAAGCACAGCTGTGAACTTTTCGTTGTTTTTCCAAAGTTCTATTTCCGAATGCTTACGATGTCCGTACCCGGACCTGCCCATAGGGAAAAATACATTCCTGCCACCATGAGAATCTGTCAAAGACTTGTTGTAGACAAAGCAACCGCGCATTCCATACCCTTTGCCTTCATTGTCATAACAATATCCATATACCTCGTCCACATCAGACAGGGTTGAGTCTGCATCGTCACCGTAAAGCACTCCGTAACCTTGAGCTATACTGGAATCACCCAACAGTGCGGCATAATCTTCATATGTAGCAACCTGTATCTCCTTTCCGTTTACAACCGGATTGACAAATTCTCCACTATGGTTCGCGGCTCTTATCTCACTCCATTTCATTGTCCCAGACTTTCCCGCTATTATAAAATCTGTATTTGCATGGTTAGCGAAATCTTTCGGTTGCACATTTCTCGTATTCCAATTACCAAGATCATTAACGTTACTTTTGGCGTCAATAGGGGTATCCCAGTTTCCGAACTTAAACATGGAGCCTTCTTCGGTAGGTTGCCCTGCTTCTTCCGTTCCGGTACGCATATTGCAAAGATGCCACTTTGCCCCACCTTTAATCAACTCTATCGGCGCACTGCCCTGACATACGAATATGAGATGGTAGCAACTATAATTATTGTACTCAACACGAATAATGGCACAGCGTGTTTCCTTTTCTCCACAGCCTTTAAAACGAATTTTAAAGTCTACAGGTGTTCCCGTAGAGCCTTTCACGGTATCTCCATCCAAATGAATGGTTTGGCGGTCACCTGTGACAACATAAGCTTTCCACGGCCCCTCGGAAGTAAATGTAGAATAGTCTTTTGCTGTTTCACTAAGTCTGTGCTTAAGAACCACACGAAACGGTTTTATATTGTCATGCCTGCGCCACACCCCTTTGGGATTTGTAATACGACGCACCTGCATTATATGCGTCTTTGCCTTGACGATACGCAAATTATTCTCCGCATCTTTAAGTTTGACATCTAAATTTAGCACAGCCTTGCGCCTGTATGCCTCATACGGATTATTACCGGTCAATGACGTAGTTGTCACCAACAGTTTCTCACGCGTGAACAACGGTATATGGTATGTAACGGTTTTCGCCTCCGGATCAGTCACGACCCGGTATTGTCCCGAATCCAGGCTTCCGACCAGATTACCGTTATCCACATAAGGATATTCCCTGTCGCCCAATTTTTTATTTTCAAATACACCGTTATCGTCTATATTTAGCCCCACAGTCTTCTTCAAGGAAAGAAAGCCTTTCCATCTATCGGCCGGCAAATTCGGATATACATCGGGATCTGCTTCTTTACAATATTCGAAATCTTTATCAGGATTATACGGAGCCCAGGCATTCGAGTCGATATGCGCCACGATTTTATCAACCTTATATGAGCCGGTGTTTATCTTAAAGGGCAACATCATCGAGTGGTTATAGAGATACGAGATGAAATACGGATCGGGTATCTCCACTCCCGGCATTTCCTCTTCGTAGTCGATATGCCAGTCTACGTCGTTAGCGTATCTGTTGAACTTAAGCGTAAGGCGATAGTGGTGGTTGCGCTCGGCATTATAATCTTTTTCGGTGTCTTTTCCGAGCATGAAGCGATAGACGATGTCGCCGCTGCCCACACGGTCGGAATTGATCGAGCGGTAAAACGCCTTCACTTCTATATACGTGCCGTACTTCTTGTTATCCTTAAATCCCGGCTTTGAGGGATCGTTGCCCTCAGGATAGGTGATGTGTCCCGGATCTTTCCAGTCTTGTTTCTTGCTCTCGCCCTCGCCCTGCATGTTCTCATAGAAATACAGTGCCTCGGCTTTCTCCGTATGTGCGTCGGCACTAAGCCCGTATGTATCCTTATCATAAGGATAGTATGCACGTCCCTTGGTTATTCTTGCCGGCCAGAACTCATCGTAGTTAGTGCCTGTTCCATACGTGATGGTCTCACCATCGGGAATGAGCCGATCGTTCTCGCCCGGCTCATTACTGTCACCGAGCGGACAGTTGAGCGGAATATCCTTTATCTGTACCGACTTCAGATAGATGAACACACCCTCTTCGAGTTTCGAGCCGTCGTAAGCCACAGTCACCTTGGAGGCCGCGCGGCGTATCCATGAATGGAAAGTGGTGTTTTTCTTGTCGATAGTGAGCAGCGGAGCGGTATCTTCTATCGTCTTATCATCACAGAAATGACCGAGCATCTGTCCATTGGCGGATATGTCGTCGGAATTCCACCGCAGCGGAAGGCTCTTCAGGCCGGATACTGTCTTTATCCTGTCGGCATAGCCGGAGAGGTCGCCCATATTGGCCACCACATATATATAATAGCGCCCGTAAGGCACAGACATTGTCAGATCGGCGTGCGGAGTGACGCTCTCCGTATCGGAGACACGGGCCGAGTCGGTCACTACATACGTATCCGGAACACCCGATGTGCCGCCCGCTGTCAGCGGACGGTGATATGCCAGATTGCCGTCGGCATCGTAGAACAGCACACACAGGCTGTTTATGCTCTTTACGGCATCTCCTTCCGAGCGGGTCTTGCCGCTCAGGGCAGGCACCAACGGACTGAACTCCACTGTCGCCGTGACAAGGCTTTGCCCCTCGGGAATAGTGCTGCCGCCTTCAAACAAATCATCGGTACACGATACGAAAAACAACGCTGAGATAATAAGATAAAGGAGATTTCGTTTCATCTTGCTGAATAACATGAACTTGATATTTTACAAACCGAACTCCGGATCAAGGTCTACCGGTATATAAGGCAATACGTCTACATCCCAATCGACGGCCGTCTTGCCTATCGTTATGTTGACAATCACGTGTGTATTGCGGGGAAGGCGCGACAGTTTCGGGAACCAGTCGCCAAGTTCCATGCCGTCGAAAAATATCTTCATGGAATAGTTGCGCTCGTCATCGACCGCCGTATACTTACCTTCGAGAAGATATATTGGTGACAATGACACCTTGCTACCCGCCGACAGGGTCTCGCTCAGCCCCTTGTCGCTGCCATACTCATAATAACCGACATCGGACGGTACATCGTAAGAAGTGATTTCCTTGCAGTCTACCCCGTCTATCACGACATCATTATAGATGGTGTTCTTCGGAAGATAATACTCTTCCTTAGCCATCCGGGCTATCGTCAGACCTTTGAGAACGATGTTCCGGCCGCTGTTATTGGTGATATTGAAAGAGAACTTGACCGCGGCACGGGTGACAAACAGTTCATGACGGCTGTCTGTCCCGCCCACCGTGATGTCATGACACTCGCTCATGGGCAACGGCCCTGCAAGCTGTTCGGTATTGTCTTCGAGCCTGATGCGCAGGCCTGATATGTCGGCGGCCGGAAACCGCTCACCCTCCTTTATGGCAGCGAGGTCGTAATCGACCACCTTGCGCATCGTGCCTTCGGCCGTCTTTATCTCAGTGCCCTCGTTTGCAAAAAGGTAAATTCTCTTCTTCTCGTTACCCAATACCTCGAACTTCTCATCACCATAACTGTCGACAGCTGACGAAAGACTGATAAAACGGTTGTATTCCACAATGCCGTCAGGGCGCACGATGACGATGCGCAGCGTATTGATCTTCTCGTTGTTGCCGGCCGGAAGAGCGTCTTCGGCAGCCCTCGTGCCGGGCATCGGGCTATCGGCAACGTTCCCCGCAACGGTCGAAGAGGCATCGGCAACGGTCTTTACCACAGGCAAAGACACATCGGTCATCGAAACGCTTATAGCCAGATTGACCCAAACAGGCTTGTCGACGAAAGCATAGTCATCCGTGCTCTCGCCGCATCCGGCAAACAGGAAAGTGGAAAGCCATAATACAATAGTATGTATATGTATGGACTTAAACATTTCGTATCTATATTCCAGATATATCGTTTATCCTCACAACCCAGTCTTCAATCTTTATATAGGCGCTCATCCACTCCATGTCGTGGCCGAGAAAGAATACCATCGGCCACTCACTCTTGCGGTCGAGAAATTCCTGTTTGCCCATATTAGGATACAAATCGCTCTTGAAAGCGAGCAGATAATTGTTCAACGGAATGTTGATCACTTCCGAACCGTCGGCATGACGGCGCACAATCAGCCTGGGACTGTTTTTCGTCATCAGTCTGGAAACGGACAACTCGGCATAGGCAGCCTCCACGTCGCTGCCGTCCGGCAGTCTGCCGACCACCGCCTGCCCTTTCGTCCACGGCGTGTATGTAACCGTTCCTGCGGCAATCAAATCGTTGTCCGGTCCGAAAAGAGTGTTATCGTCTTCGATGAAGAAGTCGTAATCATTATTGTCAACCTTGATACCGTCCACCTGTTGAAGCATTATCCTTAGATTATTGGTGTTCTTCATCATCTTGACAACACCCTCTCTATACAGGTCTGCGGTAGAGAGAGTAAGCTCTCCCCAATACATCCCGTGCAGGTTCTTACGTTCCTGCACCGTAAGGCAATCGGCATCCATGACAACACGTAGGTCCGAATGGCGCAAGCCGGCAACCGGCTCGGGTATCATCGAGAACGAGCTCCGCTCGCAGGCGATGCCGCCGTATGCCACAAAACGATAGGTACCGGCGGCAAGATCGAGTCTCATACGGTATGATTCGTCGGCCAAAGCATCGCTTTTTTCCGTTATCGTCGTCACATAGTTGCCCTCACTGTCATACACAAGAAGCGTAAGGCAATCCACCTTTGACGGAAAAGCATTGGCAAACTCCATGTTGTAGTCATATACAAAACGCAGTGACACGCCATGCGGACAGGCCTCCAAGTCTTCATAAATGCGTTCGCACGAAGAAAAAGAGGCTGTCATCAGCGCGGCGAGAACCGCGCCGATGAGCCTTGAAATCATATTCCGTCTGTTTTCTCTCATCGTCCGATTAGTTAAAGACAATATCGTTCACACGGACAACCCACGGCAAGACCTCAACCGAAACACGGATATACAGGTCGCCTTTCTCATCCGGAGTATCGGGGTCTACCGGATCGGGATCGTTTTTCGACACACGCGGATGACCCAACTTGCCGATCTCCGTCACCGCCAGCTTATAGACGTTGTTACGTACAACGGCAAATTCCATCGGGCCCATCACTGTCGGGTCGTCATTGTTGTTGTGGCGGTTCCAGTAGTAATAGTAGCAGTAGTATCCGCCGCCATCTTCCTCATCATAGCTTGCCTCATACATAGTGAAGCCAACCTTGGTCGCCGCGGCACAGAAGTCATCGTTAAATCCTCCGTTTTTATCATATATGTCGGCAAGCGATCCCGCTACGGGAGTCACCTCACCGGTTGTCTCGTCTTTCTTGGCACCCTCTCCGAATACGGCACGGAACAGAGCCGTTCCTTCCGCGGCGGCAGACGCACTGGCTATGACATCCTGCGGGTCTTTCTCATCCGCAGCACCTTTCCAACCTACATATATGGTGTTATCAAACACGTATAGCACCGGGGTATCACCGTTTTTAAGTTCCGTCTCGCTATTATATCCGGCCGCCTTTTCTATGGCACCCTTCAGAAGGGCAGGCGTTTTACCGTCTATCGCCATAAACTTACCCTTGAAAACCACACCCGTTGTTATGCCGTTGTTCTGACGTATCTGGCCGTTGGGAGCCACAGGGACAGTATTCTCCGTCACATAGCGCCATATCTTGTAATCACCCTTGCTGTCCGGCTTGTTCCAAGTGTCGTCATTATCATCTTCATTTCCAAGCACTTCGCTTATCTCCGATGTGAACCACTGATTGCGGGCATACTCATTTATAGTCCAGTCGGCATGGCTTTCACCATATCCAAGGCAGAAATTAAAATAGTTTGAGAACTTATTGCCGGCAGTATTATCACCGACCTTGTGGTCATACTTGTCCTGAGCGAACACGTCGACAACATAGTTTTCAGAATGCTCGTTGCCGCAAATACCGAAGCCGGCGCCACCGGGCAGTCCATCGTCAGATACCCTACGGAGATAATAGAACTTCTTGCTCATGTTCACAAGAGCCATCTTCGTCAGCTCCATCATCAGTGTAGCATCCGTTTCCTTACCTACATAGTAAGTATTGGCGGGTGTCGCCGCCGGACTGCCGTCCTTGAAATCGAAACGCGCCACCGAGCGCTCCACGCTAATTGCCCCGCCGTTGTTAATATTGGCATTGCTGCCCGACAGGTTGAAAGGCGATGTCACGAAAGCATAAGCATTCCAATCGTCGAGTTTGGAAGGTATGGCCTTTGTCTCCAAAGATTTGTTGGACATCAATACTGCATTCTTTGCCCAGGGGTTGACACCTGCCACACCTGTCTTAGTCTCGTTGACAGTACAAACAGCGTCTGTCCATGCCGTGGCCTCCGCGTCTGTGGTGGCACCGCTTGACTTTTCCACCGCTTTTCTCAAATCTTCCGTATAATTACAGAACGTGAACACATGGACATCGGCATATTCCGACTTCAACTGTCCGGTACCTGCATCCATGTGGTCTCCCGTGTAATATGTGGCTATTGCCGTCTTTTTGAACGATGCCGTGGCTGTCACCGTGGCATTCTTTATTTCAAGCGAGCCATCTCCTTTATCCACCACACCGGCGTCATCGGTATTGAGGTTGTCCACCGTTGAGTAGGTGACAATCTTGTTGTCCTTGTCAGCAAGGACGATAAGCATCGTCGAGACATTGTTCTCGTAGTCCTTTCCCACCTCGTTTCCGCCTGTCGACTGTCCGCCGCCTTCGGTCTCACTGCGTGTTCCTCCCGCAGTCGGCAGCTTCACGTTCACCGCCATGTAAACCTTCTCTCCGTTGTTTACAACAGGATTGTCGCTACCGTCGTTTACCAAAATCTCGTCGTTACTGCATCCCGTCAACATGCCGATGGCAAGGATACCCGATAAAAATCTGCTCTTGACTCTCATTTTTTTTGTTCTGTTTTTTAGTTTCTACCTTTTATTGTCTTGGTCTGTTTGATTGTTATTCGAATTATAATCATGCTCATCTGAACTCTTCGAGCCGTCTGATCTCGGCTCCGGCTTCTTTCAATCCACCGCGCTCAGCCTCAGCGAACAACCGTCCGGCAGCGTCGTAGTCGCCGTTCATCGCGGCATACACACCACGCGTATATACGGCATTGGCCGTATCGCCGGCTTTCGCCAGATAGCGTTCGGCCGCTTTCATGTCCCTGCGCGCCAGGGCGGTACAAGCGGCATTCAGGTTGGCCGTAGCGTCATCGGGATACATTCTCACCGCAATCTCGAACGTCTCGGCATATTCGTCGCTGCCCTGCTCCATCTCCCCGGCTGCCATATACATCTCTTGCAGGCTCAGTTTCTGCGGCTGTGTCTTCAACATGCGCCTTATTTCCGCTATGTCGGTATATTGCCTGATCTTGTATCTCACCACATAGTCCGAGTGGCGTAGTCCCGGATATACATTCTTAAGCAGGAAAGCATACTCCCTCGGATATGCCGTCTTGATTTTACGGTCTTTGGCATCAGGTTCGAGACCGCCGCGGATGATGGCAAGTATGTCTTCCTTGTTGTCCATATAAGACTCCGCCACGTATTTCTCCAGTCCTTCCCAGTCTTCCGGCTCATAGTCCGTGGCTATCAGGCCTGCGGGGAAGTCATACAGCTTGCGCACATATTCTTTAAGCGCCGCCGTGCGACCTTTGGCCAGGCGGGTATTGTTAGAGTACGATCCTTCCGGCGAGGCATATCCCTTGAAGGTAAGGGCAATGATCTCCACGTCGGGGTCGCTCTTCACTGTGTCTATCGTATGCCATATCTTCTGCAACTCGGCCGGATTATTGCGATAGCCCGGATATATCTCCGTGCGGTTCACGGGGAAGTCTATGTATGCCGAGCCTTGCATGTCACGTATCTTCGGTTCCGCTTTCGGAGAGACATAGATGAGCCTCGGCTCATACACTTTCGGTTCGACGTCGAGCCGCGCAAGCCGGTCCACGCCCATGCTTTCCGACTCGGAGCAGCAGCCGCGGGTCTCGCATACGGCGTTCATATCGGCTCCTCCCATCCATGACCGGTAGGGTGCCACAGTGCGGTATTCGACCACCGACACACTGCCATGACGATAAACATCCATGCTGTCGGCATCCGCACCGGTATTGCGAAGATGGTGGTAATAACGGTTTCGGCCGGCAATCATCACCGGCTTGAGCCTCACTTCGTCCGATTTGCCCCGCACCACCGGCGTGATTATAATCTCGTTGTTGCTCTTCACGTCAAGCGCCGTCACGTCGATGCTCATCGCCACAAACAATTTCCCGTCCGAACGAGACACCGAGAGATCCGAGATCCGCACCCGCTCGTCGAGTATGGCCTGCGCGCCGGCATCCGCCAGACAGGCCGCAAGCAGCAGGCACACGCAATATATCCTGGCTATAATACTTTTCATATCAGATAAAAAACGTTTGTTTCGATTAGAATGCGTATACCAAATTAACCGCAGCCTTGGTCGGCCCGACATAATTATGCGACTTACCCTCGTCTATCTTCTTGCCGCACGTGGCACAGGGATAACTGTCGTACTTGGTATATATGTAGCCGATACCGACCTCTGCCTCAAGGTTCCAGTGCCGGCTGAGTATCCATGCGTAGCCGTATGCTATGCCGGCACCTGCAAACCAGCCTTGAAACCGCTTGTCTGAAAGCCGCGAGAAGTCCGTACCGAGAAAGGATATGCTGTTTTTAATATGTCCCGCATTGTATTCGCCGCCAAGAGCATGGACACCGAAGAAATGCCCGGCGAAGCGGTCGCACAGCCAATACCGTGCCTCAGGCTGCACCAACCAGTGCTTCCATTTACGATCATGCGAAAGTGTCCATGCGTTGTAATTACCGGAGACATCCACTGTCCAGCGTGGAGCAAGCCCCACTTCCACACCGGCATTGGCGGTATATGCCGCAATGTCATAAAGTAAATTTGTCTTCAAAGCAACGTCTTGTCCAGCCGACTTCGATACGACAAACATCATGCCCAACGATAATAACATTATTTTAAGTCTGGCATTCATATCAAAAGAATTATTTTAATATATGTCGTTTAATTTTGTTTTGCCTTCTAAGTATACAAAGTACCCAAATCGTGATATAAAAATATCCTCAACTCGCTGTTATCCCTCCCTCACGATGAAAACACCGAGCCGGGAAACGGTCTTATATGTCTAACAAATCCACATCCCAAGACAGGATTTCCGATGCCCCACAAGGCGGAGCTATTTAAAAAGTTGTGCAAAATTAATTATCAGAAACAGAAAAACAAAGGGATAAAAAGTTATTTAACGTTAAAAACCACCCCCCCCGATTTTTAAAATACTGATTATCAACGAGTTGCCGAATTGTTAATAACCAATAAAATATATATAATTTAACATTTGTCCAACCATAACGGCCTAATAACCGGCATCAACACCAAAACACCCACGTGCCATGACTATATCCGGCCACAGAGCCGGAGACGCATAAAGAAGCAGCCCCGGACTCCTTTCGGATATACGGGGCTGCCTCTTCTATACGTGAAAACACTGTTGCCGTGCTCACATATCTTTACATTTCAATACTCGTCCTCGTTGAATAGAAAATCCTCTTTCGTGGGATAGTCGGGCCAGATGTCCTCTATACTTTCATATACATCACCTTCGTCTTCTATTTCTTGCAGATTTTCCAATACTTCGAGCGGTGCTCCCGAACGGGTAGCGTAGTCGATAAGCTCATCTTTCGTGGCGGGCCATGGCGCGTCTTCGAGCTTTGATGCTAATTCAAGTGTCCAATACATAGCGGTTAAATTTTATCAGTTTTGAATTCGTCGCAAAAGTAGTAATTTTCTTCTTAATCACAAGGAGTTGTCCACATTTTTTCACTTTTACCTGCCATAAAGTTTATTTTTTTAGCTAAAACAAACAAATAGTCTGACAGGCGGTTGACATACCGGCATATCTCGGGAGCCACTTCGGCCTGCGCGGCCAGCGCCACAATCTCGCGTTCGGCACGCCGGCACACCGTGCGGCATACATGTGCCGTGGCCGCGGCGACAGTACCGCCGGGCAGTATGAAGCCTGACACCTCGGGCACACAGGCAATCAGGGTGTCTATCTCCCTCTCCATGCGCTCCACCTCGCCCGCAGGCAGCTTCGCCGAGTCATATAGAGGCGTGCGGCTCCGGTCTGTGGCAAGATGCGTGCCAACGTTAAACAGACAACACTGTATGCGCTCTATCACTTCAATATCGTGGGCCGGGCCGCACTCCGGCCCGTGTGCTCCGGGCCGTGTATCCGGGCAGGCTTCCGCCTCGTGCGAAATATGAGCGGCGAGCAGCCCCAACTGCGAGTTAAGCTCGTCTACCGTGCCGTATGCGGCAAGGCGTATGTCGGCCTTGCTTATCCGTATTCCGCCGACAAGACTTGTCGCTCCCTCGTCGCCGGTTTTCGTATATACCTTTGTTATTTTCATCGTCTTGATATCCAAAATTCCTCGCCCCGCCGCCAAAAACCTGACAGCGGGGACTGTCAGAAGTTCACTATATAGTTATGCTTATATCTCTTCGTATCGAAAAAAGCGACTCCGGCATAATACAGGTCGAAAGTGACACCTACACGCCTGTCGGCCGCCACGGCACGCCAGAAACGGCGCGCGGCACGGCTGTCTTTTATCCCCGTGACCACGAGGACAGACCGCCCGGTCGTCTTCCCTACCGCATCGGCAAAAAGCCGCTCCCCGCCGGCCGTGGCCGGAACGACAATAAGATCTGCCGTATCCGCATCAGCGGCATCACTACGCACGGCGGCACGGCGGCAACCGGCACGCAGATAATCGGGCAGGCTGTCGGACACACATCCGTTCACAATCACGGAGGGTTGCAGAAAGTTGGCTATCCTCATGCAGAGGCGTCCCAGCTTCCTTTGCAGCCTGCCGTCGGCGGGATGACGTGCGGCAAGGTCGGCATAGGCATAATACGGATAATGCTCGTTCACCACATAGCGTATGAACGAGTAGTCTGTGGGCGACTGCACGCCAAATCCCCTGCACCGGCCTATGCGGCTGAGCCACACGAGCGCTTCTTTCAGTATATATATGCTTTCACTCACTATCATATTTTCATGACTTAAAACGCATTTTCGGCCGCTATATTGTGCCATGATGCCTTTATAATTGGATTGCGGCATCACCCGACGGCACGAAACCGGCTCTCAGCATGACGTAAGAAAGTAAATAAAATGTCACGGATTTAACACTTTGTTTTCCGTTGAAATAGAAAAACAATCCGATACGGAGCGCTATACACATCACGATAGAACGGCCGGCGCGGAATGAAAAACACGCCGTTTTTTCGCGACGGGGCGCTCTTTGGAATGCGTTTGGCGGTTAACCGCAAGACGTTTAGACGCTCGTCGCGCCGCAACGGGACGCTAAACGCAAGGTAACGGGATGCCCGTTGCGAAACGATGGCGGACCGTTTGGCTCCGCAGACATACGACACCAACATATCACACTGAGTATCAACCGGTTGCACCAAGCGGTAAAATACTGCGGTATTTTCGGCCCACGGGACTTTAATTTTGAAACGGGCGAGTTTTGAAAGGTGTTTTGTAAATATTATTCGCAGCCACGGGACGACAGACGTCAGACCGTGGTTTCAAGACCATCATACCCGTCACACAGTCTGTCACAAATATGAGCATTCAAGGCTGTCACACCCGCACACGGTGAAGAGTACATGCCGATCACATAAATAAATCACAACGCCATGTATTGTTTTAACGTAAAACAACGTTATAAATAATGTGGCGGCAAGCCACGATACAGAAACAGATAAACTTATAACCGATATAATGAAACTACTCTTTCACTTGGAATACCGCACGGTGTTCGGCGAGGAACTAACCCTGAACATCACCGACGGAGACGCCGGGACAGTGGCCGCACACGGCATGAGCACCACAGACGGCATGCACTGGACGTGCGAGATTACGGCCGACGCACGGCCTGGAACATACATGGACTATTTCTATGCCGTATGCCGTGAAGGCTGCATGGTGCGCAAGGAATGGCCGGTGGAGCGTCACCGGGTTGAGTTTGCCGGCGCGGAAGTCACACGGTACACGATGTACGACAACTGGACAGACACGCCCGACGACGCATACATGTACAGCGCTGCCTTTACCGACTGCGTGGAGGCTCGCAAGCGGGACACAAGCGCCGCTACGGAATTCGCGGCCACGCTGCGCATCAAGGTGCGGGCACCGCAACTGCGACAGGGCGAGCGGCTGGCCGTTACCGGCAACGACGCGGCTATGGGCGGCTGGCGGCCCGAAGAGGCCATAATGATGAAAGAGCATGGAGTCCACGAGTGGGTGGCGGTTATCGACGCGGCCGCACTCGGCAGACAAGAGACTGAGTTCAAGTTTGTAACCATTGATGACATAGACGGTTCGACGGCATGGGAGACCGGTAGCAACAGGCGCATCGCCATACCCACCGTAAAGGAGGGTGAAACGGTTGTACTGGAACTGCCGCAGGCACGGTTTGACCGGGCACCGTGGAGAGCGGCCGGAACGGTAATCCCGATATTCTCGCTGCGTTCGGAAGGCAGCTTCGGAGTGGGCGACTTCGGCGACCTCAGACTGATGACAGACTGGGCTGACATGACGGGACAGCGGGTGATACAGGTGCTGCCGATAAACGACACCGGCATGACACACACATGGACAGACTCTTATCCCTACAACAGCATAAGCATATACGCGCTGCACCCGCAGTATACCGACTTCCGCCGGCTGCCCGCCCTGAAAGACGAAGCGCGGCGGAAACACTTCGAGAGATTGCGGAGGGAACTGAACGCGCTGCCGCAGATAGACTATGAACGGGTGAACAGGGCGAAAACGGAATATCTGCGCGAACTGTTCGCACAGGAGGGTGCCACGGTGATGATGTCGGCGGAGTTCAAGACGTTCTTCGACGCCAACAGGGAGTGGCTGGTACCCTACGCGGCGTTCTGCCATTACCGCGACATGTACGGCACGGCGACATTCGGCGAGTGGCCCGACCACAAGACACTGACCGACGATGAGCGTGAGCGGATGGGAAACCGTGGCACGACGGAATACAAAGAGGTGGCTTTCTGGTATTTCGTACAGTTCAATCTCGACACCCAGATGCGTGAAGTACATGAGTACGCACGCAGCAAACGGGTGATACTCAAAGGCGACATACCCATCGGCATCAGCCGGGACGGAGTGGAAGCGTGGGTGGAACCGAGATACTTCAACATGGACGGACAGGCCGGAGCGCCACCGGACGCTTTCTCGGCAAACGGCCAGAACTGGGGTTTCCCGACATATAACTGGGACGAGATGACGGCCGACGGATGCCGGTGGTGGGTGCGCCGGTTCACAAAGATGGCGCAATACTTCGACGCCTACCGAATAGACCACGTGCTGGGCTTTTTCAGGATATGGGAAATCCCGTCGCACTCGGTACACGGACTGCTCGGACAGTTTGCGCCGTCGCTCGGAATGACGCGGGGCGAGATTGAGGCATACGGACTGCCATTCAACGAAAAGCACTTCACCGAGCCGTTCATATCCGACCGTGCGATAGAGCAGTCGTTCGGCGACAAGGCCCCGGAAGTGAAAGCGAAATATCTCGAACACTGCCATGGCGACATGTGGAGGATGAGACCCGAATACGACACACAGCGCAAAGTGGAAGCCGCCTTCAAGGGCATGACGGCACCGGCGGACACACAACTGCGTGACGGGCTGTACGCACTGATCAGTGATGTGCTCTTCGTGCGGGACCATAATGACAACGACAAATTTCACCCGCGCATCGGGGTACAGGGCGACTTCGTATACGAAACGTTATGTGACGAAGACAGGCACGCTTTCAACCGCCTTTACAACGACTATTTCTACCGTAGGAACAACTCTTTCTGGCACGACGAGGCGATGAAGAAGCTGCCACTGCTTATCCAGGCCACCCGTATGCTCGTATGCGCGGAAGATCTCGGGATGGTGCCCGCCTGCGTGCCGGGAGTGATGAACGAGCTGCGCATTTTGAGCCTTGAAATACAGTCGATGCCGAAAACGGAGGGCTTACGGTTCGGCGATCTGAGCCAAAACCCGTATCGCTCGGTATGCACTTTCAGCACGCACGACATGCCGACACTGCGCCAATGGTGGGACGAGGACGAACAACGGGCACGCGAATACTTCAACACCGTGCTACACAAGGCCGGCGACGCCCCGCATCCTCTGCCCGGATGGCTGGCCGAGGACATTGTTGACAGACAGCTCGCAAGTCCATCCATGCTATGCCTTCTGTCGCTCCAAGACTGGCTCGCCACAGATGAAAAACTGCGGCTGCCCGACAAAGACGCTGAGCGCATCAACATTCCGGCAAACCCACGCCACTATTGGAGATACCGCATGCACCTCACCATAGAGCAACTCATGGAGGCAGACGGGTTCAACAGCAAGACAAAGAGCATGATAATAGAAAGCGGAAGATAATAAAAGTTAAAAGGTGGAAAAGTAGAAAGGTGGAAAAGTAGAAAGGGGAAAACATTGCGGAAAAACGGAAAGCGCTTAATAAAAGCGCCGACGGCATATCCATGAGCAATAAAACAAGATTCTATAATCCATAATTCCGTTCCTACAAGACCGATAAACAATAAATAAAAAAGGTGGAGAAAACGACCAAGCCGTTATTCCCCACCTTTTAATTAATATCATCGCGTATTCCGCAATGTCTTACCCTTTCTACTTTTCCACCTTTTTACTTTTTTACCTTTAAATCATCCGTAAACGATGTTTCCGTTCTCGTCTTCGTAAGGCGCAAGGTCTTTGGCATACTGGTTCATGGCACGCAGACTCATACCCATCGACGAAAAACCACCGTCGTGGAAGAGGTTCTGCATCGTGACTTTACGCGTGAAGTCGGAGAACATCATGACGCAATACTCTGCGCACTCTTCTGCCGAAGCGTTGCCGAGAGGCGACATTTTGCTTGCGAAGTCCATCAGGTTGTCCATATCCTTTATGCCTTTACCGGCAGTTGTAGGTGTGGGCGACTGTGAAATGGTGTTCACACGTACATTTTTCTCACGACCATAGATATATCCGAAACTGCGGGCGATACTTTCGAGCATGCTCTTTGCGTCGGCCATGTCGTTGTAGCCGAAGAACGTGCGCTGCGAAGCAACGTATGTGAGAGCCACTACCGAGCCGTAATCAGCTATGGCATCTTGCTTCTTCGCCACTTGGAGCATCTTGTGGAATGATATGGCCGAGATGTCGAGTGTCTTCTGAAGATAACCATAGTCAAGGTCATCATAGGTGCGGTGTTTGCGCACGTTGGGGCTCATACCGATGGAATGGAGCACAAAATCTATCTTTCCGCCGAGCAGTTCCACCGACTCGCGGAACACCTTGTCCAAATCTTCCACGCTCGTGGCATCGGCAGGGATAACGGGGGCGTTCAACTGCTTGCTCAGTTCGTCCAGTTCTCCCATACGGAGTGCCATCGGAGTGTTGCTCAACGTGATTGTAGCTCCCTCCTCAACTGCTTTCACTGCCACTTTCCATGCTATGGACTCGGCATTGAGCGCGCCGAAGATTATGCCGCGCTTTCCTTTCAATAAATTGTGAGTCATCTTTATTTTTGTTTGTTTCAGTTGGCAAAAGTACAACTTTTACGTAAAACAGACAAATTCTTTGGAGAAAAAGATGAGTATCGGCTATATCGCACAGTACGGGACATCAGTCTTCGAGAGAGTATGTCACAGTAGTTACGACACGCAGTTTCTTGATGTACGGCGTATTGGAGTCACGGTCTGAGATGGAGAACTGGCCCTGATCGGCGGTCATAATCTTTCCTGGGCGGCTATTGCTGTTCTCGGCAAACTGCTCTGCCGTCTTCTCGGCGTTGCGTATGGCCTCCTGCATCATCTTCGGTTTCATCTTCTGGAACGACACATACTCATACTCCACGCTGCCGGCGTATGCGTCTACCACGGCCACTCCCTGCTTCAAAAGCTCACCCTGGCGGGCTATTATCGAGCGCACGCGCTTGACATTGCGCGACGTAACGGTGATTGTAGATGTTATGATGTAACGGTACCTGTGCCGGTCGGCATTATACTGATCGGCTTTGAGGTCGGTGACGAGCGGCGCGTTCACGCTTATCTCGCTCTCCGCTATTCCATTACGGCGCAGAAACGTTTTCACCTTGGCCGTGGTCTCGCTGATCTTGTCGTACAGAGCGGGCAGGTCATCACCCAACTCCTTGGTCTGTATAGGCCATGTCACCTTGTCGGCCGCCACCTCTTTCTCGGCAAGTCCCTTCACTGTAACCTTGCGGTCTTTATTTACAAAATCGTCTATTCCCCCTTTTATGCACAGGCCGAGACCTATGATTCCGATGGCTATGATAGCCGCTTCCTTAATTCTGTTCATGGTTTTATGTATTACTTGGTTTTTATTTCGATGTAAATATACGACTTGTTGCGCCGGCTGACGATGCCACCGCCTGATATTTATGCTTAATTAACAGACCGGGCGCGTATTTCATTTATCTTAGCAGGGAAAAGGCACACGACAACAAACCGCGTCCCAAAAGTTTTCCATCAAACTTTTGGGACGCGGTTCAATTGTGACGTCACGTGTTTTTACCTTACTTACACTTAGACCTTTTTTTACCGTCGGACTATTTTACGCTGCCAACCTTGATGAGGTACTCGGCTATCTGCACGGCATTAAGCGCGGCACCCTTGCGTATCTGATCGCCACTGAGCCAGAAAGTAAGCCCGCAATCATCGGCAAGGTCCTGACGCACACGACCCACGTAGATATCGTCCTTGCCGGCAGTGTCGAGCGGCATCGGGTATACGAGGTTGTCGGGGTCGTCCTGAAGCGTCACACCGGGGGCGGCGGCAAGAGCCTCACGGGCCTGCTCCACCGTCACGGGACTTTCGGTCTCTATCCATACCGACTCCGAATGGGCACGGAGCGACGACACTCGCACGCACATCGCCGAGCACTTCACGTCGCTGTGCATTATCTTGCGGGTCTCGTTAAACATCTTCATCTCCTCTTTCGTGTATCCGTTGGGCTGGAACACGTCTATCTGGGGTATCACGTTATACGCCAGCTGATGCGGGAACTTGCTGACTGTCACCGGCCGGCCGGCGATAATCTCGCCATACTGCCGCTGCAACTCGGCCATGGCAGCCGCTCCGGCACCGCTGGCACTCTGGTAGCTTGCCACGTGTATGCGACGGATATGGCTTAGCCGCTCTATCGGCTGCAGTACTACCACCATCATGATTGTGGTGCAGTTGGGGTTGGCGATAATGCCACGGGGACGGTTGAGGGCGTCGGCGGCATTGCACTCGGGCACAACGAGAGGCACATCATCGTCCATACGGAACGCACTCGAATTGTCGATCATCACCGCACCGTATCTGGTTATGTCGTCGGCAAACTCTTTCGACGTGCCTGCTCCGGCAGAAGTAAAGGCTATGTCAATATCCTTGAAATCATCGCCGTGCTTCAAAAGCTTCACTTCATACTCCTTGCCGCGGAACGTGTATCTGGTACCGGCGCTGCGCCCGGATCCGAACAAGACGAGGTCGTCCATAGGGAAATCTCTCTCTGCGAGCACACGCAGGAACTCCTGTCCTACCGCTCCGCTCGCTCCAACTATTGCTACTCTCATTGGTATTTTTATATTAATATGTAAAATTTATCTCTCAATGACTGTGCAAAATTACAACTTTTGAGGTAAATCGAGCCTATATATGATATTTTTTTTGCAACTTTGCACCCGAATTGTAAACCAATGAATAACCATGCCAGATATATCCAGTTATTTCCCGATAACAGACCCGACGCTGATATTTCTTGTCGTGCTGTCTATCATACTCTTCGCACCATTCATCATGTCACGTTTCCGCATCCCGCACATCATCGGGATGGTACTCGCCGGCACGCTCGTGGGGCAGTATGGGCTGAACATTCTTGAACGGGACTCGTCGTTCGAGCTGTTCGGCAAGGTGGGATTGCTGTACATCATGTTTCTGGCCGGCCTCGAAATGAACCTCAAAGACATCATGCAGAAGAAGACGCGCTTTGTGGTTTTCGGATTGCTGACGTTTATATTGCCTTTCGTTCTCGGCTATTTCACGGGCATCTCGCTGCTGGGCTACTCGCCGATGGCATCGCTGCTGCTCTCGTGCATACTGGCATCCAACACGCTGATAGCCTATCCGATAGTGCTGAAATACGGTCTTCAAAAACATCCCGCCGTGGCGCTCAGCGTAGGCTCGTCGATGATAGCCCTGTCGCTGTCACTGCTGCTGCTTGCCGCCATAGTGGGAGTGAACGAAGGTGAGGCGGGCATCACATTCTGGATAGCGTTCGCAGCCAAGGTGGCGGTATTCTGCATCGGACTGACTTTCATAATCCCGAGAATAACACGGTGGTTTTTCCGCCGCTGCGCCGACTCGGTGATGCTGTATATATACGTGCTGCTGGTGTTGTTTTTCAGTGCCGCGATGTCTGAGTTCTGTGGTCTGGAAGGCATCTTCGGAGCTTTCCTTGCCGGACTGACGCTCAACAGGTTCATACCCGGCGTATCACCGCTGATGAACAGGATCGAGTTTATCGGCAATGCCCTGTTCATACCATATTTCCTCATCGGTGTGGGAATGCTGATCGACATAGGGGTGCTCTTTCACAGTTTAGGCACGCTGTGGGTGGTGTTCTGCATAGTGGCAGTGGGCACGCTGGGCAAGGCCGCCGCCGCATACGTGTCGTGCCTCGGCTTCAAGTTGCCGCTGCTGTCGGGACACATGATGTTCGGACTCACCGAAGCGCACGCCGCCGGCAGTATAGCCATGACGATGGTGGGAATGAACCTGAAAATGCCGGACGGCACATATCTCGTGGACTCGGGAATGCTGAACGGCGTGGTGATGATGATTCTCTTCACGTGCATCATAAGTTCGGTTATGGTGGAAGGCTCGGCACGGAGCATACTGCTGAAAGAGAAAATGCAGCCTGACGGCAACAAGGAGCAGGGAGACGACGAGAAAATACTGCTGCCGCTGCAACACGAGGAAGACGCGCAAGGACTGGTGAGCATGGCCATCATAATGCGCAACAAGAAGCTGAACCGCGGCCTGGTGGGCCTGAACGTGGTATACGATGACATATACAGCAGCCGCAACCGCAACGCCGGACGAAAAATTCTCGAAATGGCGGAAGCCACGGCCATAGCCGCCGACGTGAGGATGCAGACACAGAGCAGGCTTGCCATCAACATCGCCAACGGGATAAAGCACGCGTTCAAGGAAAACGACGCATCTGAAATAATAATGGGACTTCACAGGCTGACAAGTCCGGGAGACACTTTCTGGGGAGCGTATACACAAGGACTCATCAGCGAGATAAACAACCAGATAATGATTTGCCGGCTGACAGCCCCTATAAGCACCTTGCGGCGCATACACGTGGCCGTGCCGTCGAGAGTGGAGTTTGAACCGGGCTTCTACCGGTGGACAGAGCGGCTCGCCAGACTTACAGACGCCCTCGGTTGCCGCATCATCTTCCACGGCAGGGAGAACACTACAACGCTCATAGCTGAATATTTACGCAACAGGTATCCCGAGGTAAGGGCTGAATACATGCTTATGCAGCACTGGAAAGAGTTTACCGGACTGTCGAGAACAGTGGCCGACGATCACCTGCTTGTAGTGATAACGGCACGCCCCGGCACGGTGTCTTACAAACCGGCATTCGAGCATTTGCCTGAAGAACTGACCGACAACTTTTCCGGTTGCAGTCTGATGATTGTATATCCCGACCAAAACGGACAGCCGCAGGATGCAATGACATTCACCGCTCCGCAACGCCAGGAACAGGAAAGCGCATACTCCACTATCATGAAACTGTTTCAGAAGAAGTAGTAAAGGAAGGAGATGGGAAGTAAGGAGATGGGAAGTAAGGAAGAAGGAGATGAGAAAAAAACACATGCTGTTGTAATGTCACTATAACCTACCAACCCAATAACACCTACCCGACAACTGCTCCACATACCCGCCATAAGAAAATCCCTTCTACGATATTAACATCCTCTGCCACCCTATCATTAAGAAAACATTTCCATAAAAGAAATTCCCGTCCGCACATATCCCCGCATGCCACAACAATAGTTTTCAATAAAAAAAACATCATTTACAAATCAACGAAACGCATAAAATATTATGATAACGATAAAAGGAATAAAAAAGAGTTTCGGCACGCTCGAAGTATTGAAAGGAATAGACCTTGAAATAAACAAAGGCGAAGTGGTGAGCATCGTCGGACCGAGCGGAGCCGGAAAGACCACACTTTTGCAGATAATGGGCACACTCGACAAAGCCGACAGCGGCTCGGTGATAATCGACGGTGTGGACATAGGCAGCCTCAACGCAAACAAAATGGCTGAGTTCAGAAACCTCAACATCGGCTTCGTATTCCAGTTTCATCAGCTGCTGCCCGAGTTTACGGCACTCGAAAACATAATGATTCCCGCATATATAGCAGGTAAACCGACCAAAGAGGCCAGACAAAGAGCAAAGGAACTGCTGGAATTCATGGGGCTGGCAGACCGTGCCGACCACAAGCCTGGACAGCTGTCGGGCGGAGAAAAGCAGCGGGTGGCGGTGGCACGGGCTCTTGTCAACAACCCGGCCGTGATATTGGCAGACGAGCCTTCGGGCAGTCTCGACTCTCAAAACAAAACCGAGCTGCACAGGCTTTTCTTCGAACTGCGCGACAAGTTCGGGCAGACTTTCGTCATAGTGACACACGATGAACAACTCGCGGCGACCACTGACCGAACAATAAAAATGCGCGACGGACTGCTTGACACTGACGCCGACACGGGCACGGCAGAGGAAACATCTACCAACGCCGGATCGGAAAGCCCGGCATATTCCACAGAGGACATCACTTCCACTGCCCCGACGGCATCAGCCACCATAATAAACCAAATAAAAGAAGACGACAAATGAACAGAATAAAATTAGGCGACTACAACAAACTGACCATCGTAAAATCGGTGGATTTCGGACTCTATCTCGACGGTGGAGACGAAGGAGAGATACTATTGCCGACACGTTATGTACCGAAAGGCGCCAAAACAGGCGATGAGATAGACGTATTCATCTATCTCGACCAAGACGAGCGCCTCATAGCAACCACCCAGCAGCCATTGGCCAAGGTGGGAGAATTTGCGCATCTCGAAGTGGCCTGGGTCAACGAATACGGCGCGTTTCTCAACTGGGGATTGATGAAAGACCTTTTCTGCCCGTTCCGCGAGCAGAAAAAGCGTATGGTTACAGGCTCGTCGTATATAGTATATGTGACGGTAGACGAGGACAGTTACAGACTGATGGCGACCGCAAAGGTTGACCGGTATCTGGATAATGAACGCCCGTTGTATCGACATAATGACGAGGTCGATTTACTCGTGTGGCAGAAAACAGAACTCGGATTTAAGGTTATAGTGGACAATAAGTTTTCGGGACTGGTATATGATGACCGCATCTTCCGACCGCTGACCACAGGCGACCGGCTGAAAGGCTATATCGACCACGTTCGTCAGGACGGGAAAATAGATATTGTGCTACAGCCTACCGGGCACCGGCACACAGAAGAGTTTGCCGAGACGCTGCTACGGTATCTACAAGAGAACAACGGACACTGCGAACTGGGAGACAAAAGCCCTGCAGAACTGATTGCCGACCGCTTTAAAGTGAGTAAGAAAGCATATAAAAAAGCTATCGGCGACCTGTACCGCAAAAGACTGATAAGCATCGATGAAAACGGGATCACATTGGTGTGATACCACGTACGGCATCATAACACAAATCAAGCGGCGCGAGGACTTTCGTTCTCGCGCCGCTTGATTTTATAAGATTAACCTTTTATACTATTATCCCTAATCTCCTCTTTGACATTGGCGATTAGAACTCTGCCGTCTTCGGTGTTCTCGGGAACGGGATGACATCGCGTATGTTCTGCATTCCGGTGACGAAGAGTATCAGACGCTCGAAACCGAGACCGAAACCGCCGTGCGGGCATGTTCCATACTTACGTGTATCAAGATACCACCACATATCCTTCATCGGAATATTGCGCTCTTCTATCTCGCCGATCAGCTTGTCATAGTTCTCCTCACGCACGCTGCCGCCTATTATCTCGCCAATCTGCGGGAAAAGCACATCGGTGCCTTGAACGGTGCGCCCGTCTTCGTTTATCTTCATATAGAACGCCTTTATCTCCTTCGGATAGTCGGTCATGATTACCGGTTTCTTGAAATACTCCTCTACAAGATAACGCTCATGCTCACTCGCCAAGTCCATACCCCAGCTTACAGGGAATTCGAACTTGCGTCCATTTGCCACCGCTTCTTCAAGTATCCTGATACCCTCGGTATACGGCAGTCGCTCAAACGAGCCTGAAACGACTGATTTCAAACGCTCTATCAGCGTCTTGTCCACCATCTTGTTCAGGAAGTCAAGATCGTCGGCACAGTTGTCCAACGCCCATTGCACACAGTATTTGATAAAATCTTCTTCAAGATCCATCAAATCTTTGAGATCTATGAAGGCAACTTCGGGTTCAATCATCCAGAACTCAGCAAGGTGACGCGGCGTGTTACTGTTCTCCGCACGGAACGTCGGGCCGAAAGTATAGATTGCTCCGAGCGCAGTTGCGCCAAGCTCACCTTCGAGCTGTCCGCTGACCGTCAGTGACGCCTGCTTGCCGAAGAAGTCATCATCATACGTTATCTTTCCCTCTTCATCCTTTTTAAGGTCATACAGGTTTTTCGTCGTCACCTGAAACATCTGCCCCGCTCCCTCGCAGTCGCTGGCAGTGATGAGCGGTGTATGGAAGTAGAAGAAACCGTGATCGTGGAAATACTTATGTATGGCAATGGCCATATTGTGACGTATTCTCATCACGGCGCCGAACGTATTGGTACGCAAACGCATGTGGGCGTGCTGCCGCATGTATTCGAAACTCTGTCCTTTCTTCTGCATCGGATAGTCGCTTCCGCAAAGTCCGTATACTTCAATCTCGGCGCACTGTATCTCTACAGTCTGTCCTGCACCCATGCTCTCCACCAGCGTACCTGTCGCACTGATGCACGAGCCGGTAGTTATCTGTTTCAAGGTCTCCTCATCAAACTTGGCGGGGTCTACCACCACCTGCACGTTCTTTATCGTCGAGCCGTCGTTGAGGGCGATGAAGTCCACCGCTTTGCTGCTGCGATGGGTACGCACCCAACCTTTCACATTGACGGTGGCACCGAAGTCGGTGAGCCTCAATACGTCAACAACTTTTGTCCTTTCCATAATTCCTTGTCTTTTACGTTTATTCGTAAGCACCCATGCGCAGGCGGTTTACCTCCTCTTCAGTAAGGTATCGCCAGTCGCCTCGGCGCAGATTCTTCTTTGTCAGTCCAGCAAATAACACCCGGTCGAGCTTCGTCACCTTATAACCGAGATGTTCGAAGATACGGCGCACGATACGGTTCTTGCCGCTGTGTATTTCTATTCCCACTTGTTTCTTGTCCACCGGATCGGCATATTCCACCGCATCAGCCTTTATATCACCGTCTTCAAGAGTGATACCGTCGCGTATCTGCTGCAAGTCATGGGCAGTGACGTTCTTGTCGAGATATACGTGATATACTTTCTTCTTCAAGAACTTGGGATGTGTGAGTTTGCTGGCCAGATCGCCGTCGTTTGTGAGCAACAGCACACCGGTGGTGTTGCGGTCCAGGCGTCCCACAGGATAAATACGTTCCGTACATGCGTCTTTCACAAGATCCATCACCGTCTTGCGCTGCTGCGGGTCATCGCTCGTGGTCACGTGATCTTTGGGCTTGTTGAGAAGCACATAAACTTTCTTCTCCAACGACACCGGCTGCTCATGAAACATGACACTATCAGTACGCATAACCTTGGTGCCCAACTCTGTCACCACCTCTCCGTTTACCTTCACCACACCAGCCTGTATGAACTCATCGGCCTCTCTACGGCTGCACACTCCCGCATTGGCAAGATATTTGTTGAGACGTATCGGCTCGTTTGGATCATAGTGTTCCTCCCTATACTCAATACGCTTCTTCATGCTGTACTTTGCATGCGGGTCGTAGTCGGCAGTGCGCTGACGATAGCCGCCACGCTGCTGCCCATAACCTCCTCGGTTGTTATATCCTCCACGGGGCTGGAAACCGCCATGCTCGCCATCACCGCCATTGTTGAAGCGGGGGCGATACGAGGGACGTTCCTGATTATAGCCGCCACGATTGCCACCGTAGTTGCTACGGGGCTGATAGCCGCCCTGCTCACCGTCGCCGCCATTATTGAAACGTGGACGATACGAGGGACGTTCCTGATTGTAGCCGACATGGTTGCCACCGTAGTTGTTACGTGGCTGATAGCCGCCCTGCTCACCGTCGCCGCCATTATTGAAACGTGGACGATACGAGGGGCGTTCCTGGTTGTAGCCGCCACGATTGCCACCGTAGTTGTTACGTGGCTGACGGTATTCGCCGTCATTATTATTGTAACGCGGACGATAAGGGCGCTGCTGCGTACTTTGCAGCCCCGCTCCGAATCCTTCGGGCCGGAAACCGCCTTCATCGTTGTCGCTGTTGTTATACCTTGAATAGCCGCCGCGCCTGTCTTGGTTGTAAGGACGCGACTGATTGATGCGGGGACGCGGCGAGCGTCCTGCACTTCGATAATTCTGATAACCGTCCGAAGACTCTGATGAACGGTAACCCTCACGGCCGCCGGCTTTCTGCTCTGCGGACATTTCCTCTTGTCTCTTTTCGTTTTCTAATTCCATTGTTTACTTGATTGTTAAATATAGGGTCTCACGACCCGGGTTGATTATTTGCTGTTTATATTCCTGTGTATGTATGCGGGGTGATGGCCATCAACTCGGCTTTCACGCTCTCGCTCACGTTCAGTTCCTGAATAAATCGGTGTATTGTCTCTTCTGTCATCTTCTCATTCGTGCGGGTAAGCGCTTTCAGCGCCTCATAGGGGTTCGGATAAGCCTCACGGCGCAACACAGTCTGTATGGCCTCAGCCACCACAGCCCACGTGTCGTCAAGGTCTGCGCTGATTTTCTCTTCGTTGAGAATAAGCTTGCGAAGCCCTTTCAGGGTACTTTGCATCGCTATCAGTCCATGCCCCATCGGCACACCTACATTACGCAGTACGGTAGAGTCCGTCAGGTCGCGTTGCAGACGGCTCACAGGCAACTTCTGCGCCAAGAATTGCAGAATGGCGTTCGCCATGCCGAGATTGCCCTCGCTATTCTCGAAATCTATCGGGTTTACCTTGTGGGGCATGGCGCTCGAACCTACCTCTCCCGCCTTTATCTTCTGCTTGAAATACTCCATTGAGATATACATCCATATATCCCGGTCGAGGTCTATTATAATTGTATTTATACGACGCATTGCATCGAACAGCGCGCCCATATAGTCATAATTGCTTATCTGGGTGGTATACTGCTCGCGCACAAGGCCGAGCTTGCCGCTGACAAAATCATTGCCGAACGCGCGCCAGTCATACTGCGGATATGCCACACGGTGGGCATTGTAGTTGCCCGTTGCCCCGCCGAACTTGGCCGTTACGGGCACCGCTTTCAGCTGTCCAAGCTGCTCTTCGAGACGGTATGCGAATACCATAATCTCTTTGCCGAGACGTGTTGGAGATGCCGGCTGACCGTGGGTCTTGGCAAGCATGGACACGTCTTTCCACTCCTCGGCATAGCTTCGCAATTGTGCGATAAGCTCCTCTATCACGGGACAGTACACATCATCAAGTGCCTCTTTAACAGACAAGGGGACACTTGTATTGTTGATATCCTGTGATGTGAGTCCGAAGTGTATGAACTCTTTGTATTCATCGAAACCGCCGATAGCGTCAAGCTGCTCTTTTATGAAATATTCCACAGCCTTCACATCGTGGTTTGTCACTTTCTCTATGTCTTTAACACGTTGAGCGTCTGTTGTCGTAAAATTGCGGTATATATCGCGAAGACGCCCGAACAACTCATGGTCGAAACCTTCCAGTTGTGGCAATGGAAGCTCGCAGAGGGTTATGAAATATTCTATCTCCACACGAACGCGGTAGCGGATGAGGGCATATTCGGAAAAATACTCCGCCAGCGGCTCCGTCTTGCCTCTGTAACGCCCGTCGATGGGCGATACGGCTGTCAACAAATTTAAGTCCATATACTTGCTATAAATACTATTCAGACCGCAAAGTTAAGCATTAAATTCGACTTAACAGCAAAACTATCCGCCAAAATTACATATCATATATATAAAAACATCCCGCAGCCTGAAATCAGACTGCGGGATCAACGTTGTGGGCGCTGAGGGATTCGAACCCCCGACCCTCTGCTTGTAAGGCAGATGCTCTAAACCAGCTGAGCTAAGCGCCCTTACTTGTCGTAAGCGGTTGCAAAGGTAATATGTTTTTCCGAAACCGCCAAACATTTTCGTGAAAATTTTCAATCACGGCATATAAAAGCCGTTTTTTTCGTAATCTTCAAGGCAAAAAAAATCCCAAACATACAAAGAAGACACAAACAAACACTAAACCGTACACATACGGAAAGCTGTATGCCAACATACTGAAAACACAACGTATATGCACAATCTTGCAAGCTTGACTTCCCTGGCAGACCTCAACACCCTGAAATTGAAATACGCACACTCCATAGATACGACTGCCCATACTAAAGGAACAAACATTATGGCCGCTATCGGCTCAATAAAGAAAAGAATCCGACAAGCGCGCCTGTTTCATGCTTGAAAGAGCAAGGGGGCATATCGTGCGCGACAACATAGGCACTACCTGTCCCAACATGCGCAAATGTTTTTTCAACAAGTTACCATTAATACATACCAAAACGTACCCGACACATCCAAGTTCGCCAAAGAGAAGACATCAACACCCCCTCACAGCATGTTAAACGCACGTCAACCACCGTCCAGCTGCAACACACCGGATTACCGAGAACATAAAGCAGTAGGCTCCTTTCTACAAAAAAACGTTTTCCAATAACTCCTCTTCATCCACCACCCACCCGCCAACCTGACAGATAACGACTATAAGCACTGTATTTCACCAACCGCACAATCAAAACACTCCATCATCCAAACACAATCACGACAAATTGTTAAATTTATGTAATTGTTAGGCTTTTACACCTTTTATCTATAATTTTGCACCTCAAATTTGCACATATATAAATAAAAATAAAAGCAAAAAGATGAATATTTCATTTGAAAACCCCGACAAGATCAACGGTCTGATGACCATGACTTTCGAGAAAGAAGACTATCAGACAGAGGTAGACAAAACACTGAAAGACTATCGCAAAAAGGCCAACATACCGGGATTCCGCCCGGGTCAGGTTCCGATGGGACTGGTTAAGCGTCAGTTCGGCACATCCGTGAAAGTGGATGTAATCAACAAGATGCTCGGAGAGAAACTCTATGAGTATGTGCGCGAGAACAAAATCCAGATGCTCGGCGACCCGCTGCCGAGCGACAAGCAGAAAGAGCTTGACTTCGAGAAAGGCGAGACATTCGAGTTTGTGTTTGACATCGCCGTGGCTCCTGAGTTCAAGGCCGACCTGACTGCCGACGACAGCATCGACTATTACGACATCGACGTGGACGACGAGCTGGTAAACCGCCAAATCGAAATGTTCCAGTCTCGTGCCGGACACTATGACAAGGTAGAAAAATACGATGCCGCACAGAACGACATGCTCAAAGGAGACCTCCGCGAGCTTGACGCCGACGGCAGCACAAAAGAAGGCGGTATCACGGTAGAAGGCGCCGTCATCATGCCCGAGTATATCAAGGTAGACGAACAGAAGGCCCTCTTCAACGACGCGGCCTTAGGCAGCATCATCACTTTCAATCCCCGCAAGGCCTATGAAAGCGACACCGAGCTGGCCGCCCTGCTAAAGGTGGAGAAAGACGTTGCCGCTGCGGCAACCACAGACTTCACATACCAGGTGACAGAGGTTTCACGCTTCGTGAAAAGCGAAATCAACCAGGAACTGTTCGATTCGGTATACGGCAAGGATACCGTGAAAGACGAGGCTGAGTTCCGCGGCAAGATAGCAGAGGGAATCAAGGCGCAGCTTGCCACAGACACAGACTACAAGTTCCTGCTCGACGTACGCGCTTACCTGGAGAACAAGGCTGGAGAACTGCAGTTCCCCGACGCGCTGCTCAAACGTATCATGCTCAACAACAATAAGGACAAGGGCGAGAAGTTCGTTGAGGACAACTATGAAGCAAGCGTAAAGGAGTTGAAATGGCATCTCATCAAAGAACAGCTCGTGGCCGCCAATCAGATCAAGATCGACGACAACGACATCAAAAACGTAGCCAAGGAGACCGCCCGCATACAGTTTGCCCAGTATGGCATGTCGAACGTTCCGGAGGAATATCTCGACAACTACGCCACCGAGATGCTCAAAGACCGCAAGAACGTGGACAGCCTTGTAGACCGCGCCATCGACATCAAACTCATCGGCGCTCTCAAAAACGTTGTCAAACTGAACAACAAACAGGTATCACTCGATGATTTCAACAAGATGATGCAGGAAAAATAAAGCGCACCATCAAAAATAATCTCATATTTTAAGGAGGTTATCGACTTTTTTTATTAATTTTGTTCCTACGAACAAAGATAAAAGGTCGATAACCTTCTTTGTTTTTTACCGAAACAAAGCAAAGATATAAAGATATTATGAACGATTTCAGAAAATATGCGACGAAGCATTTAGGCATCAACGGATTGGTGCTTGACGAGGTCGTAAGCTCCCAGGCTCAATACCTCAACCCGTACATCCTTGAAGAGCGCCAGCTCAACGTCACGCAGATGGACGTGTTCTCACGACTGATGATGGACCGCATCATCTTCCTCGGCACACAGATAGACGACTACACCGCCAACACGTTGCAGGCACAGTTGCTATACCTCGACTCGGTAGACCCGGCGAAAGACATATCCATATATATAAACTCTCCCGGCGGCAGCGTCACGGCCGGACTGGGCATTTACGACACGATGCAGTTCATATCGAGCGACGTGGCCACAATATGCACAGGCATGGCGGCGTCCATGGCGGCGGTATTGCTCGTAGCCGGAGCTGAAGGCAAACGCTCGGCACTGACCCACAGCCGTGTGATGATCCACCAGCCGCTCGGCGGAGTGCAAGGCCAGGCATCCGACATAGAAATCGAGGCAAAGGAGATAATGAAGTTCAAGAAAGAGCTTTACACCATCATCGCCGACCACTCACACACACCCTACGAGAAGGTGTGGAACGACTCCGACCGCAACTATTGGATGACGGCCGACGAGGCAAAGGAGTACGGCATGATAGACAATGTATTGACAAGGAAGAAGCAATAATCACCGATGAAGAAAGAATGCAGCTTCTGCGGCAGGAGCGAGAAAGAAGTAAGCCTGCTCATCACCGGCCTAAACGGCTATATCTGCGAAGATTGCGCCATGCAGGCATACCAGATTGTAGAGACAGCCGGACTGGCGGAAGAGCCGGAGAAGAAAGAAGAGAAGTTCAAGATAAAGAAAGTGCCCAAGCCAAAGGAGATAAAGCAGTATCTCGACGAGTATATCATAGGCCAGGACGAAGCCAAACGCACGCTTTCCGTGGCCGTGTACAATCACTACAAACGACTCAAGCAACCCGAAGACACCGACGGGGTTGAGATTGAAAAGAGCAACATCATAATGGTGGGAAGCACCGGAACGGGCAAGACCCTGCTGGCGCGAACCATTGCCAAACTGCTCGATGTACCGTTCACTATTGTGGACGCCACGGTATTCACCGAGGCCGGATACGTTGGCGAGGACGTGGAGAGCATCTTGTCACGCCTCCTGCAGGTGGCCGACTATAATGTGGCGGCAGCCGAGCGCGGCATCGTATTCATAGACGAGATAGACAAGATCGCAAGAAAGAGCGACAATCCTTCAATCACACGGGACGTGAGCGGAGAGGGAGTGCAGCAGGGACTGCTCAAACTGCTCGAGGGAACAATGGTCAACGTACCTCCGAAGGGCGGGCGGAAACATCCTGACCAGGACTATATCCATGTGGATACGAGAAACATTCTCTTCATCTGCGGAGGAGCGTTCGACGGCATCGAGCGCAAGATCGCCCAGCGGATGAATACCCATGTGGTGGGATACAACTCGGTGCAGAACGTGCGCAACATAGACAAGGAGGATCTCATGCGCTATATACTGCCGCAAGACCTCAAATCGTTCGGCCTCATCCCCGAGATAATAGGACGTCTGCCGGTGCTCACCTATCTCAATCCGCTCGACAAAGAGGCATTGAAGAAAATACTTTCGGAACCCAAGAACTCGATAATAAAACAATACATAAAACTCTTCGAGATGGACGGCATCGCCCTGACATTCAGCGAAGAGGCTTTGGCGCTGATAGTAGACAAGGCCGTGGAATACAAGCTCGGTGCCCGCGGACTGCGCTCTATCGTGGAAAGCATCATGACAGACGCCATGTTCGAGGCTCCCTCCAAACGCGCCAAGACTTTCGACGTATCACTAGAATACGCTCAGGCACAACTCGAAAAATCACATCTGAGCAGAGGTGACCAATAACCTAAAACCTAACCATAATCTATGACAGACAAAGTGAACCTCACGGAAGCCCTCAAAAAATATTTCGGCTTCGACAAGTTCAAGGGCGATCAGGAAGCGATAATACGCAATGTGCTGGCCGGCAACGACACGTTCGTGCTGATGCCGACAGGCGGCGGCAAGTCGTTGTGCTACCAGTTGCCGTCGCTTCTGATGGAAGGGACGGCAATAGTGATATCGCCGCTGATAGCGCTTATGAAAAACCAGGTTGACGTCATCACCAACATAAGCGAGTCGAGCGGAATAGCACACTACCTGAACTCCTCGCTCAACAAGGCGGCGACAGACCGGGTGAAAACCGACATGAAAGCAGGACGAACCAAACTGCTGTACGTGGCGCCGGAATCACTGACAAAAGAGGACAACGTGGAGTTTCTGAAAACCGTAAAGATATCTTTTTACGCCATAGACGAGGCACACTGCATATCGGAGTGGGGACACGATTTCCGCCCCGAGTACCGGAGGATACGACCGATAATCACTGAGATAGGAACGGCACCCGTAATCGCCCTTACGGCCACAGCCACAGACAAAGTGCGAACGGACATAAAGAAAAATCTGGGAATAACGGATGCCAGGGAATTCAAAAGCTCGTTCAACCGCCCCAATCTTTACTACGAAGTAAGGCCGAAAACCAAGGAGGTGGACAAGGACATCATCAAGTTTATCAAGCAGCATCACGGCAAGAGCGGCATCATCTATTGCCTGTCACGCAAGAAAGTGGAAGAGCTGGCAGCCATATTATGCGCCAACGAAATAAAGGCCGCGCCTTACCACGCAGGCCTCGACTCGTCAAAACGCTCACAGACACAGGACGACTTTCTGATGGAAAAGATAGACGTGATAGTGGCCACGATTGCGTTCGGAATGGGAATAGACAAGCCCGACGTGCGGTTCGTGGTGCATTACGACATCCCTAAGAGCCTTGAAGGATACTACCAGGAGACCGGACGGGCCGGAAGAGACGGAGGAGAAGGCCGGTGCATTACGTTCTACTCGAACAAGGATCTGCAGAAACTCGACAAGTTCATGGAGGGCAAACCGGTGGCGGAGCAAGACATCGGCCGCCAGCTGCTGCAAGAGACAGCCGGATATGCCGAGACTTCCGTATGCCGCAGAAAGATGCTGTTGCACTACTTCGGCGAAGATTATGACAAGGAAAACTGCGGAAACTGCGATAACTGCCTGCATCCGAAAAAGAAAATTCAGGCCGACAACCAGCTTGTCACGGCACTGAAAGCGATCCTTGCAATCAAAGAAAACTTCAGGCCGGACTACGTCACCGACTTCATCACCGGGCGGGAAACCGACGAGATAACAGCGCACAAGCATCATGAGCTGGACGAGTTCGGATCCGGCGAGGACGACGACCCGAAGATATGGGCTCCGCTTCTCAGTCAGGCACAGATTGCCGGATACATAAAGAAAGACGTGGAGAACTACGGCCTGCTCAAAATCACGGCCGCCGGAAGAAAGTTTATCAAGTCACCGCAACCGTTCATGATCGTGAAAGACAATGAGTTTGGCGACGAGGACGAAGTGACCGCCGATCACGACGGAGGGACAAGCGCTCTCGACCCGACACTGAACGCCATGCTGAAAGACCTCAGAAAGAAAGTCTCCAAGAAAATGGAACGTCCTCCTTACGTGATATTCCAAGACGTATCGCTCGAACAGATGGCCACGGACTATCCCGTGACACTCGACGAGCTGAAAAACATCCAAGGCGTAGGTGAAGGCAAGGTGAAGCAACCGTATGCGGCTGAGTTTGTCAAACTCATAAAACGCTATTGCGAAGAGAACGATATAGTGAGACAGGCCGATCTCCGTGTGCGCACCGTAGCGAAGAAGTCAATGCTGAAAGTAAGCATCATCCAAAGCATAGACAGACAGATAGCGCTCGACGACATAGCAAACGCAAAAGGCATAGAATTCGGCGACCTGCTCACGGAAGTGGAGGCCATAGTATACTCTGGCACCAAACTTGACATCGACTACTTCCTTGAAGAGGTGATAGACGAAGACAACATTGATGAGATATACGAGTATTTCCGCGAATCGGAAACGGATGACTTGCAGGCCGCCATGGACGAACTCGGAGAAGACTACCCGGAAGACGAAATCCGACTCGTACGCATCAAGTTCATCTCCGAAATGGCAAATTAGACCGTCGGCATCACGTCACGTATCCATATAATGTGCAACGGCACGGCAAAGAAAAAAAACTTGTAAGATAAAAGTCACGGATTTAACACTTTGTTTTTTCGTGAAATAGAAATACAGAAACGATATACATCGCTATATACAATGCGACAGGCCGCTTTTCGCCAAATGGTGAAAAGCGGTTTTTTTGCGACGGGACTCCCGTTGGAATGCGTTTAGTTGCCAATTACGTTGCGTTTGGTATCCCGTTACGATGCAACGGGATACCAAACGCAACGCAACGAGGTGCTTATTGCGGAAAATAAGTACGGCAAACACAGGCGCTTTTTAGAATTAATCCGGCACATCAAACCTAACATGCTAAAACACAAGCGATTACACAAACACCCCATAATCCGCGTATTTGCGGGCACTTGACTTCTATTTTCAAAAAAACGAAATATGAGAGACCGTTTGTAATATTATTTCACAACCTTGCCCCATGCTGCGACCGCATAATGAGAACCTGTCGCTTATCCGGCCTATAATTGTTGTTAATAAATAAAGAAAATGCGGTAAATATATAAATATGTGAAAAAATTGTGCTAAATTTGCACGCAATAATTTTTAAAGCATAATAATATATGTCATCTTTTATTGCAGATAAAATCGTGATGGACGGCTTGACATACGACGACGTCCTGTTAATCCCCGCTTATTCAGAGGTACTGCCAAAAACGGTAGAGTTGCGAACACGGTTCTCCCGTAACATCGAACTGAACATACCTTTCGTAACCGCGGCGATGGACACCGTGACAGAGTCGCAGATGGCCATTGCCATTGCCCGTGAGGGAGGTATCGGAGTGATTCACAAGAACATGACGATAGAAGATCAGGCCCGTCACGTGGCGATAGTGAAACGTGCCGAGAACGGCATGATATATGACCCCGTGACGATACGCCGCGGCAAAACAGTGAAAGACGCACTCGACATGATGGCCGAGTTCCACATCGGCGGCATACCTGTGGTAGACGAAGACAACAGGCTGGTGGGCATCGTGACCAACCGCGACCTGCGCTTTGAGCGCCATCTCGACAGGAAAATCGACGAGGTGATGACATGCGAGAATCTCGTGACCACCACGCAGCAGGCCGACCTGACCGCCGCAGCCCAAATTCTGCAAGAGAACAAGATAGAGAAACTGCCCGTAGTGGACAAGGACAACCACCTGGTCGGCCTCATCACATATAAAGACATAACCAAGGCAAAGGACAAGCCGATGGCCTGCAAGGACAGCAAGGGCCGCCTGCGCGTGGCAGCCGGCGTGGGTGTTACCGCCGACACGCTCGAACGCATGCAGGCTCTCGTTGACGCGGGAGCGGACGCCATTGTGATAGACACGGCACACGGACACTCGAAATACGTGATAGAGAAGCTTGTCGAGGCAAAAAAATCGTTCCCGCAGGTAGACATCGTGGTGGGTAACGTAGCCACGGGAGAAGCCGCACGACTGCTCGTAGACAACGGGGCAGACGCAGTGAAAGTGGGCATCGGCCCCGGCTCGATATGCACCACACGCGTGGTGGCAGGCGTGGGAGTGCCGCAGCTAAGCGCCGTCTACGACGTATACAGCGCACTGAAAGGCACGGGAGTGCCCCTCATTGCCGACGGCGGACTGCGCTACTCGGGCGATGTGGTCAAGGCCCTGGCCGCCGGCGGAAGCTCGGTGATGATCGGTTCGCTCGTGGCCGGCACGGAAGAGAGTCCGGGAGAGACTATCATCTTCAACGGACGCAAGTTCAAGAGCTACCGAGGCATGGGATCGCTCGAAGCCATGGAGCAGAAGAACGGCTCGAAAGACCGCTACTTCCAAGGCGACACCAAGGAAGCGAAAAAACTCGTTCCTGAGGGTATCGCCGGGCGTGTACCCTACAAGGGGACGGTGCAGGAAGTGGTATACCAGATGGTGGGCGGACTACGCTCGGGCATGGGATACTGCGGAGCACAGAGCATAGAGAAACTGCACGACGCCAAATTCACACGAATAACAAACGCGGGAGTGATGGAAAGCCATCCGCACGACATCGCAATCACAAGCGAAGCTCCGAACTACTCGCGGCCTAACGACTAATATCAAGCATGAGAAAGATTAAATCGCTGATTGCCGCCGCGCTCATAGCGCAAAGTACGGCTTTCGCACAGAGCGACCCTACTGTGATGACGGTAAACGGACAACCGGTATCTCGCTCCGAATTCGAATATTCATATAATAAAAACAATACCGGAGGAGTGATAGACAAGAAGACTGTAGAAGAATATGTCGACTTGTTTGTCAACTACAAGCTCAAAGTGGCGGCCGCCCTCGACGCACGGCTCGACACGCTTACATCGTTCAAGAAAGAGTTTGCCCAATACCGCGACCAGCAGGTACGCCCCACACTAATCACAGACAATGACGTGGAGCAGGAGGCGAGGAAGATATACACGACGACGAAAGAAAGCATCGGCGAGCAAGGGCTGATACGCCCGGCACACATATTCCTGATGCTCGGTCAGAAAGCCCCGCAGGAAGACATAGCGAAGGCGAAGACACGGATAGACTCGATATACGCCGCATTGAAAGCCGGAGCCGACTTCGGCGAACTGGCACGGCAACTCTCACAAGACCCAGGCTCGGCGCGTAACGGCGGCGAACTGCCGTGGATAAGCAGGAACCAGACACTCAAAGAATTTGAGGACGTGGCTTTCAAGCTGAACGCCGGAGAGATGAGCGAGCCGTTCATGTCGCCCGCAGGCTATCATATAGTGTTGCTGAAAGAGCGCAAGCAGCTCGAGCCTTACGACTCGCTGCGCACAAGCATCATGGCATACATCGAGCAACGCAAGCTGCGCGAGGGAATAATCAACCGCAAACTCGACACGCTCGCCACACAAGCCGACATATCGAAAGAGGAATACATGACACGCAGAGCCGACTCACTGAGAGCAGCCGACCCCGAGATGGACAACCTGATAAAGGAATACCACGACGGACTGCTGCTCTACGAGATAAGCAACCGGCATGTATGGGAGAAGGCCGCAAAAGACGAAGCGGGCCTGAAAGCATATTTCAAGAAGAACAAAAGCAAGTATGCCTGGAACACTCCGAGATTTAAAGGCATGGCCTATCACGTGAAAACAAAGGACGATATAAAGGCTGTGAAAAACAGCGTTAAGAAAATTCCTTTCACAGACTGGGCGGATACGCTGCGCAAGACGTTCAACAACGACTCCACGATACGCATCCGTGTGGAGAAAGGCATATTCAAGAAAGGAGACAACACGCTTGTAGACCGTGACGTATTCAAGCAGAAAGTGAAAACGACCCCAATGAAAGACTATCCTTTCGACGCCACATACGGCAAGATTTTGAAGAAAGGACCGGAAGAGTACACCGATGTGAAAGGTCTCGTCACGGCCGACTATCAGGACATGCTGGAAAAGGAATGGGTGAAAGAGCTGCGCAAGAAATACACAGTGACAGTTGACAAGGAAGTGTTGAAGACCGTAAATAACCATTAATCGGATTCTGATGAAGAGAACAAAGAATATCTGCCGCATGGCACTCGCGATATTGCCGGTGGCCGCAATGACGGCAACGGCACAGGTAAACGGCGGTGATGACGGACAGGACAACAGGAAAGGTGTCATTGACGAGGTTGTATGGGTGGTCGGAGACGAGGCCATCCTCAGATCGGACGTGGAGACCATGAGGCAACAGATGCAAGAAGAGGGAACACGCTGGACAAGAGATCCCGACTGCATGGTGCCCGAACAGCTTGCTGTTCAGAAACTGTTTCTTCATCAGGCGGCGATAGACAGTATCGAGGTTACGGAGTCGGAGATATCCGCCTCGATAGACCGGTATATCGAATATTGGATTAGCGAGATCGGCTCTCGTGAGAAGTTGGAGGAATACAAGAAAGCAAGCATCACCCAACTGAGAGCAGAGATGCACGACCCATGCCGCGACAGGCTGATCATCGAGCGCATGAGAGAACATCTGGTGAAAGACATCAAGGTGTCGCCCGCCGAGGTTCGCCGCCATTTCAAAGATCTTCCGGCAGACAGCCTGCCGTTTGTCCCTACCGAGGTCGAGGTGCAGATAATCACCCACACACCGGAAATCGGACAAGAGGAAATCAACAGGATAAAGAACGAGCTGCGCGATTACACCGATCGCATAAACAAGGGGGAGTCTTCTTTCTCTACGCTCGCACGACTTTACTCCGAAGACCCGGGCAGTGCCAGACGCGGAGGAGAGCTTGACTACGCCGGCCGTAGCACATTCGACCCTGCGTTCGCCGCTGTGGCGTTCAACCTCACAGACCCGAAGAAAATATCGAAGATCGTGGAATCGGAATTCGGATACCACATAATACAGCTCATAGACAAGCGCGGAGACAAGATAAAGGTGCGCCACATATTGAGGAAACCGCAGGTATCGGACGATGCCGTGACAGCAGCCTTACACCGTCTGGACTCCATACGCACAGACATCAATGACAATAAGTTCACTTTCGAACTGGCTGCCTCGATGATTTCTGACGACAAGGATACACGAAGTAATCACGGCCTCATGGCCAACACAATGGAAAGGGGACATACTTCGAAATTCCGAATGCAAGATTTACCGCCTGAAATAGGACGTGTTGTCGACACGATGAAAATCGGAGACATATCCGCTCCGTTCCTGATGATAAACAAACGCGGCAAAACGATATGCGCGATAGTGAAGCTAAAAAAACGTATCGACGGTCACAAAGCCACCATCACGGAAGATTTTCAAGTAATGAAAAATCTTGTTCTTGCCAAACGAAGAGAACAGAAGATACGCGATTGGGTGACAAATAAGATAAAAACCACCTACGTAAGGGTAAACGACAAGTACAAGAACTGCGATTTTGAATATCAAGGTTGGATTAAATGACAATCAGAAAGACCGCATACAAACAGACAAACGGGCATAGAATCACATTAATAGTGGCTCTATGCCTGTTTGGACTATGCGCCGCCGGCTCGATGCACGGCTCTCAAGAACAGGTGCGCAAGAAGCAGGAAAACAGGGACAAGCGGCAGGAGAAAGCGGAAAAAGACCGTGTCTACCTCCTGCATGCCGACCAACTGCGGTATGACATGTATAAAAACCCCGAGGCGCAGATACTCACCGGCAACGTGGCTTTCCGCCACAACGGAGCCACAATGTACTGCGACAGCGCATATTTCTACGAAATGTCAAACTCGTTCAAGGCATTCGGGAACGTGAAGATGTACCAGGGAGACACACTCTCGCTGTTCAGCGAGTACGCCTACTATGACGGTAATGAGCAGATGGCTGAGGCCCGATATAACGTCGTGCTGAAAAACAGGAAGTCGACGCTGTACACCGACAGCCTCAACTACGACAGGCTGTACAACATCGGATATTTCTTCGACGGCGGAAAACTCGTTGATCAGGGAAACACACTCACCGCCGACTGGGGCGAATACCACACCGACAGCAAAGAGGCGATATTCAACTACGACGTGAAACTGAGAGGACAGAATTTTATCCTGACCTCAGACACATTATACTATAATACAAACACATCAATGGCTCATGCCGTCGGGCCGTCTAACATAACCTCGGGAGAAAGCAAGATATACACGGAAGACGGTTATTACGACACCAAACATGACAAATCGAAACTCTACGCACGCTCCGTGGTGACCAACAACGGCAAGACAATCATCGGAGACAGCGTGTATCACGACAGTAAGAGCGGTACGAACGAGGCTTTCCGGAATGTAGTTTACACAGATACCGTAAACAAAAACAGGCTGACCTGCGACTACTGTTTCTACAACGAGCAGACAGGCTACGGAATGGCGACCAAAAAAGCGGTGGCAATGGACTTCTCGCAAAAAGATACCCTGTACATGCACGCCGACACATTCAAAATCTATACCTATAACATCAACACCGACTCTGTGTATCGCGTGGCACACGCATACAATAAAGTGCGGGCTTACAGAACTGACGTTCAGGCGGTATGCGACTCTCTGGTATACAACAGCAAGGACTCTTGCATGACAATGTACCGAGACCCCATCGTATGGAACGTAAACCAGCAGTTGCTCGGCGAGATGATAAAAGTATATATGAAAGACTCCACCATCAACAGGGCACACGTAATCAACCAGGCGCTCTCGGTGGAACAAATGCATGATTCGGTTCATTTCAACCAGCTGGCATCGACAGAAATGTTCGCATACTTCAACAACGGCGAGATATACGAGGCCGAAGCGATAGACAATGTGCTGGCAATATATCACCCGATAGACGACAGTGACAGCTCGCTGATAGCCATGAACTACATGGAAACGACCAAAATAAGGATGTTTCTCGAAAACAGAAGACTCAAAAGGATATGGGCGCCGAAAGCCAACGGGGTGTTCTATCCAATGACCCAGATACCGCCCGACAAAAAATATCTGCCCAACTACGCATGGTTTGACTACATACGGCCGCTCGACAAAGATGATATCTTCAACTGGCGGAGCAAGAAGGCAGGAACGGAACTGAAAGAAGTGAAACGCCGCGAAGCGCCAGTGCCGAAACTTCCTGACACAGGCAGAAGCGGAAACATCAGGCCAAACGAGGAAAACAAAAAGACAAACAATGCACAAGGCATTGACGGCAACGGACAAGAGCCTATACCCTCAGGTGCGACAGGCCCAATGGATGACGGTGATAAAATGCCGGCAGAACAAACAAGCACAACAAAAGAACAATAAAAACACAACGGAGAAAAACCCCGGCAATACGTGAATGGTTGTTAAATGACTTTGTTTTACTCACCGCGCCCGCGCCGCTTCAACCACAGGCTGATATATTCCGACGAACGAAAAGAGCGGTTCAAAAAGATTGAAGAGCGCGCAAAACACGAATCCGGCATGCCCGACGACGAACATCGCGCACCGGAATACATCCGGGAAGCATTCTCGGGAGCCACAAAACATGTGCGACGCCAAAAAGAAAAAAGAGACAAAGCCATCCTCACCACACAATGGTTCACATCCACAGTTGCCATAGCCGCACTGCTTTTATTTGCCTATTGGTTGCTGACGGGGAGGTTTCCTATATAAATACAGACCACTTTCAGACTATGAGCGATGTAATACAACTGCTGCCAGACTCGGTAGCCAAC
Organism: Prevotella sp. PTAC; assembly: GCF_013166535.1. Taxonomy (NCBI): domain Bacteria; kingdom Pseudomonadati; phylum Bacteroidota; class Bacteroidia; order Bacteroidales; family Prevotellaceae; genus Prevotella; species Prevotella sp. PTAC. The sequence goes on from NZ_JABKKK010000008.1 coordinate 135,050, forward strand.
CAGATAGCGGCCGGAGAAGTGATCCAGCGGCCGGCCTCCGTAATAAAAGAACTCGTGGAAAATGCCGTCGACGCGGGAGCACACTGCATCAAGGTGCTTGTGACAGATGCCGGCAGGACATCTATACAGGTCATAGACGATGGACGCGGAATGACCGACACAGATGCCAGACTGGCGTTCGAACGCCATGCCACATCGAAAATACGGAAGGCCGACGACCTCTTCGCACTCCACACGATGGGATTCAGGGGCGAAGCCCTTGCCTCCATTGCCGCCGTGGCAAAGGTCGAACTGAAAACCCGGCTCGAAGGAAACGAGATCGGTACAAGCATATCCATCGCCGGAAGCAAAGTGATGAGCCAGGAACCGGTATCATGTCCCGTGGGCAGCAATTTCACTGTTGAGAACCTGTTCTACAATGTGCCGGCACGCCGGAAATTCCTTAAGACGAACGCCACCGAACTGAACAACATCATGACCGCATTCGAGCGGATAGTGCTCGTATATCCCGATATAAGTTTTATCATGTACAGCAACGGCAACGAACTTCTGAACCTACGTGCCGGAAGCCTGCACCAACGTATATCCGACGTGTTCGGAAAGCGGTTCAACCAGGATATACTGCCACTGAAAGTAGACACTGCCATGTGCCGCATCAGCGGCTTCGTGGGCAAACCCGAGGCGGCAAGACGCAAGGGCACGCACGAATACTTCTTCGTAAACGGCAGGTACATGAAACATCCTTACTTCCACAAGGCTGTGGCAAGTGCGTTCGACAGACTGGTGCCGATGGGCATGCACATACCCTACTTCATCTATTTCGACATCGATCCAGCCGACATTGATGTCAACATACATCCCACAAAGACCGAAATAAAATTCGAGAACGAACAGGCCGTATGGCAAATACTCACGGCCGCAGTAAAAGACGCGATAGGAAAATTCTGCGAAGTGCCGTCTATCGACTTCGACACAGAAGGCAAACCCGACATTCCGGTCTTCGACCCGTCTCAGACAGTGGCTCCGCCAACGACATCGCTCAACCCCACATACAATCCGTTCAGTCCGTCGCCCCGCCATGCTTCCGTACCAACCGGATGGCAACAACTGTATGACGAACCGGAACCCACGTTCGAGGAGATGGCAACGGCATGCCAGGCCGAACAACTGCCCATGTTCGACATGCCCGACACATCCAATGACGGCACTCCGTCGGGCGACATGATAATAGAAGAGAAATCGCCCGCGCACTATCAATACAAAGGCAAATACATCATGACAGCCGTCAAATCGGGCCTGATGGTAATTGACCAGCACCGCGCCGACATACGCATACGCTATGAGAGATACCTGTCTTCCATCCACTCCCGCACATCGGGGGGCACCCAAAAGATGCTCTTCCCCGAAATCATAAGGTTCTCCCCGTCGGAAGCCGTCATGCTGCGCAAAATCATTCCAGAGCTCACCGATATGGGATTTGACCTTGCCGACATGGGACACGACAGCTATGCCATCAACGGCGTGCCATCAGGCATAGACGGCCTCAACTTCACAACCCTGCTGGAAAGCATTGTCAGCGACGCGACCGAAAAGAGCGGCGACTCCGCCGACGAGATAAACAAATCGCTCGCACTGAGCATGGCACGCAGCACAGCCATACCGCAAGGACAGATTTTGGACAACAACGAAATGGAAAACGTGGTAAACGAACTGTTCGCATGTTCGAACGTGAACTACACCCCCGACGGGAAAGCCATAATAGGGATATTACCTCAAAAAGAGATAGAAAATCTGCTTAATTAACATTAAAATAAACATATATATCAGGCAGTTATTGAAAAAACAACAATTAAAAGCATAAAATATTGGAAAAATGTAATTTTTCTTCAAATTTGGTTGGCTGTTAAAAAATTATTATATACTTTTGCACTACAATTCACCAAAGCGCATAATTATTAAGTAATTAAATATAGGTATGAAAAAGTTATTAATCGCGCTGGCATTCGCCGGCATTTCCGTAGCCTCTATGGCTCAGGAGAATGAGACTGTACCGACAGAAAAATACAGTGTCGCTACAAATTCATTTTGGAGTAATTGGTTTGTTCAGGCTAATGTAGCCGGTTCCGCTTTCTATTGCGACGAGGAATTGGGTCTGAATCTGAACAAGAGTCCTTTCAAGGGTTTCCGCAACAACCTCGGTTTCTCGGTAGCCATCGGTAAATGGTTTACTCCGGGTCTCGGTCTTCGTACCAAGTTCAACGGTGTTTGGGGTCGCACAGTTATGGGCACAGACAAGAAAGACAACGCAAACAAATATTGGACATTGAACGAGCAGGTGCTCTTCAACCTGAGCAACATGCTCTGCGGTTACAGCGAGACACGCGTATGGAACTTCATTCCCTATATCGGTGGTGGTGTTGCCCGCAACATGAGCTATGACAGATATGCTATGGGTCTGAGCGCAGGTATCCTGAACACATTCCGTCTGACAGACAAACTCGCTGCCAACCTCGAATTCGGTTACGGCATATACGAGCCCGATTTCAGCGGAGTTAAAGGTGGCGGCTCTACAAGAGGCGGTATCAACAAGCTGAAGAACAAGGATCATCAGTTCACTGTTGAGGTCGGTTTGACATACAACCTCGGCAAAGCCAAATGGAACAAGACTCCTGACGTAGACGCTATCCACGCTCTCTCACAGGGTCAGATCGACGCTCTCAACGCCCAGCTCTCTGATTCTCAGAACGAGAACGCTAAGTTGAAGAACATGCTCAACGAGGCTAACCAGAAGGCCGCTGCCGCTGCACAGCAGGGTCAGACAGTTAAGGAAGTTGTCGCAGCTCCCGTTTCTGTATTCTTCAACATCGGCAAGTCTACCGTTGCATCTAAGAAAGACCTGCAAAACGTGAAGGAACTCGCTGAAGTTGCAAAGGCTAACGGTTCTAAGATTGTTGTTACAGGTTATGCAGACAGCAAGACCGGTAGCGCAGGATTCAACCAGAAGCTCAGCGAGAAACGTGCAAACACTGTTGTCAACGAACTTGTTAAGATGGGTGTAAACCGCGATAACATCGAGACTGTAGCAGCAGGTGGCGTAAACGTTCTTTCTCCTGTTTCTTACAACCGTCGTGCGACTGTTGTTCTGAAATAAATCAAAGGAACAGTTTTAAAATTCGATAATAAAAGGGTGATGAGATTTTTCTCATCACCCTTTTATCGTTTTTCGAACATTACCATTCGAATACACAAACCAAAAGTACATCTGAAGACAAGCCCGGCAAATCACCCTTACAGCAGGATGTATCCCGACAGAGCACTGTAAAAAAATGGATATTTCATATAAAATCGCAAAATAACAACAAAAATATTTGGAGGTTTCAAAAAAACACACTATCTTTGCAACCGCTTACAACAAGTAAGGGCGCTTAGCTCAGCTGGTTTAGAGCATCTGCCTTACAAGCAGAGGGTCGGGGGTTCGAATCCCTCAGCGCCCACAAAGCGATCCGCAATCATTGCCGATGATTGCGGATTATTCTTTTACGGCCATCCCGACAGAATTGCTTTACACAATAATTATGGATCAGCGGATTTTCCGGGTCAGTAGAAAATTAGTGGGGATAAAATTTTCATCCATTTTAAATTGCCCTGTCGATACTACACTTTTGCAAAATAAAAAAATGGCACAAATACAGGCAACCGCATACAACGTGATACACATATAAATGAAACTCCATGGTATGCAGCTCTCTTGCAGAAAGAATCTTTTATTATGATGTTGCCACAAACTATTGACAGATATCCAGATACCCATGGTAAATATAACGGACTTTTGTAAACATTACCGACAATATCGGCAAGTATGATTTATAAATACAAAAATAGCACGATCCTGTCAAAATAAATACACAACAGACGACACACATCTACCCTACTCATACTGAATGCCGCAGGCAGACATCACCTGGCATGCCATCACCGGCATCATCGCCACCTAAGCGTTCTCTTCGGCTGCCTCCTTGGCTCGCCGCTCCTCGTCTATCTCTTGAAAATCCTTCTTGCGCAGCTCGAAATCACGTCCGAGATATTTCTCTCTGACGATGCTGTTGGCCGCCAGTTCTTCCGGACTTCCTTGAAATAGTATCCGCCCCTCGAACAACAGATATGCCCTGTCGGTGATATTTAGCGTTTCCTGCACATTATGGTCTGTTATCAGAATGCCGATATTCCTGTATTTCAATTGCCATACGATATGCTGTATGTCTTCCACGGCAATCGGGTCTACACCCGCAAACGGTTCGTCGAGCATGATAAACTTAGGGTCAATAGCCAGGCAGCGCGCTATCTCGGTACGCCGCCGCTCACCTCCAGAAAGGCGGTCGCCTGTATTCTTACGTACCTTCTGCAAACGGAACTCCTTTATCAGACTTTCCAATTTAGCAAGTTGATAGTCTCTCGGCTTGCCCGTCATTTCGAGCACCGAAAGTATGTTGTCCTCCACCGACATCTTGCGGAATACGCTGGCTTCCTGCGCCAAATATCCTATACCTGCACGCGCCCGCTTATATACCGGATAGTCGGTTATATCGGTGTCATCAAGATATATGTGTCCCCCGTTCGGAACGATGAGTCCGGTAGTCATGTAGAAAGACGTGGTCTTTCCCGCACCGTTAGGTCCAAGCAACCCCACAATCTCGCCCTGCTTCACGTTTATAGACACATCGTTGACAACGGTGCGCTTGCCATATCGCTTGACGAGGCTTTCGGCACGTAGCGTCATGCCTCCTGCCGCGCCGTTAACGGTTTCCATATTCTTGCTGTCGTCCATAAGGCATATCGTATTTATCGCTGCAAAAATACATCAAAAAAGTGAGATACTGAATAAATCTCATAAAAAAGCGGAAAAAGATTTAGAAACGACGGCTTAGCGAACCGGCCTGCCATAGTTTTTCGTATCTTCGCATCATCTCCCTGTATCCGAAGCCGACGGCCGACATGCAGACAGGAGATAATGTCTAACTAATTTATGAAAGGATAACATTATGGACTATTCAAGAAAAACAACAATCGCGGACTACCCTGAAATGAACCAGGGCCTGCCCATCCAACAAGTGATAACGGATGGAGAGAACCCCACGGAGAAAGAAGTGAGGGACGCCGCAAGAGAAATGAGTGTAGACCCCGAAACCGACGACCGGGGATGACGCCCAATCTCTTTAAAATGATTTTGCCGGCAGGCGGTATTACTTCCGTCTGCCGGCAAAATTCGTAATACGGATGAAACGCACGTTAAATAGAATGTAATATCAGCCGTGAGATCCAAAAAACTTTTATCCAAAGTAGGGTTTTTAGAGTATTTTGGTTATTTTTGCAGACATAAAAATGATTGACAAATGCTATTGTTCAAATATCTAAACACATTGGGACGCTATCTCATGCTGATGGGACGCACATTCCAGCGGCCAGAGCGCATGCGTATGTTCTTCAAGGAGTATGTCAAGGAAATGTCGCAACTGGGAGTCAACTCCATCGGTATCGTTCTGCTCATATCGTTTTTCATCGGTGCCGTCATCTGCATACAGATGAAGCTAAACATACAAAGCCCTTGGATGCCGCGTTGGGTGACTGGGTATACCACACGTGAGATCATGCTGCTCGAATTCTCCTCGTCCATCATGTGTCTAATCCTCGCGGGAAAGGTCGGTTCCAACATAGCATCGGAAATCGGCACGATGAGGGTTACCCAACAGATAGACGCCCTTGACATAATGGGAGTAAACTCGGCGTGCTACCTCATACTGCCAAAGATTCTCGGTCTGATAACGATTATGCCCTTTCTCGTAATTTTCAGTTCGGCCACAGGTATACTCGGCGCATACGCTACGGCATACGTGGGGCATGTGCTCAGTCCTGAAGATCTGACACTCGGCCTGCAGCATTCTTTCAATTCCTGGTTCGTGTGGATGAGCATCATCAAAAGCATATTCTTCGCTTTTATCATATCGAGCGTACCGTCGTTTTTCGGCTATACGGTAGATGGCGGCTCGGTAAATGTGGGAAAGGCCAGCACGGATGCCGTGGTCAGCAGCAGCGTACTGATTCTCTGCTCAGACGTATTCCTCACCCAACTGCTGTCGTAAGCAGCGGAAGCAAGCACTGAAAAGACCGTCATAAAGCGGAAAGACATAGACAATAAAATAAGGAAAAGCCGGAAAATAATCAGTAAAACAGCGGAAAGAAATCCGCAAAGCACCGGTAAAGAAGCTTCCATCGGCAATCAAGCCAATTAAAATACATGCCAATGAGACCGCAATAAACCAGATGAAGAAAGCGAGGAGTTTGATATTTATGTGAATGCCGGATGCATAAGTAACGTGTAAAAAAGCAAAGAAGCTATAAACTATGATTGAAATAAAAAATCTCTGTAAGCAGTTTGAGGACAGACAGGTGTTAAAAGACATCAGTGCGGTGTTTGAAAACGGGAAGACAAACCTTATCATCGGACAGAGCGGAAGCGGAAAGACCGTACTGATGAAAAATCTCGTGGGTCTTCTCGACCCTACGAGCGGGGAAGTTTTGTATGACGGGCGCGACTTCGTGGCTATGTCTAAGAAAGAGAAGATCATGCTGCGCCGCGAGATGGGCATGATTTTCCAAAGTGCGGCATTATTTGACTCGCTAACCGTTCTGGAAAACGTAATGTTCCCACTCGACATGTTCTCGAACATGAACCTTAAAGAGAGAATCAAGCGCGCACGTACATGCCTCGACAGGGTAAACCTATCCGAGGCTGAAAACAAGTATCCGGGAGAGATTTCGGGAGGTATGCAAAAGCGCGTGGCGATAGCGAGAGCCATTGCGCTGAATCCCAAATACCTTTTCTGTGATGAACCGAATTCAGGACTCGACCCCAAGACATCGCTCGTGATAGACGACCTGCTGAGAGGCATTACGCAAGAATTTAACATCACGACAATCATAAATACACACGACATGAACTCGGTGATGGGCATCGGCGACAATATCCTATATATATATGAAGGCCGCAAGGAATGGCAGGGTCACAGTAAAGACATCATGGACTCTGACAATCAAAAACTCACGGATTTCATCTTTGCGAGCGATTTATTGAAAAAAATGCGTAAAGCGGTGACCGGCAGACAATAGTTTGACATACTGCCGAAACAACAGTAACGACCTTTACGCATATCTACAGGCAACAAGAAAAACACACCTGCACTCCTCTTGCTTCTGCAAAAGAAAATAAATAAAAGGCCAGATACTGTAAACATAATACAAATTATGAAGTATTTTTACATACTTGAATAACTTTTAAAATAAAAATCATTACCTTTGCCCATCAACTCTAATCAGGAATGAAAAGATTTTTTACTATTATCATATTAATATCTACTGCCATAATAGCCGTAAACGCACAAAGCAACCTGTATAAAATAGACGACAGGCTGTACGACATGTATAAGGAAGCCGAAGCCAATGTGCACAACGCCGAAGGTTTGAGGCTGAGTAAGAAAATGTTTGACGAAGCCGTAAAAAACGGAGATAAAAAAGCACAGTGTATCGCACTTGCGGTACAAGTAAAGCACTACGGCATAGACGCGAAAAACAAAAGCCTGTTTGACAAGACGGTGGAAAACATGAAACAGTTGGCCAAAGTTTTCGGATACACGCAATACTATTATTTCGCCCTGAGGATGGATATACTTCACGACATCGCGCAAAACAGGATGTTTCAGGCACTTCGGAAAGCGGAGACCATGCACAAGGAAGCCATCAGTGACAACAACAGTTACGGTATATATTACAGTTTGAAAAATCTCGGTAATATATACAGCCACCGCAGAAACAACAAACTGGCCCTCGAATCATTCAAAAAAGCGTTCGATTACCACGTGGCAAACCTGCCCGATCAGGATCTTGGCGATATAACAAGACCTTATACGGAATGTCTTATAAAAGAAAAATACTATTCGGAAGCTGAGAATATATGTACCCGAACCATTAAGGAAACCAAATCGGACGACAGCAAACTGCTGGCAATGTTCGACAGGGCAAAGATCTATTTTCTCCAAAAAGACAAGCGTAAGTTCGACAAGGAATACTCCAATATCACGGCACGGCAAAACAAGCTCACACTCGCCAAAAACTACACAGGCAAGGCAAACGAGTTGGAAGCATACAGGAACCTGCTCGAAGGAAATACGGATGAAGCCTTGAAATATGCCGAGAGAATATCAAGACCCGATGTAAAACTTAACATGCTTCTTGAAATAAGCAAGCAGAGAAACGACTGGAAACAGGCATACAAATACCATACGAGGCTGAACAGATTCAACGACTCGACATTCTACACCATACACGACAACGATATCGCCGAGATCAACGCGCAAATGGGATACGACAAGTTGCAGAACGAGAAGATGAAAGTGGAGATGCAAAACGCGATGTTCGAGCAACAAAGACTACAACAAAAGATTCTCGCAGAGAAAGAGCATGCTGAAAAACAAAAAATAATGCTTGAAAACGCAGAGTTGGAGGCTCAGAAGATGAAAGCCAACATCAGCATGCATGAAAGCGAGAAGGTGATGCACCAGATGTTCAACGAACAGCAGATAATGAAATTCGAGGCCGACAAAAACCGTACAAGGACGAAAGTTCTATTATCCGGTGTGGCCATAATGATACTTATCGTATTCATTATATATCTGTTAAACCGCAAGCGGCTGAGAGAAAAGACACTGAAAGTGCTGCAAGCTAAAAACAACGAGCTTGTAATAGCACGCAACGAGGCCGAAGCGGCAAACAACATGAAGACCAAGTTCATACAGAACATGAGCCATGAGATACGCACTCCGCTAAACAGCATAGTGGGATTCTCGCAACTTCTGTTACAACAGGAAATGGAACTTTCAGATAAAGAGAAAGCCAAATTCGGTGTCATCATAAACAACAACACGGAGCTGTTGATGACACTAATCAACGACATACTGAAAATATCTGAGTTGGAGAGCAACAACTACCAGTTGACATTCGCCAAGCACAAATGCAATGAGATGATGGCAATGGCAGTCAATACAGTGATACACCGTAAACCGGAGAACGTGAAACTGTATTTCACGTCGGAGGTAGACGATGATTATGAGTTTGTCACAGATGCGAAACGACTTGACCAAGTATTCATCAACATGCTCACAAACGCAGAGAAATACACTGAACAAGGCGAAATAAGATTGCACTGCTCCACAACAGAAAATCCAGGCAAGCTTACATTCTCTGTCACAGACACCGGAGTGGGCATTCCTCCGGAAGAAGCCGAGACCATATTCGACAGGTTCAAGAAACTCGATGACTTCAAGCAAGGAGTGGGTCTGGGCCTGAATATCTGCCGGTTAATCGCCGAAAAACTGTCGGGAGAAATATTTGTAGACACCGCCTATACCCAAGGGGCACGCTTCGTGCTTGTCCTTCCCACGGACATCCAACCTACAGCGATGCCAGCAAACTAACGAAAAGCACACCTATCGCATACGATAATAACCTATAATGGCACGGCAAGAAGCCGTGCCATTATAGGTTATTATCAATACCCGTTTCAATACAATACTTCTTTTTATATTAAATCATATTATTTCACTATGCGTAACCAAACCCTACATAACATATTGTAATAATGGTAAAAAGGCTACAGCATACAGAACTTTTATCCGTATATTTGCAATCGTTATCAACTAACAATTACATCATTATGAAAAAGAGATACACATATTTATTTTCGGCAGTATTGTCGCTGGCATGCGCCACTCCGTCTGAGGCATGCACCGGTATCACATTAAAGACAGCCGACGGCAACACCGTCGTGGCCCGCACGATAGAATGGAACGGCAATGACCTGAACAGCCGGCTTATAGTGGTGCCGAGAAAACACAAACAGAACGCAATAACACCGTCCGGAAAGAAAGAAGGTATGACAATCGAGGCCAAATACGGATACGTGGGCATGGCCGTCGAGATGGAGGAGTTTGTCGTTGAAGGCATAAACGAGGCCGGACTGTCGGCCGGACTGTTCTATTTCCCGAAATATGGTAAGTATGAACAATATGACCCGCGGCACAAATCAATGTCTGTCGGCGATCTTCAACTCGTGCCGTGGATCCTCGGCAACTTCAAGACCATCGATGAAATGAAAACAGCGATATCCAAAATACATATTGTAACGATAGACAGCAGAGCGTCTACAGCCCACTGGCGCATCATAGACAGCAGCGGACGTCAGGTCGTTCTGGAAATAACCGACGGCAAACCTGCATTCCATGAAAACACACTCGGTGTGCTGACAAACGCGCCCGGCTTCGAGTGGCACATGACAAATCTCAACAACTACATCAATCTGTTTCCCGGCACGGTAAAATCAAAGTATCTCGGCGAGACGGAACTGAACTCCACAGGAGCCGGAAGCGGTCTTCTCGGACTTCCGGGAGATTTCACACCGCCTTCACGCTTCATCAGGGCCGCATACTTCCAGACCACAGCGCCAAGACAAGCGACAGCGGAAAAGACAATAACACAATGCTTCCACATATTAAACAACTTTGATGTGCCGATAGGAACTGAAAGCGCACACAACGTCACACCGCCGGATATTCCAAGCGCCACACAGTGGACCGCAGCAACAGACATCAGCGGGCGAAAGATATACTACCGCACGATGTACAACAGCGACATACGTTGTATCGACCTCAACAAGATTGATTTCGTCAAAACAAAATATCACTCTGCGCCTCTCGACAAGCATAAAGAACAGCATTTTTTCACGGTTGACATAAGATAAACCAATCGAATACGCATGAATAAACAAAGCCACGGAGATAGAGAGGGAAGCGTTCTACGCCCATCAGCCTCTGTATCTCCGTGGCTTAATTATTTTGTCTGATATCAAAAACGTTTGTTTACAGCCCCAGACAAGTGAAAAAACAGTTTTGACATACCAATTTCTCTTATATCGGAAAACATCCCATCATACACCGTTCACAACGTGTATACCAAATAAATGGCGATCATTTCATACGCCATTCCGAAGGCCTCACCTCCAACATCGGCACGACAACCTCTTCACGCAGACTGTCGGCGAAAGACAACAGCAAAAAAACATTGGTGTGACCTGCAACCGAATCTGTGCTTGCACCAACCACCGACACTCCCGTTATGCCGCCATGCTCCTCTTTCTGTCGGGCCATGAACTGCCTGGCATTGGTGAGCAACTGCTCGCGGTAACCCTCGGGCAGACTGTCGGCCATGTTCACACCCGACAGATAGGCTTCATACTCACCTGATATAAGGTGCTCGTAATAGCCCTTGGCACTGACAGCGGCCAACTCTTGCGGTGATACTTCACCGCCACACGACACAAAAAGCACAACGACTGCCATCTGCAACAATATAGCGGCCTTTGCCATAAATCGCCTGAAAGATGTCAATGTCATGTTCAAGACCCGTTAAGCGGTTTTACTTCTGACGGATGAAGATGTTTATCGGAGTACCCGTAAGCGTCCAGTTCTCACGTATCTTATTTTCAAGGAAACGCCTATAAGGCTCCTTGATATACTGAGGCAGATTGGCATAGAACACGAAAGAAGGTATCTGCGTATTCGGCAACTGCGTGCAGTATTTTATCTTTATATATTTACCTTTTATCGATGGCGGCGGGAATGCTTCTATGAGAGGTAACATCACCTCGTTGAGTTTCGACGTGCCGATTTTGGCCTTGCGGTTCAGATAGACATCCTTTGCAGTCTCAAGCACCTTGAATATACGTTGCTTGGTGATTGCCGAGGCAAAGATTATAGGGAAATCGACAAACGGAGCCATGCGCTTCCGTATGGCGTTCTCGAAAGTGTCTATCACCTTCTGGGTCTTATCCTCCACAAGGTCCCACTTGTTCACCACCACAACGAGGCTCTTGTTGTTCTTCTGTATGAGCTGGAAGATGTTCATGTCCTGAGCCTCTATGCCGCGAGTGGCGTCTATCATCAGCACACACACGTCGCTGTTCTCTATAGCCCGGATAGAACGCATCACACTGTAAAACTCCAAATCCTCCGTGACCTTGTTCTTACGGCGTATACCTGCCGTATCCACGAGATAGAAATCGAAGCCGAACTTATCGTAACGGGTATATATGCTGTCGCGCGTGGTGCCCGCAATCTCGGTTACGATGTTGCGGTCCTCACCTATGAAAGCGTTGATTATGCTGCTCTTGCCGGCATTCGGCCTTCCGACGATGGCAAACCGGGGAATGCCCTCTTCGAGCAACTCACTGTTGTCTGACTTCAACTTGCCCACGACCATGTCGAGCAGGTCGCCCGTACCGCTACCCGTAGCGGCACTTATGCAGAACGGCTCACCCAGACCGAGCGAGTAAAACTCGGCCGCATAATACTGCATATCGTTATTGTCCGTCTTGTTTGCCACGAGAATTACCGGCAGTTTGGTACGGCGCAGAATCATCGCCACATCCTCGTCCCAGTCTGTCACGCCGTTCATCACGTCCACAAGAAAGAGCACGAGATCGGCCTCCTCCGTGGCTATTATCACCTGCTTGCGTATCTCTTCCTCGAAGATATCGTCTGAATTAACCACCCATCCGCCGGTATCTACTACTGAAAACTCCCGTCCGTTCCACTCGCACTTGCCATACTGGCGGTCGCGTGTCGTTCCGGCCTCATCGCTGACAATGGCCTGGCGCGACTTGGTCAGACGGTTGAAAAGTGTCGACTTTCCCACATTGGGGCGTCCTACTATTGCTACTAAATTTGCCATGCTATCACTTTTTATACCCTATATACTTTCCTCACTCCGATATATACCCCAATTTTTCCATACCGTGCCTTACTAATCCGGATTATACCCGAAACTGTCAAGCTCGCGCTTCGAACTGCGCCAGTCCTTATCCACTTTGACGAACACTTCAAGGAAAATGCTCTTGCCAAAGAACCGTTCGAGGGCCTTACGGCTCTCGCTGCTCACTTTTTTCAACGCCACACCCTGATGACCGATGATTATGCCTTTCTGCGAATCGCGTTCCACATAGATCACCACGTTGATGTGTATACGGCGGTCGTCTTCCTTGAACTGTTCCACACGCACTTCCACCGAGTAAGGTATCTCTTTGTCGTAATAGAGCAATATTTTCTCGCGGATAATCTCGCTTACGAAGAAACGCGCCGGCTTGTCTGTGAGCTGATCCTTGCCGAAATACGGCGGACTGTCTGGCAACAGTTCCTTTATGCGGCGCAACAGGATGTCCACCCCGAACTTGTTCAGAGCTGAGATAGGCAGAATCTCTGCGTTGGGCAACAGGCTGTGCCAACGCTCCACCGTGTCGCCAAGCGTCTTCTGGTCGCTCTGGTCTATCTTGTTGATAAGCAACAGAACAGGCACTTTCATGCGCGACACCTTGTCGAGAAAGTCCTTGTTCTTCTCGGGATTTTCCACCACGTCGGTGACATACAACAGCACGTCGGCGTCTTGCAGGGCCGACTCGGAGAAAGCGAGCATCGACTCCTGCAACTTATAATTGGGTTTGAGCACGCCCGGAGTGTCGGAAAACACTATCTGCATGTCGTCCGTATTGACTATGCCCATTATGCGGTGGCGCGTTGTCTGCGCCTTGAAAGTGGCTATCGATATTCGCTCACCCACAAGCTGGTTCATCAGCGTCGACTTGCCCACGTTGGGATTTCCCACAATATTCACGAATCCTGCCTTATGCATATATACGATGTTATGATGAGGGAGAAAAAAAACGCACCTTAATCATAGTTAGGATGCGTTTTCTTTATGATGTATTGTTGTTGTTGTTATTATTTCGCTCCCGCTACCGACGCGCCGTCGTAAGCCCACTTGTAGTATGACGCACCATGTACAAACCCGGCTCCGAAAGCCGTGAATATAAGGTTGTCTCCTTTCTTGAGCTTGCTCTCATTGTCCCACAGCGCCAGCGGTATGGTGGCGGCACTGGTGTTACCGTAATGCTCGATGTTCACCATAACCTGCTCCATAGACAGGTCGAGACGCTTGGCCACGGCCTCGATGATGCGCATGTTTGCCTGATGGGGCACCACGTAAGCGATGTTGCTCTTGTCGAGGTTGTTTCGCTCCGCTATGAGGGCACAGTCGTCGCTCATGCTCGTCACTGCATAGCGGAACACCGTGCGACCCTCTTGATAGAGGTAGTGCAGACGGTGGTCTACGGTGAAGTGCGACGGCGGGCAGACCGAGCCTCCCGCTTTCAGGTGCAGGAAAGGCAGACCCTTTCCGTCCGTGCGGAAGTGCGAGTCCATCACTCCGATATTCTGCTCTGTGGTGGCCTCCACAAGCACAGCGGCCGCTCCGTCTCCGAAAAGCGCGCATGTACTGCGGTCTTTATAGTCTACCACCGACGACATCTTGTCGGCTCCGATTACAATTATTTTCTTGTACCGACCGCTTTGTATCATCGTTGCCGCCGTGTCGAGAGTGTAGAGAAATCCGCAGCATGCGGCCCACATGTCGAACGCAAAGGCGTTCTTCAATCCCAACTTGCCCAGCACGATTGAAGCGGTGGACGGGAACTTGTAATCGGCAGTAGATGTGGTCACTATGAGAGCATCGATGGTGTCGGGATCCACGCCGGTCTTCCGGAGAAGATCTTTTGCCGCCTTGCGCGCCATGTATGACGTGCCGAGGCCTTCCTCGGTGAGTATACGCCGCTCCTTGATGCCGACACGCGTCATAATCCACTCGTCATTGGTGTCTACCATTCTCGACAGTTCCTCATTGTTGAGGATATAGTCGGGAACGTAGCCGCCGATACCGGTGATTATCGCGTTTATCTTTTCCATTATTCAGCCACTTCGTCCTTAACGATAGCTACCTTGCCTCTGTAATAACCGCAAGTGGGGCATACTGTGTGGTATACGTAGTAAGCGCCGCAGTTGGGGCATACTGCCAGTGTGGGAGCTACTGCCTTGTCATGGGTTCTTCTTTTAAGTGTACGAGTCTTCGACTGTCTTCTTTTAGGATGTGCCATAATTCTTTAATTTTAATCTTTTGGTTCTTTAATCTTCAATAGTCCACTCCATCGCGGATCCATAGGCTTATCTGCCTCCCCTTCACTACTTCGGGTAGCTGAGTGCTCTGCGAGCGTCTCTATCATGTCACGGTTACATTTTCCAGGTGCATGCACGTGCTTGATGGGGATGCTTAAAGCTATAAATTCGTAGATGAACCACGCCGTGTCGAGAACACCGTCGTCCTCGGGCACCGTCACGAGGTCATCGTCTTCCGAGTATTCGTCGCCGAACTTAACCGCCATGCGGTTGTCTGTAACTATCGCCTGTGGCATGTCATCGAGACAGCGGTCACACTGCACCGTCACCTCGCCCGATATATGAAAGCTCAAATCGAAGCAACTGTCAGCGACCCGCCTTACAAGCAGGTCGACAGCCACATCGCCTTTCCTGACCTCGGGGGCGTCTATCGCCTCGAAGTAGCTGTCGTCCAGGGCAAACGAGATGCGTGTCTCATCGTCTTTGAGCCCTTTCAAATCAATCTTAAAAGGTTGTAAACTGCACATTTACAATAGATACAATATTGTTTCGGGCGGCAAAGTTACAAATATTTTTTCATTCGGGCAACAAGAGAGACGCTTTTTTAGCCCATACATACGGGAAAAGTGAAAAAATGCGAAAGAGTGAGTTTAGGATAAGTACCTTACATAAATCTGTAGACTTGCCGTTTTTGCCAGATTTAGGCCCCATACAAAAGAAAGAACTTGTGATAACTCCCATAGTGGTAAAAGTGACTACCACCATATTTGCTTACCATCTTCGTATGTGAAAATCCGCTCCTCATTACCGCGAGTCTTGTTTTTTAAAAGCAATAGGGCATTTTCCGGTACTCCATCATATACAAGTGAGAAGCCATAAGCTACCTGTACCCCAAGCGAAAGCCATCCTTCATTATAATAAAACAAATCATACTTATCACCCGGGATTACAAAATTACCATCATTTTTCGGATAAAATACAATATGACTGATTGATTGCTGTTTCCCAAAATCCAAACCGATGGAATATCCTTTCTCTTGCTTTATCATTGTCGTGAAAGTGTCACCGTCAAAACATCTTTCAACTTTTTCTGCATTCATAGCAAAAGGCTTACCGCACAACATGGTATTCTCATTCCAAAACTCCAGTTCTGTCAATGGGCTTCGGCGATTTTCCGGTGATACATATCTCACATACCTATACTTCTTCGAAGACTCTATAACAATTTTATTGCGAAATATGGGTATTTGATTTATTTTATACAATGTGTCGCTGTTTGCAAAATCCCGGTCATTGCTGCCTTCAAAATATCCACCGCGCAACTCTACCCAGTTCTTGACATGTGCGCCCACAAGCGGATATTTACGGTCTATGATAATTCTACGCAATTTACCGTTTTTTTTCATGTATTTTTTCTCGTTCGCAAAGAGAAATGGAGTTTCTATCGCAGTCAACTCCCCACTCCTAAACACAGCGGGCATATAAACAATGGAATCTCCTATATCTCTGAATTTGAACATACCATATTCCTTTTTTGCCCATGCCACAGGACGCCATCCACGTCCGGTTTCATAAATGCAAAGATAACAATACTTAGAGTCTGTATTATTTCTGATACTTAAAACATTGTTAAGCCTATAATTTGCTGAAACATCCGCGAGATAAGGGTTAATAAACATCCCACGCGTTTCTTCATCCGCCTCATTGTCATTATAATCTGATGGAATTATCTCAAATGTCATACGCTTTATTTTGGCACACTTTTTCTTAAAGTCAAGTCTATATGGAAATTCTTTTTCCGCTTTGAAACTTAACGGAAAAGTCGATGCATCTACAGGATTGCAGCATCGTGCCACAGAATCTCTTTCCGCCACAGTAAAAACACCGTCATCTGTAACTAACGCTACCCACGAGTGCCCTGATGTACTGTAATTTGCCCAACGGTCTACAGTTTCTACTGCAACTGGAATACCTAGTGCCCGCATCACCATCGCCATATAAACACATCTTTGCAGGCAAGAACCTTTATTTATACGCTCCATGTCAATGACATCAAGCAGATAAGGATAGTCAAATGACTTTATCAACATTTTTCTTTGCAATGCCGTATACACCCTAGCATAAGCCTTTCTGATATCAGAAACATCCCTAATAAGAGTTTCATACTCATGCCACAGAGAATCACGCCATCCAATAGGAGCAAGACGTTCGTATTGCACCCTATACGGCAAAATGTAACGGCAAAACAAATTAAAACTCACATCTTTATGCCATGGAGTGTTTTTCCATGTCTTAAAAGCGTTGTCTATATTATCTATGATATAATCGGCATTTAATACACGCACATCTAAAATTTTCGTACGGTTTATGTCATATTTCCTCATTTCTTTCCATATACTTTTCAGTTGTCCTGTACCAATTACCGTGTCTGAATTATGGACTTTAGTCGCAAAAGAATCTATACCGGCACTGCTGACGGTATAATGGGCTGCCATATTGCTGATTAGGAACACAGCAGCTTTACACTTGATTCGGTCATCTCCACTCGTTCCGCTATAATGTTTTATTACTTTCCGCAATTCTCCACTATTCTTTTGGGCTATATTCATCGCCGTTTCGGTGTTACCATCACATGCCATGAATATAAGAGCTGCAAAAACCGGACATATAACCTCGAGAATAGCTTTTCTCATTATATTTATCTGTATTTTTATTAATAATAAAATTAGAAATACTCGTATTCTTGCTCATAACATTGTATCTTGACGATATATAATCAAGCCAAACCGGCATTTCGTCCGTGAATTTTACCGGAGTTAATGAACATATATACTATAGTCTTTGCCCATTAACTCCGGCTCATCCAATCATTTTTTAGCCGCATGAACTGTCAGCTTTCATTTATCGCCGCGCTATGTCCACGTGCTATTTATCAGAGAAATTCTCTCGCCAATATAAAAACCATTCGCATGGCACTACAAAACTGTATGCAAGAATAAGCGCAAGACAAATTCCCCAAACATACATTTTGTTTTTATAAAAGCACAAGACACCCATAAAAATACTTGCAAGACAGATAACAGGCACAGAGATTGAAATAAGTGTCCCTCCAAAATCATTTATTCTGAGAGGTATCTCACATATAAAACGACCAACAATGATTGCTATGACAATCATCGTTGTTGTCATGGCTTCCGATTTGTATTTTTTCAGGCAATACCATGTGAATACAAGAAAACAAACACTTTCCACTCCGGCTGCCAGAGCAAAATGGATTCCGGCTGTCCAGCAGGTGAGAATAAACAGTAAGAGTGACAGACCTGCTATTTTAAGCCATTCACGATATATATTCATAATCATTTAATTTTAACATATTAAAGGCCACCGCAACGACCATCGCATTCTGATACCCAAAGCCAGCCACAGCCCATAGTGGTTCCTATACAATCTGCGTCTTCACATGGATAACTAACAGTAGGAAAACAAGATATATTACTTTCCGTATTACAATTACACTCTGATTTGTCATTTCCGGATTCTGACGCAACTGCCATTTTTGCACTTGAGCGAAGTGATTTTTTCCTTATTTCAAGTGTACCCTTTCTGTCTTTTAATGCCAAACCTGTTCCTGCGATAGAATAAGCTATTTCTTTTGTCCACCCAAAATTACGTTCCGCTTCTTTTTGCCAAGTATAAAAGAACTTATCTATCTCATCTAATTCTTCATCCGTTCTTCGGCCTTCATAATAGACATCATGATGAGCCATAAAAAAGTCTTCTGCT
The DNA here is from genome assembly GCF_013166535.1 of Prevotella sp. PTAC. Lineage (NCBI taxonomy): Bacteria > Pseudomonadati > Bacteroidota > Bacteroidia > Bacteroidales > Prevotellaceae > Prevotella > Prevotella sp. PTAC. Next base: position 153,937 of record NZ_JABKKK010000008.1, read on the forward strand.
TTCTGTATATGGTGAAGTTCTTCTGTATCCCAGTTCAAGGACTTCACTTCAGCGAATTTCTCCTGCCAGAACTTTATTTTCTGTTCAGGAGTAAACGCTCTATAAACAGCCACATTGACCTTATTACTAAGCCCTTTCCACTGGGCACGGGTCATGGCATGCACTTCATCAACATTGGATTTAACCCATGCGTCAATCTGTTTGTCACAACTGTAGACCGGATCATAGTCTTGAGAGCATGCTGTAAAAAATAGCTGGCAAATCCAAATTGCCGCAAAAAACTTTACTTTTTTCATAAAAACAACTATTTAAATTAATACTTACCGTGAAAAAATGAACTAATACTTTAAATACATTACTCTCATAAAATAGGTTTTACGTATACTGTCATTTTCACTCGACGGCTATTTTTTTGACTATTTTATACTACCAATAATACGTAAAAGCACAACTTGGTTGTCATCAAAATTCACATATATAGGCTTGGTTAGTTTTCCTGATTGATTCGTTATATCAATATGACCGGAAATCATTTCTTCTTTTCCGGGAAGAATTGTTTGGGGAGCACTATCTATCTTTACACAGCCACACGAGACATCTATATTGTGTATCGATATAACATTCGCACCCTTGTTCTCTAGTACGAAATGGAAATTCTTGATATGTGTTTGGGATTTGTTCATCTCACCGCAATTGAAATAAGCCTGTTCAACATACATGTTTCCAACAGAACGACTTTTTTTCTCACCGTTTCCAGAGCAGCCAATAAACAGCCACCCAATAATCAGTGACAGGATAAATAATCTTGTATTCATAACTTCACCTTGTTTGCTTAATATAGTTTATAATATCGTTAATACGAACTGACGGTATCTTAATCTGCTTGGTAAGAATCTTATTAGCAATATTTTCTTTCGCTTTCACATCATTTGTTTTTTCATAAATCTGGTAAATAGCAAATAGAGGGACAAAGCGATTTGGACACATTGCAGCTGCCTGTCTAAAACAGGCCAAAGCCTTGTCATAATTTTTCTCCTCCGCATATATTTCTCCCCTAAGAAGCATAGAGTCATAATCTATTATGTCGCACTTGTCAAGCTCGACAAGCGCTTGACGGCTCCGCCCAGCCTGCAATAAACCGGCCGCATAATTATAATGAAACTCCGGATTTACAAAAACAGATTTTGAAAGTCTTTCATACTCTTGTAAAGCACTAGGATATTGAGCTATCCATACATCCTCGTATGCATTCTCCCATTCTTTCTGCCATTTCGCATATAAGAAAGAATAAGAAATAATACCAATACCGGCGATAAACATTACCAACGACATTGGTTTAAGAGATTCCATATTTTTTATAGGAATATTGTCTGTTATATTAGCTAATGCATACGCAGTGACAATCCATGTCAATGGATAACTGAATGGATATGAGAATATCGTGAATATAATAATCACAGCAGACAATCCTATGACAAATGTTCCAGAATATATACTGCGAAAACACATATATAATAATACTGCAAGGAAACAAAAACGAATCAAGCCATAATTTACCATGAAAAAAAGAATTTCATTTAATGGATGCTTGACGTTGTCTGCAAGCATTTTCTTATTCTCTGTCTCACATCGTAAATGCCTTGCCTGATATGTCATGTATGAACGCCTAAAGCCCCCGGAGCCTCTTCCGAATAATATATTCTTACCGGAATCTAACATTGAAACAGATACGGTATAAATAAGTGCACGGCCGCTTGTTGAGGCAGGTTTGAATAGCATTAGAGTAAGTACTATAAAGAAACAAACGACAGAGATTATATACCTGTGGCGTGAACATAATATTACAACTCCGCTAACACATACCGCAATTACCCCTGTACGCGAGCCGGAAATAAATATGGTAATTATTAACATTGTCACTATCATCATTTTTAATATGAAATAAAAAGAGTTTTTATTTCGTTTACAGTCTTGAAATAAGAAAACAGCCGTCACAGACAATGTGAATGCCAGACCGGCGCTGTTGTCATATGTTCCTGCCATAAGGACGTTAGTAGACTGTCGAAAGCAGAATATAACAAAGAGAGAATACAAAGAACCTGCTATCAATGCGTTCTTCAGACTTTCAACAATCTTTTTAGAATCACGATATGTTCTGAAAAGAAGAAAAACAGATAAAAAAAATACAGTTTTTATAAAAACACACTGAAAATATCTATCGCCATACATTGATAATGATATAGCAAGTAATCCAATACAAAACACAATGGACTTGCAGGAAAGACATGCGTAGTGTGAAGCATTTATTAACGTAATAGAAACAAATACCAGCGCAATTCCAGCCAACACATAACAGACTATCCATTTTGGCAATACAATATCATCCATAAACACTCCGCTTGTTTCTATACAAATACCAAGAAGTGTCATTATAAAAACTATGGCGGATATAATGTTCTCTCGTCCATGTTTTATCAACAAAATATGATATATTGCATTATTCATAACAGACAATCTATCATGTTATTTTTCAACACAGGTTGTGCAAAGAGCTATTTTTTTCTTTTTATACACATATATAATAACAAATATATTCGAAACGGATATAATCCATAATATAATGCTCTTATAAAATGATGTCCGGGCTGTAAAAGATAACAATTCCCCAAAACATCCGCAAGATTCTATACTGCCTCCTGACGGAGGGAAAAGATAATTGGCACCTGTTAGAAAAACAAAAAATGATATCGCGACAAGAAATAAAATTCCTATAATTACATCGAGCTTTTTATAAAAGGCCAATAGTCCAATCATAATCTCCGTCATACAGACACTAACAGCAATCCAACTCCTTGCACTTACAAGCCATGACCCAAAATATATTTCCGAATATTGAGCAACTTCATTGGCAAAAGCGTCAATATTCATGAACTTAGCCAATCCAGATATTATAAAGATAATTCCTAAAACATACGTGCATAGATTTTTGAAAAAATACATATAAGCCATTGTTTATTATTTGTTTAAAGTTATAGTTACAAAAATTACTGTGTGTTTTTTGTGTTTATTTATTTTACAAATATATAAAATATAATTGATACATTTACATGATGATTGTTAATTAATAAAAAAAATACAACAAATCAGATTAAGAACACCTTAACTGTATAAGATTTTGGGATTATATCAACTCCGGCAACGGACAAAGAAAAGCCAAAAGACCACACGGGTTAAGTTTCTTTAAAAAGTGTTGTATCAAGCTACAAAATATTTGCAAGATTACCTACTTTTATAATTATTTGGTGTCCGGTAAACATGTCATAGCACTTATTCCTTCTGGTTTTGTTCATGGACAAGCCCTCTTTTGGGCAAGCCAAGTTCGCTGTCCGGTAAAACGCGCCTTACTTTTGAAACATCCACCAACATATAAGCGCATGAACTTCGTTAGAATGGCTATATAAAGGCCATATATGCCACTTTCTTGTAATTTCAGTACTCCTGTACAGCAGTTACATCAGCTATCCGACAAACAGAATGGCGAAAAATACATTGAAAAGTTTTACCGGACACCAATGTTTTATAATATCGGAAACAGGCAAACAAGCCAGATACCGTCGCAAACAAATAAGTCATTAATTGCGGCGCAATTAATGACTTATTTGTTTGCGTTATAACGAGATATTAATTGACGTGTATTTCGGTGCATGTCACAACACATTTTGACGCTTATCGTAATACGACGGTAAAATAGCGCAAGCCACGGGCATATCAAACTGTTGTCGACGGCCCCCGACGGTATGATATTTTGTAATTATTTTATCACAAATTTAACACTTTATTTTTCATCGAAACAGAGTGGACAATGTGATATATACTGTGATATATATCGCGATAAGCGGCCGGCAGACAATCGGCCGATTTGCCAAAAACGTGCATTCAGCGGCTCGTTGGGTTGCATTATGCCGTCCGTTGCGCGGCGTTTAGATACTCGTTGGGAAGCAACGGGACGCTAAATGCAACCCAACGGGATACTAAACGGCCGGATCGGACTTTCCAAAACGAGGCTTTCCTGGCATCGCTCGAGACACAAAATAGATATACAACTGATTTACAGGCAATTACACAAACCATCCGAAAACTCGCGTATTTCCGGACGCCGGACTTTTATTTTTAAACAAGTGAGTTTTGAAAAGCAATTTGTAAAGATAGTTCCGAACGGTCGGCAACGCACGACACCATCACCTCGCCCGAGATATGAAAGCTCAAATAGAAGCAACTCTCGGCAGCCCGCCTCACGAACAGGTCGACAGCCACATCGCCCTTTCTCACCTCAAGAGCGTCCATCGCCTCGAAGTAGCTGTCGTCAAGGGCAAAAACGAGATGTGTGTATAGTCGTCTTTCAGCCCTTTCATATCAATCTTAAATGGCTGTAAACCGCATATTTACAACAGATACAATATTTCTTGGGCGGCAAAATTACAAATAGTCTCTATATTCATACAACAACAGGGAGCGTTTTTTAGTGGCGCTCCCTGTTGTTTAAAGGCGTAAGGACAACGGCCTGCGGCTATTTCTCGAGCGCATCGGCCGCTCTCAGTAGAAGGTCTTTCTCTATTTTCGCATCAGGAGAAGTCAGTTTCGCGGCTATCGCACGCAACTCTCCTGCACATGATTTGCGCATTTCAGCGTCTTTCACCGGACATTTCAAACTGCTTTTATATATCTCTGTCGGGAATACTGTAAGTTCTCCTTTATTGATTCTTTCCAGCGCCCTCTTCATGCTTTTGATATACATATTGAATGTATAAAGCCATTGGGTTTCCGCTTCCGTATCGCTTTCAAACGTGGAATGCGATGCCTTCTTTGGCTCCGGTTTGGCACCATAATCGGCAATCAACGACATTTCGGCTCCGCCATTGCCGTCTTCTTTCCACTCAATGGCATACACATGGCGGCGGTTGCGGGCCGTATCCTTCACATCAGGGAAGACCATCACCATATAACTGGATTTAGGGTCATTGCTCCCCACATTTATCTTCAAGTCGCCCGATCCGACGGAGATAACGGAATGCCGTGATTTGAGAGCGCCGGTACCTGAGCGGGAGAATATCTTGGCGGCCGACTCACGGTCTTTGGCAAATTCTCTCTTTACATCATCAATCAGATTGACATCCTCCTTACCGAGCGAAAAAACGTATACATCCGTGGTGCTGTTCACCTCGCCCGTCGCTTTGTCTATGCCCTTCACGTGGTTTTCGCCCGTTATCAGGTCGACGCGCTTTTCCAGTCGCTTAAACGTCTCAACTATATTCTCCTGAGAGAAAACCGGCATGGCGCATACAGCGGCCATGCACAAGACTGCGATTTTTCTGATTTTCATAATTCTTCTTTTTATAATAGGTTATTAATTGAATATGTGTCACAATACAATAACAGCATCACGGGCGACGATTTTATAGTTATCGTCTTCATCGTTCACGAGTATATAGTTTGCATTTCTCTGCATCATAGCCTCATACGCCTGCAACATCACCTCATTGTTGTCTGCCCGTCGGACGGCCTCCATTGCGGCAAGACACTCCGCTTTCTCACGGGCATAAATCATTTCGGGAGTCATCTCTGCCGGCTTCTCCGAAGATGCGGCCGGTGTGCGGTCTGACATTGGCTTCTCATACGTCAGCCGGTTCTGTCCGGCTTTATTCTTTTTATTCATCCGTGGGTTACCGCCGGATTTTTCTGTGGCAGGCTTCTCCACACCGGTTACGGCAAGGCGATTGTCTAAGTCTGTCTCACGGGATTCCATTCCGGCAGTCGGAGCGCGGCCGGGACTGACCGCCGGCACATCTGCATTGCATGAAAGGCGCGGCTGCTCTTCACCGGAGCGGAACTGCCACCCCGCAACGGCGATACCGAAAAGCACCAGCACCACAGCGGCAGCCGTCAACAGGGAACGCACCGGCCATGCGATGCGCAGCGGCGGGCGCCTTTCGCGCATCCCGTCGTCAAAATATGAAAACATATCTTTATACGCCTTCCATTCCTCCGGTATGTCACGGGCTGTCCGGAAATAATCTCCCAGCACCTGCTCCTCATCCACTGTGGTATCTCCGGCCATAAACCTGTCTATCAGTATGGCGATGTACTCTTTTGAGTGATTTGTCTTCATTGTTCTACCTCCTTTCTTTCATTTTCTCAAGCAATATCTTTCTGGCCCGGGCAAGCAATGTACGCACCGACGATTCCTTTATACCGAGCCGGGCGGCAATCTCCGAACCACCGCATCTCTCCACCTGCCTCATATATAATATGGTGTGCCACGTCTCTGGAAGCCGGGCCTGTCGGGCGGCGAGCCACTCCTCATTGTCCTTGTCTTCGATATCCTCTAACGGGCCGTATGCGGTGCTCGCCAAGTCTGCCGGTACGGCATCCATTGATTCCGGCTGCCTGCGTCTGAAAGAGTTGAGCACCTGACGGCGGGCGATAGTCATGGCCAAAGCCTCCGGCGAACGGAAGCGGTCGAGGTCGTCGCGCATCTGCCACATGCGCAGCATAACATCCTGCGCTATGTCTTCGGCATCAGCAATGTCGAGTCCGAACCGCCGTGCCTGCATGGCGGCCCTGTCGCGCAGGCGCCCGGCTATATGCTCAAATGATTTTTCGTCCATATCTTCAAAGCTGTTTACAATATAAAGACACACAAGAACATAACATGCAAACAGTCTTTAACATATATTAATCAATATACCGGATATCGGACTGAAAGAAGCGGCAAGGCTTTCACCATACAACCATCTATTTCTGAAGTTCTATCCTGAACGTAGTGCCTTTGCCAATCTCCGAGTTTTTCACGTATATACGCCCCTTGTGATATTCCTCTACTATGCGCTTGGCGAGCGAGAGACCGAGGCCCCAGCCGCGTTTCTTGGTAGTGAAGCCCGGTGTGAACACGTTTTTTATGTCTTTGCGGCGTATGCCCTTTCCGTTGTCGGCCACCTCGATGACCACACGGTCGTGCTCGTCGAACATGGTGAGCGTTATCCGTCCGCGGCCTTCCATGGCATCGACGGCGTTCTTGCAGAGGTTTTCTATCACCCACTCGAAGAGCGAGGCGTTCATCCTCACCCGTACGTCATGGTCGGGGAAGCGATGGACGATGTCGACACTGGCCGATGTCCGTCTTGCCATATAGTCGACAACATGGTCGAGCACCTCGTTCATGCTCGCGTCGACAGGCTCCGGCAGCGAACCGATTTTGGAGAAACGCTCGGCAATGCGTTCCAGACGGCGCACGTCTTTGTTCATCTCCGGAATAAGTTCATCGTCGGGATAGTTCTCGCGCAGTATCTCGACCCACGCCATGAGGCTCGAAATGGGAGTGCCGAGCTGGTGTGCCGTCTCCTTGGAAAGGCCCACCCACACCTTGTTCTGCTCGGCACGCTTTGAAGAAAGAAGTGCGAAGATAGCCACGACGACAAATATCAACACTATGCCCAACTGCACGTAAGGATACGAATAGAGGCGCTTGAGCATCGTCGACTCGTCGTAGCAAACGAGCTGGTAGTCTTTTCGGTCGGTACCGAAATCGACACGGATATACCGCCCGCTATTGTACATGCGGCGACCGAGTTCGGCCACGTATGCGATGGAGTCGGCCTCGTTGCCGGCCTTGATGTCGATGTTGCGATAGTCAGTGACCCGTCCGCCCGGGTCCATCACTATCACGGGGATGGTGTTGTTGCCTTGTATGACGTTGAGCACAAGGGAGACATCGGTGTTCTCGTCGGCATTGTTCAACGCGTTCAATGCCTGCGCCCATATCTCCATCTTCGTGCGTTCCTCGTCAGACAGATCCCTGACCAGAAAATGAGACACCGCCAGCGACGCCACGGCTATCAACACGGCGGCAATCACCAGAATTATCTTCACCTGTCTGATACGGTCTGTCCACTGCATAACAATTCGGATAATATATTTTAAACGGTAAAGAGGCTGTTATATTGTACAATCATGGCGGAAAGAGGAATTCAACAAATCCTCTCTCCGCCATGATACCGGCCGGAACGATAGGCAAACGGTATATTCCGGCAACACTTTCATTTCAAATATGTCATGTAGAACCCGGCAATCTCGTCGAACGGAATGACATCTGTCTTGTCGTATAAATCGGTATGAACGGCTCCCGGAACGATGAGCAACCTCTTGTTGCCGCCTTTGAGCGACTTGAAAGTGTCTTCGCTGAAATAGCGCGAGTGCGCATTCTCGCCATGGACAAGAAGCACGGCGCTACGAATCTCGTCGGCATAGGCAAGAATTGGGGCGTTGACAAATGTGATAGATGATGTCGCGTTCCACCCGAGACCGGAGTTTACGGAACGCGGATGATAGCCTCGGGATGTCTTGTAGTAGCCGTAATAATCCTTCATGAACTGCGGGGCATCGGCGTCAGGTTCCGGATTCATCACCGTACGCCTGTAAGTGCCGGTATGAGCGTCCTCCGTGCGCTGAGCGCTAAGCCGGACACGCATTTCATGACGCGCGGAATCACTGTCGGAAGCATCGAAATATCCGGCCGACTGACAACGGCTGATATCGTACATCGTGGAAGCCACAGTAGCCTTGATACGTGTATCGACGGCAGCTGCATTGATCGAAAAACCGCCCCAGCCACAAATACCGAGTATCCCGATGCGCTCTTTATCCACATTATCCAGAGTGGTAAGAAAGTCCACCGCCGCACTGAAATCTTCTGTATTGATATCGGGAGAAGCCACACTGCGTGGTGTTCCGCCGCTCTCACCTGTGAACGACGGGTCAAAAGCGACAGTGATAAACCCTCGTTCTGCAAACTCCTGAGCATAAAGCCCGGAACACTGTTCCTTTACCGCTCCGAAAGGACCACAGACCGCTATTGCCGCAAGACGGCCTTCCGCACTCTTAGGCACGTACATGTCTGCCGCAAGCATTATTCCGAAACGGTTTACAAACGTAACCTTACTGTGGTTTACCTTGTCGCTCTTCGGAAAAGTCTTATCCCATTCCTCTGTCAGATTTAACTTTGCCGTATTGTCCGTCTCCGGAATTCTGTTTGTCTGCGCCACAACGCAAGTAGCGGCGGATATCAGACATGTCACAACGATTGTCTTAATACTCATAATAGATTTTCTTGATTTCATTATTAAAATACGGTATTGGCACAACAGGCCGTAAACCGTTCTATCCACCGCAAAATTACAGCAATGCCCGAAAATATGCCGTGGACAATTGCCCGAATAAACAACCAAGATTACCGATTATGAATATCCCATATATTATTTTATATAATTAAATCTCATGAGTATTGTGCCTGCAGCCACAGATTATGTTATTTCGTCTTACACAAAACGTGAGCATGGCAAAAGAGGGTCAATGTAAAAAAGCGGTTGTTAAAAAGGAGAAAAAAGGAGAACTTTGCCGAATGAAACAATGGCAAGTATTACGGACAATATTTCCGGAATTTATAACAGAGAATTTTGAGTTTGTTGATTATAAGGAAAGCGACAATCAACTGGACTACAGGCTTGATGAGCGCGGTTATATGTCACTCGAGGATTACAAGAAAGGGACAGTCCGCGAATATGGATTTACAGACGAGCGTAAAATACAGGATTTCCCCATACGCGGCAAAGCGGTTTTCCTGCATGTGAGGCGCAGGAAATGGCGAGATACAGAGGATGGAAGCATATTCACCTACGACTACGACATGACGGAAGAAGGCTCACGCCTGACCCCTGAGTTCGTAGCTTTTTTAAAAGAAGCGGATTGAGTCAACACCCGAAAGCATCCGTTCCATAGGGGCGCACTATGGTGTAAACGGGGCCAATCTGTCAAGGCAATACAAGGAAATGTCCAGTGACTACCGAAGCTGTAAGCAGCTTGACCATGCAGGGGAATATATTCTGTATCCTCAGAATATCGGTCCTAATCTCGCCATTGATGAGTCATCTCTAAGTTGCGGCGAGCTTTATACTTTCGTTACCAACCGCGACGCTCATGGCGGCAAGGGAGCACTGGTTGCCGCCATATGCGGCACAAAGGCCGAGGCCGTCATGGCCGTTCTTGAAAAGATACCGCTTGTAAAGCGCAATACCGTCAGAGAGATTACACTGGATCTGTCATCATCCATGATGCTCATAGCCCGGAGGTCATTCCCCAAGGCAACTGTCACCAACGACCGCTTCCATGTCCATAAACTCTATTATGATGCCATCGACGAACTGCGCATTTCCCTGCGATGGATGGCCCGCGACATTGAAAACGATGAAATGGCACGCTGTCGTAAGGAAGGCGTGGCTTATGTCCCGTTTCGCTACGCCAACGGTGACACTCGCAAGCAACTGCTTGCCAGAGCAAAATACATCCTCACCAAACACGCCTCGAAGTGGACACACTCACAGCGGTGGAGAGCCGACATCATCTTTGAGTTCTACCCGGAGCTGAAAAAAGCCTACGATCTTGCTATGGATCTGACTGACATTTTCAATCAGAAAGTAGATAAGGATGTAGCACGGCTAAATCTTGCCCGGTGGTATAACAAAGTGGATGAAATGGACGGAGGACAGTTCCGCACAGTCACCGAGACTTTCCGCAATCACTATGATACTATCCTGAACTACTTCATAAACCGGTCCACAAATGCAGGAGCAGAATCGTTCAATGCCAAAGTCAAAGCATTCAGAAGCCAGTTCCGGGGAGTGACGGACATTCCATTCTTCCTTTTCCGACTGTCCAAACTGTGTGCCTAATATTTTTTTACTCTCGGAAATTCTTAACACTTCAACCGGATTTTGCTGCTGACCCGCAAAAGACCGGTTATGCCGATATAAACAATTGCCGCTTCATACAATAAAAGTAAAGTCCATTACGCCGGTCGGCGTAATGGACTTCACGGTTCACATTGTGTCAACCATATCATAATACCAACAGACATGTATAACTGAAGAATAGACACATTACTCCATGAAGATGAGAAAGCGGGTAATTATGTGATAAAGACCAGCTTCTTTTAAGACAACGACAGTACGGCAATAACAACCATGTTACAATTTCTTGATGATTGGCCTGAAAGAAGCAACAAACCTATCCGTATATGTCTTTAACCACTCAAACAGTTCGGGCTGGACAGACTTATCCGTATAGTCACACTGCTTATATAAATCTATCGTCGATGTCTTCTTTCCCTCAAGCCTTCTCCAATCCAAAGCATGTCCAATAGCAGCTTCCGCTTCCTCTTTATAGGAAAGCAATCTATCGAAACTCTTTTTATCCATTTCGCCACCCAAGTAAAGCTGAACGGTGATCTTCCGCTCTTTTGCATTCAAAAGCAGTGAGATCTGAAACTTGGAACGGCCGATGGCTATATTCATCCAATGGCTGTATGAAGGGGATTGGGTTCTGAATTTATCGGATGGATTAGCTACCATATACTCACAGAAAGATGACCAAAACTCATATCGTGCCATCTCCGAATCCGTTCTATTATCCGAAGAAACCTGACTTGAAGAGCTTCTAACATCCTTGCTCCATCCATTGGGTTTAGCTATGACATTGAAAACCGGCGCGGCCGGACTATGGTCTATCTTTATCAATTGAATCTCATATGCGTAAGCCCCATATGTCTATCGGGTGACCCGCAAAGGCCGCCACCTGACGGAACGCATGACGCGGGGACACAAAAAAAGTTCCCCCGGACACCATGACGTGTCCGGGGGAACGGAAAAAAGGCGGCCTCCTACTCTCCCGCATTGCATCGCAGTACCATCGGCGCAGGCGGGCTTAACTTCTCTGTTCGGAATGGGAAGAGGTGGGACCCCGCCGCAATAACCACCTGATAAGGCTTTATCGAGGATGACTATCACACACAAGACAGAAAAAATAACATGAAC
>NZ_JABKKK010000009.1:0-155842 GCF_013166535.1 Prevotella sp. PTAC
TGGTCGGCACGGAGTATCTCCCATGAACTTCGCAGGTGGTGTGTCAGGGCGTCCAGTTCCTGAAGGTCTTTCTTTAGACCCGCTTCCCTGATTGCCTGCATTTCCTTATCGGTTTCCGTTATCAGTTTCTCCAGCATGACGGCTTCATTGCCGTATGACAGCAGGGAGGTGAAATCCGGCTTTTCATTCCGGTTGCCTTTTATGGCGCACTTGTCAGAAATCTCCATCAGTTCCGATATGGAGAACGGTTTGAGCAGGCAACCGGAGAAACCACGTTCCATAAGCTCCTCCTTGCTGCAACTGCCGGAAGCGGTTGTCACGACTACCGGGATAGTCTTTGAATTGCCAACATTGGAGGTACGTAGCAGCTCCAGCAGCTCGAAGCCGTTGATTTCCGGCATGTTCAGATCCGTCAGAAGCAGGCTGTATTCTTTCCGGCGTATCATTTCCATCAGTTCCGCAGCATCGGTGCAGGTTTCGCAGTGTACGCCTTCCTGTGCATACATTTCTTTAAGCATCAGGAGAAGTACCTCGTCATTGTCGATGGCAATCACATCATGGAATGTACGGTCATGATGAATCCTTGTCTGATTTATCTTTTCCGGCAGTTCCCCGGCTGTCTGCATGGGTATTTTTACCGTGAAACGGCTGCCTTTGCCTTTCTCGCTCTCCAACCGTATCGTGCCGCCGAGCATTGTCACGATACGCTGAACGATGGACAGTCCCAGTCCGAAGCCGTCTTTTGCGGCAGCGTTTGACAGACGCTCAAACGCACCGAATACCCGTTGTTGTTCCTCTTCGGTCATACCTGTACCCGTATCTTTGACGATAAGTTTCAGGACGTCGTTATCATAGTCAGTTGTCAGAGAAACGCCACCGTTCTCCGTGAACTTGATGGCGTTTGACAGCAGGTTGTTGCCGATTTGTAGGATACGTTCCTTATCGGTCAAGACGACTGCATCCGTTTGATTGGTTATGGTCAGAGCCAGTCCCTTGTGCATGGCGATGGGCGTAAACTCCGTTTCGAACGTGTGAATAATTGCGGGAATTCTGCAAGGAGAAATGTTCGGCTGCTCCTTGCCGTTGTCCAGACGGAAGAAACTCAGCAGGGTGTTGAGCATTTCACGCATACGTTCCGAAGATTGCCGGATATTACGGACATATTGCTCTTTTTTATCCGCATCATTCCCTTTTTCCATCAACGCGGTATAACCGATTATTGCGGTTAAAGGTGTGCGCAGTTCATGCGTGATAGTATGCACGGCTTTCTTGCGAGAATTTATCAGTGCCTCGTTTTTCTCTACCGCTTGTTGTAGCTGTTTGATTAAATTTGTCGTTTCCCGTTTGTACCGCTTGATACGGTTAGTATTCCGGTGAATTATGATATATGAAATGATTAACAGAAGAAGGACGAATCCTGTCAAGCCACCTATCTGAATAAACGATTTTTCACGCATGGCGGCTATCTCGTCCTCTCTCTTTTGCAGGTCAGCTTGTATTTTTCCATCTATTTGGCGAATCAAACTTTGTAACTGACGGTTAAGTTCGGCATTCCGTGCAGCAAGACTGTCAGCGTGTTCCGATAAACGGCGGCTTTGTGCTTGTTGTTCGGCTATCATATTCCGGCTAAGAGAATGGAACATCGTGGTAGTCACGGTGGGCTTTGCTTCCTCCTTTTTACCAAAGATGCCCAAGAAGCCCTTTCGCTTCAGCTTCTTGGGTTGTTCTTGCGTACTTTTATATACGATTGCAGGCACTTGACGGGCTATCCTTTCTTTGATGCTTTTCTGTTCATCAAGCATCTGTACAATTCGTCGCATTTGTTTTTCTTTATCCTCTAAAAGATAGTGTACACTGTCAATGCGTTCAAACGGGTAGATAGACGTGAAATAATAAAGCATACTATCCAAAGCCATACGCTGCAAATGATAATCTGCAATATCTTTATCTTCCCATTCCAATATTGTTTCTCCTAACAGAGAAAATCCTGTTAAGCGAAAGTTTAATTCATTAACATGTCGGCGCAACTCATCAGTGGTTCGGTTCTCCTTCTCTAATACTTCAAGCTTTTTCCATTCATACTGATAGCAATATATAATCATTCCTATTAGTATGAATATTAGAATATAGCCACATGATATTAGCTTGCGGATTGAAATCATAAATTTAATGAGGTTTGAAAGAGATAAAATCAACAATGTCCTGAAGGACTTCGGGGGAGATCGTTTCCTCAATTGTGCCGTATTCCTGTACTGCACCCGTTTGAGCGTGCTGGAAAAGGTGATTAAGACCGGGATAAAGTTTTACGGTCGCTTTTGGTGCGATTCGTTGCATTTGAGGCATATTCAGTTCCGGACGAATCTGTATGTCTTTTTCTCCATAAAGCACGAATATCGGGCAATCTGTATTCGCGATGCTTTCAGCAGGTGCAAAACCAATATAGTAATTTAACCAACGGTTAGTGTCAGAAGCTATCTTTGTCAGATTGGATTTTAATGATGTGTAAACTGGTGTATTCCCCCAATTTGCACATATAGCTTCAATACTGTCAACGGTCATATTGTTATCCTTCCTTATTTTCAGTTCATACATCTTGCGCAATGCTTCAACATAATCAGACACAATATCCGCCGGCATGTTACCTTGTTCCAGCATTGTTGCACTCTGGTCTATCAATACCGAGTCACCTCGAACCGCCTGTGCGCCAATGGCAATAATGAAATTCGGATTTGAGAATAATCCCGAATTGTTCTCTGCTCCCAGTATAAATGCCACTGCCGCTCCCTCGCTATGCCCCAATATTCCGACATTTTTGAATTTCATTTCTTTGCGCAGGTATTCCATTGCCGTTTTCGCATCCCGTGCAAAATCTTCAGTGGTGGCATTTTTGCCGTCGCCGGTTGATTCTCCATATCCTCGGTCATCATATCGTAAGGTTGCAACGCCGTTTCGGGCAAGGTAATCGGCGATGACAGCAAACGGCTTATGTCCGTATATTTCTTCATCGCGGTTTTGCAATCCGCTACCGGTAATCATTACGATAACCGGAGTTGTCTCATTAAAACCTTCAGGTAAAGTAAATGTCCCAGCGAGAGTAACACTATCTGATAAGTTATTGAAATGCAACTCCTTTATAGTGTATGGATATGGTGGCTTAGGCGTTTGAGGTCGCTTTAATTCCACAATACCCGGAAATAATTCAAGGTCGGTACTCATTGCCCCTTGTGTGCATTTCCCAATGAGTTTCCCATCTTGTTTTCGTCCGGCAAATGTCAATCCGATGCGTCTAACCGTCACATTTACAGAATCCGCCGAAATAAAATTCACTTCTCCGGCTATTCCGTATGCTCCTTGATCCGGAGAATCAAGCGTAACTGACGTTTTGCCATCTTCTTCTGTCTTGAAATTGAAAACAATCTTTAATACCACTTGTGGAGTTATCTTCAGCGTACCATGCCATGCACCCGAAATATTATCATCGGAAGCCATGATGTTTAGCATGGAACAGGTGGTTAAAATAGTTGCAATTATTATTCTTTTCATCATTGTAAAACTATTGCTTTGTTAGCTCCATTAATATATGACCATACGTATCTTTCAGATACAGCACAGTGTTATTTTTTAGCTCGTATGACTTGACACAGTGTAGATTTGTCTCTATACTTCTTTCCAATTCCATATCATCACAAGAAACTATGCACTCTACTGCCTTTTCAGTCATGGATATGTTGGAGAAGCCCAAAATATTATTATCCTCGACAAAATTGCCTGATATTATGTTACAGTCAGTGGTGCAGACAAATCCGGTGTTATTCAACTGTAAAACGCAGTCCGATTCCTCATTTACATCAGTAAGTTCGTTTGAAGTTGTAACGATGCTGTTGTACTTTTCAATTCGCCATTTTCCATACAAACTTTCATCCGGTGAGTCATAACTGATTAGTTCCATCATTATATGACCCTTGTCATCCTTCAATACCAAAGTGGTGTCATCCGTAATCTCGTATGATTTGATACATGGCAAATTAAATATTATGCTCCTTTCCACCATCATGTCATCACAAGCTAATTCGGTAAAGGATATACCGGAGAATTTCAAAGTGTTTTTGCTTTTTTCAAAACAGCCGGAGATGGTATTGCAATCGGTGGTACAATAGAATACTCCGGTTTTATCCATCTGCAATACATAATTACAATTCTCATTTACCTGTGTCAGCCTGTATGAAGAAGTGGCGATACAGTTGTATTTCTCAAGTCGCCATTCCCTGTATAGGGCATTATCTGACGGGGCATTGCATGAGCCAACCAATATGGCTAATGCAAGCATTATCGCTGTAAGAATGTTTGTTTTCATATCATTTGCGTTTTATGGTCTGGCATTTTCGCTTGCTCATTTCCTCTGCATACGCTATTTCTCCTTGTTCCCGTATATAGCTGATACAAGCCGGACGGTCGGAGTTAAAGAGCAACGCGAACACTTTGCTTATGAAGTTGGAATAGGTTTTACACTCTCTTACGTCACACTCGCATTCGGCACAAGTATGATAGCCTTTGTTTATGCAGCATTTGCGGATTTTACACCATGATGCTTTCTCGTTATTCCTGCATCCGGGGCATTTCCCAGACAAAAATTTGCGACACGCGCCACAATACAGCCCACAGGCGGCTATATTGTTTATATCTGTTGTTATATTTCCCATATATTCAATATTTTCTATTTGTATAATTTTTGCCACAGCCATAACATTTTCCGTTATGCACGGATATGACACCACCGCAATCGGAGCAAGTCCAACGTTCTTTTTCCCTTTGTAAGAACTTTTTAAGACCGTTCTCTCCAATAAAGGCGAGATTGCCCATCAGCGATTCTATCATCGGATAGGCGTTGGCATACCAACACTCCTTATTGACAATCTCCCGGCAAGGGTATTGAGGGCATTTGTCACAGAATCCGTCCGGCAGACTTTTTCGTATCTCGCATTTGACAATCTTGCATAAATTGGCACAATACTCACCTTTATTGCCCTCACTACGGCAACCCACGCAGGGACTATCTTCTCGCAATGCTTCGCTGCAAACAGCGCAGTTTAGCCCACATAGGGCAATCATATTCCTGTCCATAAAACTGATTAATTCAACTTGTCGGAATCATCCCGACTATAAGACCTTTATATCGCAGTCTATCTCTTAGAGATAACTAAGGCTACTAATGATACAAGGTATGCCGTACTGCAAAATACGGCACACTCCAAGTATCAGATAAGATATATGTATTTTTTAGAAGTTTTATTGCTGTTTGTTGACCGAATAGTTGAAAGCCAGTGTGTAACTTGATTCCGCAGGCAGTCCTCCATTGAGACCGGGGTGGAATTTTGGAAGCATACGAGCCACACGCAGAGCTTCGGCATCCAGCACTTGGCCTGAGCTTTTTACAATTCGGGCATCTTTTACTACGCCGTCTTTAGCGATTGTGAGCTGAACCACCGCATCCATATCAAGAATACCGTTGACGTATGTGCTTTCAGGGAAAGATATATTCTTGTTGACAAACTCCGTCAACTTATCTTTACCTCCGGGAAAGTTTGGGGCGGTTTCTGTCCTGATGAATGGCACGGCATCGGCCGCGTCCGCTTTCTCCGTGACCACCACATCGGAATTTCTTTCTGTCACTCGAATGGTGGAATCGGATTTTTCGCTAATTTTGTAACGCAGATCCTCCACCGGCGTAGCGGCAGATACCTCGTTGATTACTGCTTACACCGCAGGGGTGGCCAGACCGATTAACGCGAGTGCCATTGCAGGCACCATGACAAAAGCACGCACACGGGCTTTGCCTGTCGGTTTGCTTGATAACATCATAGTTATACGTTTTTTAAGTGAACTGTGATTGAGACAGTTGGAAAGAGTTGCGAACCTTGCTCCAACTGTCTTTTTTATTAGAAACATCTGATACTCTTCTCGTTTTACGCCCGATGCAAGCACATGGCTGTCGGCTTCATACTCATGGAGGGTATGAAGCTCATTGCGCAGAAGCCATATAGCGGGACAATACCAAGTGATAATAATCGCAGCCTGCATAAAAAGCAAGTCAATCCAATGGCGACATTCTATATGCGCTTTTTCATGGCATACTATCATCTGCCCGAACTCATACCAGTCACGTCTTGGCATCATGATATATCCGCACCATGCAAACGGGGCGACGCTGTTATGGCGATGAAGTATAATGCGGCAGTCATCCTGTTTTATATGCTCACCTTTGAGAATGAACAGTGCCAACCGTACCAGTGAAACGAGGAAATAGAGAATCATGACAATAACCCCTATAAGGAAAAGTGTGACTATATAATCCCATATCGGAGTGATTTGCTCCAGTACCGTATTGGCTATATAGGCAACATCGACCGGATTAAAAGCGATTTCAACATTATTTTCCACAATATCCGCTACCCAAAAAGGATTCAGAATAAACACCGGGAGAATAAAAGAGATACCTACGCAAGAAAGCAACAGAGTCCGATTGAACCGGAAACAGCCCAAGTTGGCAAGGGCGCATTTATAGACCGCCCACACTAATATCAGGAGGGTGCTTGCCAATAATGAATATGCCAAAAGTACGCCTGCCATTGGTATTACTTTCTTTTATCAAATATTTGTAAAATCAGTTCTTTTGCCTCTATATCGCTGCATCCATCGCTTTTAATCAGGAAGTTCACAACATTCTGAATGGAATTGTCGAAATACCGCCTAATGACACTCTTCAGATTTTGTCCACAATAATCTTCCCGCTCTATTATTGGGAAATATATGAAGCCTGAGCTTTCAACCTTGTGGTCGAGATAGCCTTTCTGTTCAAGAAATTTCACGAATGTAGCTACCGTAGTCCGGCTTGGACGCGGCTCATTGTGAAGGGCAACGACATCCCGAACCGAGAGTGCCCCGCTTTCCCAAAAGAAGTTCATCACTTCTTCTCTTTCTGTTAATGGCCTCATATCTTCCATTTTATATAGTCTAATTGAATTAGACTATTTGATAATGCAAAAGTAGTCTAATTATTTTAGACAACAAAATAATCGGGCAGAAAAAATTGATTATAGATACGGATAGTGGAGAAAACCGAGTAGTTCTCTCCACTGTAACCTACGTTTTCGGCTCTTTACTTGTCGCCATAAAGCCCGATGCGGTTGCCGACAGGATCGGCGATGATAGCGAAGTAACCCCAACCGTCAACCTGAATCTTGGTCTTGGGAGTTACGAGCGTCGCGCTGTTATCCAACGCAGCTTTCACGCTGGCATCCAAATCTTTTGTCTGGAGATATATCAACACGCCTCCGTTAGAGGGTGCGAAACTGGGAAACGAGGGAGCCGAGGAGATTGAGCATACACTCTTACCTTCTTTCATAAGACAGGCCATTTTCTCATCGCCGAACTGGGACACCTCCAGCTTTTCGCCAAAGAGAGCCTGATAGAACGCCACCGACTTGTCAAAGTCATTGGTGGGGATTTCAAAAAATGCAATCATACTTTTTATTATTTGATTAGTACGCTGCAAAGTTACAGCGATGTAATAGCCTGTGATAGTAAAAAGCGGACATCCGTGTTAAGTTAAAAGACCTAATGATGATTATCCTCAGCTTTATAATTATTCTGCAATTTGTTACTGAATGATTCCCTGAGAGCTATCCGCAATCCGTTCAAAAAAGATTCACGGATATATATTGAGGATGTCGGACAGTTGTCGGCGCATAATCGGCACTGGATACAATTTTTCTCGTCCATCGGCAAAATCGTATCTTTTTGTGCAAATATGTGCATCGGACAAACGTTGATACATTTTCCGCACTTTATACAAGTAGAGGTATTAAGGAATACCACCTTATCACCTATCACTATATTTGAACCATTGTGCCGTATCGGTATGCCATCTGAATATCCTGCAACAGGATTTTTATGGGCAAGAGCCAACGGATGCAATTTCCATCGAAGCTTTTCCACAAACAGCCTTGCCTTGAATATATCCCGCTCATTCGGTCTGGCTTTATTGTAGCCGTCCATCAGAACCCACGGCCCGGTGCGGTCAAATCCTTGACAGGAAAACTCTCCGACTATAATTCCTCCTTTCGCCTCTATGATTTTTTTGAGGTGCTTATGATATGCCCCCAAGAAAGGTCTGCAACGGGTGGAAAATACGAACACGTTTTTACCTTTAAGATATTGACCTGAAACAAATCTTTGAAGTCGTATATCGTGAGCGGCAAAGTTAATCGCGGAGCCAAAGCCGATAAGGTCATAATCCGACAGGTCGATTGACGGATTGCTGTCGATAGATACCAATTCGGCAGATAGGGCATCCTTCATGCTTTCCGCAATCTTCAACGTGTTTCCTCTATATGAGGAACGATAGAATATTATTGTCTTCATCTTGCGACTGATATTTTTGTTTCAGGTGTTCCGGGGCCTCCATTTACGCCTTTATAGCCTACAAACATCAGAGAACTCGTGTCAAAGTAATAATCACAGCTCCAGAAAGCAGACATAAAGCCGGTAAGACTGACTTCTATCCTTACGGCGTTCTTTCCGTCTAATTTCTCAGTTCCTTTCTTTGCTGCCGACATGGTATAGAGCTTCATGTTGTCGTGGCGAAAACATTCGTATTCCACAGACCTGCCATTTTTCAGAGTTAATCCCGCATTATAGGCTATGTTTTGATACCACGGCTTGCCTTTACTTTTCACCTTTTTTGAAATCTGTTTTCCATTGAATTTGCCGGATATGGAGTATATCCCATTATTCAGACTGATTGACAGATTGGTGTTTGAAGAAGTATTTACTATCTTCCAACTCTCGGTTTTATAACCGCTTCCTAAGATATACTCATGCTTCTCATTGCCTTGAACCGTGTACAGGTATATCTTTCCATTCTTGCGTTCTTCCATCCATTTGATGGATGTTTTGGTCTTGCCGCAGATGGAAATGTAATTTCTTTCCTGCGCCATAGCAAATGCTGCAAGAAATAATGTAAGTACTATTGTAATAATATGTTTCATAGACAGTTATTGTCAAAGATAAAATCCACATATTTGGAAATCATAGCTTCCATTCTTTCCCATGCTTCCGGGTTACTGAAATCTATGCCGTTGATTTTGTGGTATTGCCTTGTGAAAAGAACAATGTAGTTGATTGCGGATATGATTATTGCAATCGACATATTGTTGTCGACACTCTTGCCCAAATACCTGTTCAGTTCCTCCTGCAATTTATGACCGACACGCTCACGTTCTTCTATAATTCCCTTGAAAGATGAATGACCTGAAAGTTCCCATACCAGAAGTTCTTGCATGAGTACATTATCTTTTAGATAGTTAAGTTGACACATAAACACATCCTTAACAATCTGCTTTATGTTACCGTCTTTAGCTCGTTTAATGGTGTCAATAAACTCCGAATAGGCAAACGAATAATAGTCATGACGCTTTGCCCATTCCACGAGCAAACCATCCAATCCACCGAAATAGCGATAAATCAAAACCTTATCGCATCCGGCTTGATTAGCTATGCGATTAACTCCGATTTTGGTAAAACCGTCGTTCTCTACGATTTGGCTCACGGCTTCAAGAAGCCTTTTTTCTGTTTCTTTCAATTCCACCTTATATAACGTCACTAAGTGGTGACAAAATTATAAAAATAATCGGTGACAACCAAATACAAGGCTGTATAAACGCTATTTTTCAGAATGTAAAATAGTCAGAAACAGGAGAGTATCGAGCAATATACTCTTTCGGTGTGTAGCCAGAGAATAGCTTGAATTCTTTAATCATGTGGGATTGGTCGGTGTACCCACATTCGTATGACAGCTGCGCAAAACCTATTCCCTGATTATGCTGCATGACAGATAAGGTACGTTGCAACCTGACTATACGCATGAAATCTTTGGGTGTCGTTCCTATGTTTTCCGAGAAAATCCGGGAGAATTGCTTTTCGCTCAGGCACGCAATATTCGAAAGTGCCCTGATATTTGTTTGAGTGGAATTGTTGATATGACGTACCACTTCCGCCAGTCGTGGCAGATGATAAGGTGTCCCGTACATCAGGCACTTATAGAAATAATTCTCTATCAGTTCAATGCAGATGTCGTGATTTTCACTGTCTTCAACTCTGTGTGCCAAATCACGCAAGGCTGGATTTTCAATGTCCGCAACCGCCACATTCCAGTCACGTAGTAAAGTGACTGGCATATGAAAGAATATTTTTGCTGCATGAGGTTGGAATATCACCACTATCATTTCGATGTCACCGGTTGAAGTCACATCTGAATAACCGCTTTCCTGACCGCAAATAAAACTATGCGGTTGCAATTCATCACGGTTCGTGACTTTGAGCCTTTCGCCTCGATGGAACACAAGTGATATACAGCCTGTCGGCAAAGTGCGTTGCGACACTATGCCTGAGGTACTATCCTGCAATATCCAGTAATACCGTATGAACGGTTTCAGGGCAGGCGTTGGCTGTATGATTCTGAATGTCTGCATCCCGTAAAATTACAACATGACAATTTCCAATGATAGTAAAAAACAGACATTGGTGTTATATGCCTCACTCAACCGTAAATTCCTCTGAATGATAGCTGTTGTAAAAACGACCGGATACATTTGTTCCGAATCTCTCATAATTTATGTGTTATATGGTGATGTGAACAAACTCGCGGTTTATCCAGATGGTAGCCTCATTTCCGATAAAGCGAATAAGCACATAGTTCGAATCTGCCGGGCCGGCGGGGAAATAATTTATAAAATACTCCTGCCACATCCGTTTGCGGGTTACATCATCCGTAATGATTTCGACTGTGCCGCGCAAAGCAACACTATCGCCGTAAAATGAATAGGAAAGCCCGGCTTTGGGATTGAGCCTGAAATCGGCAACCTTTTCGGAGTCTGCTGCGGTCACTGCCCAAACTTCATTGCATCCTAACGAGTGAATTTTATCCAATGGCACAGGGCGAGGAAAACCCTCCGCATTGACCGATGCCAGCGTAACCTCTTTGCATTGGGAAAGAAGATGGATCGCTTTTTCAATCAAACTTCTTTCATCTTTCTCTTTCCAGCGTTTGAGTGTTGGGAAGATTTGTTGCATTTGAGCCTTTGCCTGTTGGGGCGTCAGATTCCAACCCGTTTCCTTGTTAATCTGGTCGGTAAACTGAGTGCAGAACTCTATCATCTGGCTCATGTTGAAATCTTGGAGGAAAGCACCGCCTTTGTAGCAGTAGCCACAATAGTCCTCGCTTTTACTGCCGTCTGAATTTGTGCCGATGTTACCCTCTACAAGGGGCATACCGCAGCTTTGACAAAATCTTTGTTCCATATGTTCTATCATCGTTTTCAAATAATCAGTTCACTATCCCGTCATCTTTTTTTGAATTTCTCTTTTGCGTATTCGTAGGATTCAAGGATGTAAGGTTTTAATAATTCAAATGTCGCTTCAGATGGGGTTAAAGCGCAAATCCAGCCCATCCACGCATAAACCGGATGCGGCATAATGACATCCTTTGCGGTAAATTCATACGGCATATCTACAATGCAACCTTTACATGGACGTTTGGGCAGTTCTCCGAATAAAGTGCGGAAAGTCTGTTTTCTGACTCCTATATTTATTCGCCACACATCCTTGCGGTCAAGGTGGGAAGCTCGATCATTGTCGCCATCCTTTTCTTTTATCGTCAAGATATAAATCCCACGTTTCAACACTGCATCCGGATTGTAGAAAATCCCACGCTCGCCCCAACTGTTTACTTCGACCGTCCCTTCAAGGTTGTCAAGGCAATATTTCAAAATATCATCAGGTGCAATAGCCATCTTTAATCAAAACATTTAATTAACCTGTACATCGTTTCTATATCCTTCGATGCCATCTCGAATTTTGACTTTTCAATCAGAATGTTCTGACCGGTCATGATGTATGAAGGTATAATGCGTATTCCATTATAGAAAATCTCAGTATTACGTAACTTGTAAGTAGATATACTTGGAACGGCATTTTTCTTGGTCGCCTTCTTGCATATCATATTAAAGGCTTTCTTTGCCACATCCCCCATAAGCATGATAACCTTGACGTTTGGAAACAAAGCAAGCTCTTTTTCCAGATAGGGCAGGCTATCCTCTATGCTCTCCTTTGAAACTGCATATTCGCTTTTAGGTATCTTGACAGCATTGGTAATGTAAATTCCATGATCCAGAATGTCCTGTATTGAATTTACCTCTATCCCTGCTTTTCTGAACAATGGAATTGTCGTTGACATATACGCGGAATCCTGTTTCCCGTAGAAATCCTCCTCCGGACATGACGGGACAACCTCATTTATCATGGTTGCCCGTATCGTTCCCGGCTCAATATTTACGTCATTAAGCCGTAGATTTTGGGTATCCCCACAGAGTTGTTGTAGTTCCGACTTTATATTCATGATTCTCCTGAGGTTAAACGAATTTAGCTGTTTTCAAAGAGCCCTTCAAAAATCATTGCAGATTCCTCCGACAAACGCCGGGTTGCAGCTATACTTTGAGCCAACACAACTCCTTTTGAATTGATTCGTAATGGCTTCTCTTTACTCTTCGGATAACCGAATCTAAGAAGTGGCACAACCTCATCAGGAATGAGGCGCGGTTGGATAACACTGCCATTTTCTCCCCATACTGCCCATTCGGCACAGCAATTAAACGGTTCCTGATACTTGCAATGGGGTTTGTCGCCGGGAATAATCATCGTGAGATTCTCAGGCACACTCTGGAGACTTTTATAAGAAACGTCTTTTGCACAAAAGAATGAGTCAGAGACCTTAACGACAACACCTCCGGGAATAAGAGACCTGTAAGGATTTCCGAGTTCTCTTATGCAATAGTCGAAGGCTCTTTCCTTATGCGTCACTTCCAATCTTGCCATTATGTAGAGATGCCTATCAAGCAATGAGACCGGAAATACGACATCTCCCTCTTTTATTGATGCTATTGATGGCATCCTTGAGTGGATGCTGCCAAACACTACTTTTACAGGCCCTGTGTCATTTGATTTTCTTAGTTCGTCCAACCAGTCCTGAGGCCAGTAAACAGTATAATATGCCATAATACGATGTTACTTGTTTCTATTCAAAAAAGCTGCTGCCAGTTCGGGGCTGTTCAGTGTCATGGCTGACGAGTCTTCAAGATTTTCAGCGTCTTCATCATCCGATATTGAAATGAAGAATGTGATTTCTTCGGTGCCTTCTCCGAATATTCCCGAGCCTTTGACCTGCGCCATCGCTGATATCATTGCACTGAAGAAAAAGGCTTCGCCCGGCAAAGTGGCGTGGTTTTCCCACAGCGATTTGCTGAGCTTCACCAGTTCGCTGCCATGTCCGTCAGAATATCCCCATTCATCCGGATGCCATTTGCTCTCGTCATCGGGTTCTTCGTCTTCGCTTTGAAGGTACTCCAACGTGTTCACAGCGAGAAAAAGAGAGCAGCAATACCTGTCGGTGACCAAAGCGGCAGTGTATATGTGCTCATCATCTATGCGGCCAAGAATTTCGCGCAGGTCAGTTGTAACCGCATCTCTGATTTTTTCAGTCACTTCCTGCCAGAACGGGGCTACGGGAGTGGCCGGTTCTTCTTTTTTCCGCTCGCGGGCTTCAAAGTCGGGCGAGTTGATATAGCTGATATACTCTTTGGCTTCTTCCGAACCGAGTTTTACAGCATCCTCAAAATATTGGTATCCCAACTCTATATCCATTTCGGTGCCACGTCCGAAGGCATACGCCACGCCGAGTGCGGTGAGCACCTTGACGGTTATTGACTCCCATAGATTGTCGATGTCTTCCCCGGCTTCATGAAGATACTCGAATGCCACATCGTCGTCTTGAACTGTTCCCAGCCCCTCCTGATAGCATAAACCGAGGTAGGCGGCGGTCTGCGTCCGGGTGGTCTCGCTGCATTTCGGGTTTTGGTATGCCTTTTCAAACCATTCCACAGCCTTGGCGTAGTCCTGCTCCACATCACCGAAGCCTTCAAACAGATAATATCCGACCTCAAATTGTCCTGCGGGATGTCCGCATTTGGCAGCCATTTCATAGAGTTGATATGCAAGGTCGATATTCTCATCCACTTCTTCACCGGCTTCGTAGATATGCCCGGCATTGTATGCTCCCTGGGGGTCGCCCCTGCGGGCAGCCTCCACATATCGCAACAGCCCACCGTATGAGTCGCCCTTCTCGGTGCGGAGATAATAGCCGTAGTTGTTGCAGATTACGGGTGAAATATCCGCCAGCATCAAGTAATATTTCTCATAAACATCCCGCGCAATCTCGCAGAGGCCGGATTTGCGTATGTCGCAGTAATTGCCCCATCCGGCACAAAGCCCGCCGTCGAAACTGCGCTCGTACCACGCCTTTGCTATCGGCCAGGCCCATGCGTTATAGTCGCTTTCGTCTTTGAATTGCTTGGCATAGTCTGGCTCGACACGCAGATAGTCGCCCCAATAATACACATTGCCGACCATGTAGCAACAGAAGGCGTCGCCCCGCTCTGCCTGACCGAGAATCTCCTCAAACGCTTCCTTAAACGAGGCGAACGGCATTGCACGTTCCACCGAAGGGGTAAGGTTTGCGCTTCGCGCAGCACAAAGAACGCCCGTGGCACTGCCCATCATCACGCTCTTCCGCATCAGCTTCGATGCGTTTTCATCGTCAGCTTTGAAGCCTGCCTGCGGCCACACATACGACTCACCCGTGAAGCAGCGGGCTATGAATGCCAGCGCATCTGCATCGCCCTGTTGCGCTGCCTGCATGAGCATCGCATAGCCCTGACGTATCTTCTCACGGTCGAAACTCGACCAAATCAGTTTGACAGCCGTTTTCACCGGCTTGCTATATTTACCTTTCATCTTTTTCTTCGTCTAAAAATCTGAACATCAGTCTTTCAAAGTGGTTGTTGACATCAAATTGCTCCCAGCCGGCAATAGACTCAGGCAATCCATCCACATCAATCAGATCCCAAAGCCAGCTTCGCAATAGTCTGAAATCCGACATTTTTCCTCTATAGCCTATTGGAGTCTGTTCTGTCCATCTGACATATTCAACTTTGTATGCCTGCTCAGGACCTGTATCCTTGTCGCATCGACGTATCTCGACGTACCCGCCGTTATCTTTAGCAAAGCAATAAAGCATACTTCGCGATTTGCCCTCTATGATATTTTCCAATGCACCGATCACATCGGCACAACTGAAATATCGGAAATCCTCATTATCCACTGTCAGTTTGTCGGCATCTTTTTCTTCATCCTCAGAATAGATTTTCTGACAATGCCAATCGGTCATGTCGGGGAGCGATGCGGTGCGGAAAAAAGTGCACATAATATCAGCGGCCTCGTCACAATATACGTCAGACCGCCACATACGGAATAAATATCCTTTAACCCTTAAACACACAGCAATACTGCAATCTTTAAAGTAGTCAATAGAATAAGCCTCGGCATGTCTGACCAATACCACCGGCACACATTTTTCAAGGTATACCGCCACATTGTCCTCTATGTCGTCTATGGCATCACGGATTTTCTCCTCGGTCACATTGGATGTGCGCCTGGTTCCATTCTCTGTCCCCAGCACATATTGCGGCTTGCGGGCTTTAATTCCCGGGAATATACTGCGTGATTCGTTGCTCATTTTCAATTAGCTGTTTTTATGTTCATCAGTCAGTCTGATGCTTTCGATTGATATGTAGGGCATGATTTAATTCTTTGCAATTACCCACTTGTCATTCTTGGATTCTCTTTCTGCACAATGGCCCAGAGGTAAATCTTTCAGGTTGACGATAGTCGGGTCTAAATCCAATACATACTTTAATGAAACTATCCTTGCATCGCTTTCGTTATGTTCTTTACCACAAAGGAATTGCCATGCTCCGTCATCCGCATCGTGAGAAACAAATAATATTTTTTCTCTACCATCCAGAATATGACTGCATATGAAAACAGCTGTATTTGGAGCGTCTGAAAACGGGAAAATATCATTACCCTTATTGGGACTGTTTATATGCTTGCTGATAGCCATTGCTATCCAACCTATTGCAAGATATACTATTGCATAGACGACAAACCATAATTCATGTATGTCAAAGAAAATCCATGTCCCGGCAAGAAACGCTACGGCTGACACCAATGGAAGATTCCACATTTTTTTTATGTCTTTCCCGCAGCGATAACCAAGAATCGCAGAATAAATAGGATTCACAATTAAGAAAAGCATCATGCACAGTGCCATTCCGGAACATTCAGACGCAAGCCGGGCAACGGCAAAAGGCAATGCTAACATCACAAGGATTGTGATTGCCAGCCAAATAATTATAGCTCTTTTATTAACCATCAGTATAATACTTATTTTAGTATGTCGGAAAGGCTCGATTCTACAAACATTGTCGGAGTAAACTCCACAATCCGGTAGTCGGCAATTCCGTTGATGTTGAACGGATCTTGAGCGATGATGGAGTCTACCAACGCGCGATTGTCAGACTTTATCATTATCACACCGCCAACGCGGGGAGCCTGCGGACCGGATGCGATGAAATCGCCAGCCGCATAGTGCTCGGCAAGATAGTCACGATGTGCCTGAAGGAAACGGTCGACTTCTTCAAGCGGTTTTTTATATGTCAGAATTGCAATAAACATGGCTGTCCGGTTTTTCCAGCGTTTGAGTTGTGGAAAGAATTGACGCATCATGTCTTTTGCCTGCTCCTGTGTCAAGGTCTGTCCTGACTCCTTGTTTATCTCGTCGGTAAACTGAGCGCAATGTTCAATCATCTGCTCCATAGTGAAGTCTTGTGTGAATCTGCCATCCTTATAGCAGTAGATACAGTAATCCTCGTTGCGACTGCCATCAGCATTAGTACCTTTGTTGTCTGTAGTCAGCGGCATTCCGCAGCTTTGACAAAATTTATGTTCCATATTCTTATCTTATTTTTGTTTAATCAAACCTTCCAAGACAATCTTAGAAACCTCAGCAATGATGGCTGAGGTCGTTGCTATGTCGTAATTGGAATCAGCAACAAACACGGCAATAGAATATCTTGTACCATTAGGCAAATTCACATATCCACAATCATTTACTGCGGATATGCGACCTTCGGGTGTCGGAAATCCCGTACCTGTCTTATGTCCTATCAGGGCATTAGTAGGCAAAAGGGGTAAAGCAAGCCTGTCAAGCCCCGTGCGACACTGTTCAAGCATGACGGATATTTCAGAATATGACTGTGATGCGTTTCTCAATTCGTGGTAAAACCTATCAAATAGCTGCGCCATTGCCAAAGGTGTGGTACGGTTAAGATAGCTTAGGTATGGATCACGGTGCATATCTTCTTCCGAGGCTCCGATTACAATCTCATCAGAGATACCCATTTGCCTCATTATTGATGTTACTCCCGATGTTCCACCGACGCGATACAGGAGTATGTCTGCCGCATTGTTGTCACTCTCAACCAAAGACCATTCAAGCAGTTCTCTTACAGTCATGGCATTTAGGCTCTTACCATACTTTTTGAGCATCGGGCTATAGGTATCCTCTTTCATAGCCTTCTCGCTGAATGTTACGGTATCGTTCAGGGACATACCGTTAGTATTTATCCAGTGCGCTACCGTCAGAGCCAGCGGAAATTTGACTACGCTCATCATAGGGAAATCCCGATTGCCGTTGACAGATACGGTGTCTTTGCCATTGATAATGACCGCGACACCTATACGGGCATCTTTCCCTTTGATATACTCGTGCAAAGCATTCTCTATCGCCTTGTTTCTTTCAGCGAAAACAGGCGACATAAAAGTCAGAAATGTTATTATAATCAGTAATATCTTCATTTTGAATGCGTTTTGTCCCTCATATAAAATGACAGTCTAATGAACCTAAATCCCCGTCTTGAATAGCTTTGATTGAATTACGAATTATATCTGCGTCCCAGTTCCACCATTGGAGTTCTTGCAATCGGGCTATAATATCTGTAGAGAATCGTTTTCGTATTTCCTTTGCAGGAACACCGCCAACAATCGAGTATGGCTCGACATCCTTTGTGACAACAGCTCGTGTGCCAATTATAGCACCATCACCGATGGTCACTCCAGCCATTATTATAGCGTCATATCCAATCCACACATCATTGCCAATTACAATATCGCCCTTGTTATCCCAAGCAGAAACAACATCAGATTTCGGTAAGTCCCATTCCTCAAAGAAAAGTGGGAACGTGTATGTAGAAAGCGATTTCAGGGTATGGTTGGCGCAATTGAATATAAACTTTGCTCCGCAGGCTATTGAGCAAAACTTTCCGATAATCAAACGATCATGATTTATAGGATAATGATACAGCACGTTATTCTTCTCAAAGTCACGAGGGTCATTCACAAAATCATTGTAAATGGTAAAATCTCCGACTTCAATATTCTGGTGCGTTATGACTGATTTAAGATAGACAGTCTGATTATCACCAGAACGAGGATATATCTCTGTTTGGTTCATATCTAAAACTATTTGAGCCGTTCTATTTCATTTATATTCAATATGTGCAAATAATGATAAATATTGCCATCTTCCTGCGCATCAGCATTAATGCCAATAACGCTCTTGACTTCCATATAATAATCAGTTCTATTCTTGGCGATTGCCTTCTATCACCTGATTTATCAACTCCAGGACTTTATCGTCTGACATTTTCCTGTCCCTTACAAGAGTGCTTATCACTCCACGAATGGAATTGTTGAAATATCGCTGAACGACATTTTTCAGATTGTTACCACAATACTCCTCTCTTTCTATAAGGGGATAGTAGATGAATCCGTTGTTTCCTGCCGGCTTGTGGTCTAAAAAGCCCTTATCAACAAGAAACTTCACGAATGTAGATATGGCGGTTCTGCTTGGACGAGGTTCGGGATAAGTGGCAATAATCTCCTTAACGGTAGCTTCGCCCTTCTCCCAAAACTTATTCATCACTTCTTCTTCACGCTTGGTAAGTTGTTCCATCATAAAATGAAATTTGGTATATGCAAAATTAGTCTAAATAAATTAGTCAGTCAAGCAAATACGGCTATTTTTATGATTTATAAGCAAACGTTATTATTACGACAATGAAATTTATAGATTAATAAATGAAAATGAAGCAAGAGAATGTAGATAATTATTCCGCTTACTTCATTTTTTTATATACATTTTTATCCCTTTCGGATGGTTTTCATCCTTGAATTGAAACCCCGGCCGCCGATGATGACATGATCGGCAATGAAGTTGTTTGACGAACTTTGTTCATTTATCAGGCTACTTTCTTCAATTCTGTTGTTCCCACCTAGCATACATCTTCCTTGAAAGTTCCACAATTTCTTTGCTCAACTTCACAAGATCGATGGTATGTTTCTCCAGTTTGTAGAGCAACGTCATCGCCTTCTTCTCCGAAAAATGGATGCGCAATTCCTTCACGACTTGATTGTAATTGGTTCCTATACCGCGGAACTGGGCATGGAAGTCCGACAGTTTGGTGTAGTAATCCACCAGCGTCTTGTCCACCTTCAGCACCCTGAACTTCTGCCCGAAGAAGTGCGCCTTCAGAAAGACGGCTTTCGCATACACGTTCGATTCCTCGTACATCGTCAGGAACCTGTTCCATTCCACATCGTCGAAGCGCACCATCACGCAGTGCGTCTTCGGATTCAACTTGGGATTTCTCCCGTACTTGCTCTTCTTTTTCATTCTTCTTATTCTTTTAATTTTATGGCTTGTCCATTGTTTAATCTTTGATTAAGGAACCCCGAAATTATCCGACTGCGGAGGATAATTCTACCCACGGCGGTGAAGGTGTTTTCAGTTACTTAGAATTATTCGGGTAACTGAAAATATACCTTGCTGTGTCTTTGAGGACACAAGAATCCTCCGCCTGTCGGATTGGTTTGTGAGTATAATAACTCATTTGGAATATCAGTCAAGCCGATGGAGTATATCCACCGACTTGATTGGTTCTACCGTAATTCGCTCAGAGTTTGCGCCACTGCTCGATATCCTCCCGGTAGGTTTCAAGGTGCAGGCGGGCGAGGTTCTCGATAAGTCCCGACGCACTCATGCCACGCCCGCCGAGACGGCGGACAATCCCGTCCAGTCGGTCACGCACCTCACCGCTGACGAACACGGGCTTGCGGTCGGTTATCTTGGGTACTCGCAGGTAAGCGGTACGGTATTCGTCCAGCGACAGCCTGCGTTGTTTGCTGCTGACACGCTTCTGTGGCACTGCCACTTCTTCGGGCGTTCTGCCTGACGGTTCATCCACCGTAGCTGTTTCCGCTTTTTTCGTGACGGTCCTGCCGGGTTGTGCCAGTTGTTCCGGATCCAGACCGATGTTCCAGTAGAAATCGTCCATAGACTTCTCACTGCGGGATTCCCTGCGTCCCTTTCTTTCCACGATTTCACGGGTCTGCTGCTCACTGATACTTGGTTCTCTTTTCATTGTCATAAAACAGATTGACTAAGTTATTACTGTGGTCTTGGTCTGTGCCTTGACCGATTGTTGCAAGCAAAGTAAGACGTTTTAGTACAGTCAGTCAACAACTTGGATTCGGTTAGGCAATATTGTGAGACTTTGCTTTATGGTGATAGAGATATTGGTGAGGACTTCACAGATTTGCCGGACGTGAATAATCGGAAGAACAAAGGTGCGATTACAGTCAGGTTTGAATTAAGCCCTTGTTTTTCTCTCTTGCCACATTCCTGATTTCCGGAATTAAGAATATAGCCCCAATCTGTGCCAACCTCTACCAACCTGTGCCACATGCTTCCACTTCCTAGAAATCCATTGCCGGATAACAGATTATGTATTCCTTTGCAGCAAAAGAAACAGTAACAATAAAAAGTATGTATATGGAAATCGTATCAATTGAAAGAAAGACCTTTGAGGCGATGGTCGCCAAGTTCGACCGTTTCGTCAGTCGCATGGATGCCATCTGCCGGCGGCACGGAGAGAAGACAATGGGCGAGTGGATGGACAATCAGGACGTTTGCCGGATGCTCAACATCAGCCCACGCACATTGCAGACCCTTCGGGACAACGGGACGCTGGCTTACTCGCAGATAAACCACAAGACGTATTACCGTCCCGATGACGTGCAGCGTATTGTTTCCGTTGTGGAGGACAGGCGGAAAGAGGCGAAGTTCAAAGGAAGAACTGTATAAACTTGATGAAATGAACGAAGTAAACTAACAATACCCACTAAATCCAAAGTAGCATGAATGAACTGATAAACAAGGACAGCGAGTGGATAATCCACTTCATGGGTAGTCTCGACCGTCTTTTGGACAGCTTCGAGCATCTGACCGCCTATTACCGACCGACACTGAACGGAGAGCGTTTCTTCACTGACAAAGAAGTGTCGGCACGGCTGAAAGTGAGCCGCCGGACACTTCAGGACTACCGGAACGAAGGGCGCATAGCCTATATCCAGTTGGGCGGTAAAATCCTCTACCGTGAATCCGACATCGAAAGGATGCTTGCTGACGGCTACCGCTCCGCCTATCGGCTGACAGGCACATGATTTTCTTGAAAGAGCGCAGTTTGCCGTCTGCCCTATGATTGCGTCAGCAACGGACTTTCGGCAAAAAGAGAAAGGAACGGTTTACGGACGGAGCATCAAAATACCGCTTCGTCTGTAAGTCGCTCCTCTCTTCTTTCTTCTGATTTCCCGTCAGTCGCTTGTTTCCGTTGCCGGATGCTTTTCAAGCGAGTGGCAGACAGTGACAAGGTTTTCGGGTTGAATACGCTCAAACTTGTTTGAGGAAGATTCTGCCCGAAACGGCTCTGCCGCCCGACCTTGCCGCTGCCATTAAGCCATACGCTACCTTTGCATCCGTGCATCGGAAACGAGTGGCTGACGGGATGAACCTCAACTATACCATCGGTTATTACCTCTGACGCTGGCAACAAATAGTGTAATCGGTGTAGCTTTCTTAATGGTGCTAATTTCATTTATTATAAACCGTCTGAACAAGACACTCTCTTTACTGCATATCCTGAATGCAACGGCTATAATCACTTCAATGTTATAGACATCATAACTGATACCATCCGGTTGCCTGACATACTTTATCGTGTCAAATTCGTTCAGTTCCTTATTCTTGTAAATGGTATGAATCGCCTTGCGGATATCGCATGAGAACATCCCGAACAGGTCGGCTATCTCGAATTGTGTCATCCATACGGGTACTGTCGGCATAATGACTACACCCGTTTCACTGATTGTTATTATTCCTCTGTCCATAATGTATTGAATTGATACTGTTTACTTATTGCTGTCTGGCTTTTCGCCGGTAGATTGTATCTTCCTGCGTTCCATTAGCTTGTCCATGTCCTTCGAGATTTTATCATCGGTTATCCGTGCGTAACCCTGTGTCGTCCGGATATTGGAATGTCCCATCATTTTAGCGATGCTCTCGATAGGTATATCCGCCGAAATCAGGAATGTTCCGAAGCTGTGCCGACTTTGATGATAGGACAAGTTATCCTCTTTCCCTATGATAACGCCCATCTCATGGATATCAAACCAGAGGGCATCACGGCTGGGAAGAGGGAACACGGGCTGTTCATCGTCAGTCGTGTTATACAGCGACAATATCCGCTCCGCTATGGGATGCAGTGGAATGAATGCCTCTATCTTTGTCTTCTTGCGGTTGATGCGGATGTACCGCCTACCATCCGCATTCGTCCCGATATGATGTGGATGCAGGAGCATTATATCCACATACGCCAGTCCGGTCAGAGTCGAAAAGATGAAAGCCCGTCTTGCCAGTTCCATCCGCTTGTCATACATCGGGGTGGAAAGTATCTTCTTGAACTCCTCACGGCTGATATACCTGTGCCTTGCCTCCGGCTTGGTTTCATATTCCATTTCCTCACAAGGGTTCACGCGGATAATCTCCTTATCAACTGCCAGATACAGCAGGCGGTTCAACCAACGCAGGCAATGGTTGGTTTGGGAAGCCCCGAAATTCTTGCATCTCTTCAAAAACGCTTTGTAGGCTTTGCCGAAGTCTTCCGTGACTTCTTCAAGGCCTATGTCTTTCTTGCCCAAAGACATGAGATAATTTGTCAGGTACTTCTGGTAATACATTGAACTCCGATAGGAAGAAGTTGAGTCTATTTCCTCGGAATGTTTCTTCAAACGCTCCCTTTCCCATTCCCCCATTTGCAGGAGGGTCGTCGGATGGATGTTGTTCAAGGTGATATGGTTCTTCAGCATCTCCGCACTGACCACACCTTGCGATTTCAATATCTCATTATAGGCTTCTTCCATCAGGCGCAGGTATTCCCGTAAACGGTTGTTCTCCCTTGCGGACTTTATCTCGTTCTTCCTGCCGTTCCAGTCTTCCGGTCTGCAATAAATTCCGGGACTGATGACGGTCTGTTTGCCGTCAATGGTTATACGACACAATACGGCGGTCGTACCGTCAGCCTTTACCTTGCTGCGGTTGATGTAGGGTAATAATGAAAATGTACTTCGCATATTATTCTTTAAGTGTTAAAGAGTGAGTTTGAAATCTTCGGTCGCTTTAATGAACTTGTCCATGTCCTCAAATAGTTTTTTCGGGCTTACACGGGCATATACCTGAGTGGTGGAGATATCGGAGTGTCCCAACATCCTGCTGATGGTCTCTATCGGAACGCCTGCTTCAAGCGTTATCAACGAGGCAAAGCTATGGCGGGCCTGATGGTAGCACAAGTCATCCTTGATTCCTGACAATGCCGCCAACGCTTTCATGTGCCTTCTGAGATTTGACCAGCGAAGTAAAGGAAACAAGGTTTTCCTGTCCTCACTATGGTACTTATTGATAAGCGCAATAGCTTCGGGCAATAGTTTTACGCTGGCACGGAGTTCGTTCTTCTTTCTGCGGTATTTCAGCCACAAAGCCCCGTCCTTATCCGTATATAAATTGGTATGTGTAATTGAAACGACATCTGCATAAGAGACTCCGGTATAGCATCCGAAGAGAAACATATCCCTTGCCAGCATGTGGGATTTGCGGTAAGCAGGTATTTCCACATCCCGGATTTTCTCAAACGATTCACGGCTTAATGCCCGTGGTGTCGTTTCAGTCTTCTTCGGCAAGGTAAAATGCTGGAAATGGCTCCTGTCGGCATACCCCTTCTTATAAGCCAGACGGCATATCTTCTTCAGGATGGCAAGATGATGGCGGACAGTATCTATCGCATATCCCTTGTTTTCCATAGCGAATGCTTGATAGTCGTGGATGAACTGTTCCGTCAGTTGCCCGAATGACAGGTCCTTGACCTTGTACTGATGCTCGATGAACTCTCCGAGGGTCAGACGCATATAGTGATAGCCGGGATAAGTTCCTTTCGCGCGGTCTATGCCGATACGGGCTTTGAGGTCGTCACAGACAACATCCGTCATTTTCATGAGAGTCATCTGTGTTTCCATGCTGCCTTGAAAATGATTCTTCACATCGGTGGCTTCAAAATCCACTTTACGACTCACAAGGCTGTTGAAAGCGTTGTTCACCGCCAACAGCAGTTTTTCAATCCTGGCATTGGTTTTCACCGCTTCCTTGCTCTTGCCGTTCAGACGGCTTTCACGGGGATTCCACAGTTCGGGAGTGCAGGACAGCTTAGATCCGAACTGCGCCATCGTGCGGTTCACGGTTATGCGTCCCATGATGGGAGCCTTGCCCGACTTGTCCAGTCCGCTCTTTTTGAGGTAGAGCAGCACCTTGAATTTTTCTACTTTCATACGCTTATATTTTTTAGTGCAAAATTACTTGCCGTATAAGCGTTCCTTGATATGCAAAACACTGTGTATGAGCGCAAATAAAACGGTGAGGGTTTCTTTTCATTGCTTGCCGTTACCTATTCCCGTTTCGGTAACTGCCCGGCTAACGGTTTGGTAACTGAACAACCTCAATATTCCGTTGCCGTTTGCATTTTCTCTACTTGGCAGAATGCTGAAATACCGTTCATTTCAAACGACTTACGTTTAATCTTTACCTCTCTGTGTTTCTTTGCATAGCCTATCACTTTTCATTGCATCCGCCACACGTTTGGCACATTAGCCCTCAGCAAAGGCATGCCGATTGAGAGCGTGAGCCGTGTTTTAGGTCACACAAACATCAAGACCACACAGATTTACGCAAAAATAACCACGCAGAAGCTGGGTGACGATTTGACGGCATTCGGTAACCAACTGAACCAGACTTTCGGTAACATCAAAGTGGCAGGGACATGAAACGGACAACAATCACGATGGACGGGTGCGGCAGGGTTGCCGTGCCGTCCGATGCCGCCAGCGTGTGGATGAGCGAAATGGAGTTGGTTAGGCTGTTCGATGTTATCGCCCCGACACTCCGTGCCGCCGTCCGATCCGTGTACAAAAGCGGTGCGTTGAAGCCTTGCGAGGTGGAAAGGCGTATCAGGCTGCCCAACGGCTATTATGCGGAAGTCTATGTCCTACCAATGGTCGTGGCACTTGCTTTCCGTATCAATACGCCCAATGCTGCAAGGGTGCGCAATGCCCTATTAGAAAGGCTGTGCTTGCGAAAAGACAGACAAATGCTTTGGCTTTCGTTAGGCAACAGCATATCGTGTAAGTGTTAGCGGGTGCGGTTGCGTGTCAATACGCCCGTGCATTCACACAATCCCTTTGCCCGAAGAAGTACCGTTTTCCACTCCTTCGGGCTTTTTCTTTTCACCTTTTGATGGCCGACATTATCCGTTCCTCCGCATTTTCTTATCCGTCGGTTTCTTTTGCGCCGTTCTGCATCGTTTTACGTATCAAGGCTTTAATCGTCCTGCCGTAGCTTTGCAACCATGTTCAACCCGCTTGCCGACAATACGTTGGCGGCACTAAAACATTATTGAAAACATGGAGAAAAAAGAAGAATTCATCCGAGTAGGCACCACGCTCTACAAGATTGTGGACCAACCCCGAATTGACGGCGGATATGTGAGGAAACGCATCGCATGGAACTCCGAGACCCTGCGGCAGGACTACGGCAAGGACTACATGGCGAGCGTCCCCAAGTATGACGGCTTCTGCACCGTACCCGACCATGTGGGCTACCAGCCCATAGTCGGCAAGTTCCTCAACCTTTACGAGCCGATAAGCCATGTTCCCAAACAAGGGGATTTCCCCTGCATCCGTTCGTTGGTGGAACACATCTTCGGCGAACAGTACGAGTTGGGCATGGACTATCTGCAACTGCTGTATCTGTACCCCGTTCAGAAGCTGCCCATCCTTCTGCTTGTGTCCGAAGAAAGGAATACGGGCAAAAGCACGTTTTTGAATTTCTTAAAGGCTATCTTCCAAAACAACGTGACCTTCAACACCAACGAGGACTTCCGCAGCCAGTTCAATTCCGATTGGGCTGGCAAGCTGCTCATCATGGTGGACGAGGTGCTGCTCAACCGCCGTGAGGACAGCGAAAGGTTGAAGAACCTAAGCACCACGCTTTCCTACAAGGTGGAGGCGAAAGGCAAAGACCGTGACGAGATAGGCTTCTTCGCCAAGTTCGTGCTTTGCTCCAACAACGAGCACCTGCCCGTCATCATTGACGCAGGGGAGACACGCTATTGGGTGCGGAAGATTGTGCCGTTACGGAGTGATGATACCGACTTCCTGCAAAAGCTGAAAGCGGAAATCCCCGCTTTCTTGCACTTCCTATGCAACCGTACACTCTCTACCGAAAAGGAAAGTCGTATGTGGTTCAACCCGAAGCGGCTGGAAACGGATGCCCTGCGGAAGATTATCCGAAGCAACCGTAACCGTTTGGAGATAGAAATGGCGGAACTGTTGCTTGACATCATGGCAAGCGTGGGTGTCGGGTCTGTTTCTTTTTGCCTCAATGATATTGTTCCGTTGCTTGTCTGCTCGCAAGTCAAGGTGGAGAAGTCGCAGGTTCGGAAAGTGGTGCAGGAATGCTGGAAACTGGCTCCTGCATCCAACTCGCTTTCCTACACCACCTACCAGTACGACTACAACCGCGAATGCCGCTACTCACCCGTCAGAAGGATTGGACGCTACTACACAGTGAGCAAGGAACAGTTGGAAACACTCTGATATTTTGATGAAACGATGAAAGTATATATAAACATAAAGAATAACAGCGGTTTACATCCTCATCAAGCACTCAACAAAAGAAAATGGCTGATGAAAAGAGAAAGCAGATGCACCCCCGTACATCACTTTTCTTTTGGCGAGCCGTTTGATGAGACGCTGATGAAAGGTTATTTTATTTGCTATCAACATATTAGACTACATAATCATCAATTCATCGGATTTTCACCCCTCATCAAGTCCGCTGTGGAAACGGCAGCACCATCCCTGCCTGTATGCCCGTGTGCCGACAGGCAATCATGCCGGCACAATGGCACGGAATATCATGCAAGGCTGGCAAAAAGAAAAGGGGAACCAATGTCCGCCGACATCACCACCGACACCGCCGCAGGCTTTTGGGAAACAAAAAGCCATAGCTCATTAGGGCGTTTTCTTCACGCACCGCTGACGCTAATGCTAAAAACGCCCCAATGAGCCAGCGGGGTTGCACCCCTCTGGACACCCCGTTTGTTCCGTGCGGCAATGACCGCAGGCAGGCGGACACCGACAAACAAGTTTGTATAACCTCAAAAACAAGAAACGAACATGGGATATATCAGCATCCAAATCAACAAGGCGAAAGGGTCGGCTGACACGGGCGCATCCGACCACATCGAACGCAAGACCACGCCCAAGAACGCAGACCTGACACGCACCCACCTCAACCGTGAGCTGGTGGAGTTCCCCGACGGCGTGTCAGACCGCACCGGAGCGATAAGCCACCGCATCCGCACGGCTGGCATCAAGAGGAAGATAACGCCTGACCAAGTACGGGCAATCCGCATCGTGCTTTCGGGTACGCACGAGGATATGGCGAGAATGCAGGACGAGGGCAGGCTTGGCGAATGGTGCTATGACAACCTGCAATGGCTGCACCGCACGTTCGGCAGGGAGAACACCGTATCGGCGGTGCTGCACATGGACGAACACACGCCGCACATCCACGCAACGGTCGTACCGATAGTGACGGGCGAGCGCAGGAAAGCTAAGCGGAAGCAGACAGAGGGCAAACGCACCTACCGCAAGAAAGCCAACGCCGTGCGCCTGTGTGCCGATGACCTCTTGACCCGTGAAAGGCTTGTCGCCTACCATGACAGCTACGCCGCAGCAATGGCGAAATACGGCTTGCAGCGTGGCATCCGTGGTTCGGAGGCACGGCACACGACCACCGCCCAATACTACCGTGACCTGAAACGGCAGACGGGAGAACTTGAAGCCAACGTGCGGCAGTTACAGACCGAGCAGCGGCAGGCGGAATGGCAGCTTGACGAAGTACGGAAAGAAATCAAATCGGAGAAGCTGGAAGCCGCCAAGACAGAGGCGAAAGCGGCACTCGTGGCAAAGGTCGGTTCTCTTTTGGGAAGTGGCAAATTGAAAGAGCTTGAAGCCGACAACCGCACCCTGCAAGGCGAGGTTGCCGCTCGTGATGAGAGCATCGAGTTGCTGCAACAGCAAATGCAGCGGCAGCAGGAGGAACACAGCCGCCAGCTTATAGAACTGCAAGCCCAGCACCGCAGGGAGATGGCGGACAAGGAAGCGGAACACCAAAAGGAAGTGTCATTCCTGAAATCCATTATCCGAAAAGCCAAAAAATGGTTTCCGCTGTTCCAAGAGTTGGTGTACATGGAGAAGTTCTGCCTCAAAGTCGGCTTCACCGAAAGACAGACCGCCACGCTCATCAGCGGCAAGCCGCTGTTTTACGAGGGCGAACTCTACTTGGAGGAACACAGACGGAGGTTTACAACCGAAAGGGCTGGCTTCCAAGTGGTGAAAGACCCGACAGACAAATCGAAACTTGTACTTGCCATTAATGGACAACTGATTGGCGAGTGGTTCAAGGAGCAGTTCGACAGGCTGTTTTCATCCATTCGCAAGACGGTTACACCGCAGAGAAAAGACAAAGGCTTGGGATTGTAAACAAAGCCAACGGGAGGGTAGCAAGTTTGTGTTTTGGTCTGCCCAAAACCGCTTGCTACCCTCCCGTTGGTTGGTTGAAACGTCACTTTATTTGTGCTCTAATCCTGCTCAGACTCGCTTGCGTGATACCTAAATAGGTGGCGATGCTTCCCAACGGCAATCGCTGTAACAAATCAGGTTCTTTCTCCAACAACTCCTTATAACGTTCAGAGGCGATGGCGGACAACATGGAAATCAGCCGTTCTTCAGTGGCAAGCAGCTCCATCTCCGCATAGCGCCGCCCCCAATTGGCAATGTGCAAGTCTTCCGAAAACAGCACTTTCAGCTTTTTCCTTTCCAATACATACAAAACTGAATCTTCCATCAGTTCCATCGTTTCATAACCCGGCTCATCATTGACATAGCCTTTCATAGAAACAAGGGTTGCCCCTTCCTTGCCGACCCAAAAAGTGATTTCCTTCCCGTCCACCGAAGTATAGGCACGGACAATGCCTTGCTTGATGAAAAAGATGTTTTTCTCCACCTTGCCGCTTTCCAACACACGGAAGCCTTTGGGATAGGAAACTTCCGTCAGGCATTGCCGCAACCTGTCCAAAGATGCGTCCGGCATGGCATATCTTTGGTTGATGATTTCCTTTATATCCATAATCCATTGCCGTTTTCGGTATGCAAAATTATAAAATAGACACGGAAACGAGAATAAACAGCTATTTTTTTGTCAAATGAAAAATCTGTTTTTACCAAATGCAAAAAGCGGTTAGGAATTACTTGTTTACTTTTGTACCCGAATTTAATATTTCATAGGTATGAATTGGATTATCTTATTGTTGGCAGGATTGTTTGAAGTGAGCCTCACATTCTGCTTGGGTAAAACGAAAGCGGCATCAGGACTTGAATTTTATTTGTGGGGGAGCGGTTTCTTGGCATCTACCGTGTTGAGTATGGCTTTGCTTGCCAAAGCTGTGCAGACTTTGCCTTTAGGAACGGCATACGCCATTTGGACGGGCATCGGGGCTGTAGGCACGGTCTTGATTGGAATATTCGTATTCAAGGAGCCTGCCACTCCCATCCGGCTTTTCTTCCTGTTCACGCTCATCGCGTCGTTGATAGGG
The DNA here is from genome assembly GCF_013166535.1 of Prevotella sp. PTAC. Taxonomy (NCBI): domain Bacteria; kingdom Pseudomonadati; phylum Bacteroidota; class Bacteroidia; order Bacteroidales; family Prevotellaceae; genus Prevotella; species Prevotella sp. PTAC. Next base: position 30,171 of record NZ_JABKKK010000009.1, read on the forward strand.
TTGAAAGTCGTGTCATATTGAAAGGAGGCACCAGATGAAGTATGAATTGAGGGAGAACCAAGGCATTCCGACCCCTCTGTTGGCTCTGATGGCAGTCGCTACGGGGCTTTCCGTTGCCAACTGCTACTACAACCAACCTTTGTTGGGCAGCATGGCAAAGGATTTCGCGGTCAATGACTTTTCCGCCAGTATGGTGGCGACATTGACCCAAATAGGCTATGTGGCCGGGCTTGTATTTGTCATCCCGCTTGGTGACTTAGTTTCACGAAAGAAACTGATATTGACCAATTATATCGTTTCATCGTGCGCATTGCTTGCCATAGCCCTTGCCCCGAACATCTATTGGGTGTGGGGCGCATCCTTGCTTGCCGGAGCATCTTCGGTCATGCCACAGTTCTTCATCCCGTTAGTGTCTTTCCATTCGGCACCTGCACACAAGGTGCGCAATGTGGGCATTATACAATCCTGCTTGCTCATAGGCATTCTCGGCTCGCGGGTGTTCAGTGGCTTTCTTGCTGATGTGTGGGGATGGCGTTCCGTCTATTTCGTGGCTTGCGTGTTTATGCTCGGATGTTTTCTGATGATTCACAAGATGCTGCCCGTGCTGTCTGCCCGTTCTCAAGAAAGCTATGCAGGGCTGATGAAATCTTTGTTGCGCCTGCTCTTCCAATACCCGTACCTGCGTATCGCTTCGTTGAGAGCGGCATTGGCTTATGGCTCGTTCTTCGCTTTGTGGAGTTGCCTTGCTTTCCGAATGAAGCAAGAGCCTTTCTTCGCGAGTGACGATATTATCGGAGCACTCGGTTTGTGCGGATTGGCAGGTGCATCTACGGTTGTATTCATTAGCGGATATATCCAAAAATACGGCGCAAGATTCTTCTCCATCGTCGGAGGATGCGTTATCTTGGCTGCATGGTTGTTGGCATTTTGGGGAAATGACAGCTACTTGTGGATGATAATCGCCATTCTTTTAATTGATGCAGGAATGCAATGCATCCACTTGTCCAACCAAACCAGCGTGGTCGCTCTTGACGCATCCGCCATCAACCGGGTCAATACCGTTTATATGACCATTTACTTCTTGGGCGGTTCTGCCGGAACATTCGTTTCAGGTCTGTTTTGGCAACATTGTGGATGGACGGGTGTGGCAGGAGTAGGAATCGCTTTTACCGTAGCCTCCTTGCTTGTTAATTGCTTCAACTCTAAAACAGCATAAGTGTGGATGTCAAATATTCAGCCTGAATATAGTAATGCAGACCACGGTAAATGGAATGGCTACAGATTCATTGCCCGAAAACAAAGAGAATCTTTGTAGGAATAGGAAATAAACTGATAACAATATGGAGACAAAAGATGGTTTTATCATCCGTCCAATCAAGGAAACGGATAATGCTCAAATGGCTCGTCTGATACGATGTGTTATTGATGAATTTGGTGTGTCGCATACAGGCACGGTGTATGATGACCCTGTCACGGACTGCATCAGTCAGTCGGTTGAAAATGTAAATGCAGAATATTGGGTGATTGATTACGGCGGAGAGATTCAAGGAGGCTGTGGCTTCTATCCCACCAAAGGCTTGCCCGGCAAGTGTGCTGAAATAGTCAAGTATTATTTATCGCCTGCTGTCCGAGGAAAAGGATTGGGAGGCATGATTCTTGATTTGATTGTCCGCCGTGCAAAGGGAGCGGGCTATACCAGCCTGTATATAGAAACATTCCCTTCGTTTGGTAAAGCCATTGATATGTATAAGGAACGGGGATTTCAGCTGTTGGATGGTCAACTCGGAGATTCCGGGCATACGGCAACCAGTATATTCATGCTGAAGGTTTTAACCGACTGACACATAGCTTCCCGCATGACAACCTAAACCTCTGAGGAAATGCAATGCATTCATTTGTTATGGATAAGAGTTGCTTTTACCGTGGCTTCCTTGTTTGCAATTTGCTTTAAGCCTCAAACGGCATAAGAGTGGATGCCAATCAGCTGAAAGAATATTGGGAATGATTATTCCAGTCGGAATATTTTTCGTACTTTTGCATCTGTAAGAGTTACCCGAACAAGCAAAGCGATGCAGACTACGGCAATTGGAACGGTTACCAACTCATTACCCCAAAACGAGGTAATTCTTCTAACTCTTTTGATTTCAGGTAGGTATATTTCTTATACAGATTTACTAAATATTTTTGTCTAACATGCATTTTGCGGTATTTTATTGCGCGCTTGTCTTTGTTTTGTAGATTTGTTTCAGGCTTCCCGCTTTTGCTTTCACAATCACGCGGCCGTCTGCCGTTTTGCTGCGCATTATGGCCTGCATGCGTCCTTGGAGCATAGGCTTTGTGTTCACGTCGAGGAACAGGTCGTCGGTGTAATGGTCGCCGTTGTCGATGGCAAGCAGGGTGGCCGCCCCTTCCGTTTCTATTGTCAGCGGCTCGTTGAAGCCGGGGACAGTGCGTCCTTTCCTGTCTACGGCCGTGATGTTGAGATATAGCAAGTCCATGCCGTCGGCTTTCCATGTGTCGGACTCAGGTTCTATCCGCAGTGCCACGGCTTCTCCGGCGGTCTCCATCTTATGGCGTGCTACGGTCTTTCCTGCCTCATCCCGTGCCACGGCTTCAATCGTTCCACCCTCTCCGTAGCTCACGTCTTGCCACAGGATGGAGTTGCGCTGGTCTTTTCGTGTCCCGTTGTTGGTTTTTGTCCCGATGCTTTTCCCGTTGACAATCAGTTCCACAGTGTGTGCGTTGGTATATGTGACTATGTTCTGCGTGCTGCCATTTTCAAAGTTCCAGTGATCGAGGATAGACGGGCGTCCTACTATGACATCGTTCCAGCTTACGCTCTCTCCGCCTTTGCTGTCTATCACTCCGATGCGTACCAACGGCTCGTCGGGCATGAAAGCCGAGCGTATGAGGTAGGCTTGCGGATACGGGCGCATGGTGTGCCCGAAGAAAGAGTAGTTCCATCCCTTTTTCGGCCATCCGTTGGATTCTCCCCAGTATTCGGCAGCCCCCCAGTAACATATTCCGACGTTACGTTCATGATTCATGTTGTAGTAGGGCTCAAGCATTTTTGAAGTCTCGGCCTCGCTTTGGAAGATTATCATGTCGGGCTTGTATTTGAGATAATCGGCGTATTTGTCAGACTGGTAGTTGAACGACGCTATCTCGGTGACGCAGCTCAGTTCCGGCGGCACGAGATAGTCGTTGAAGTCTTTGTCTTTTCTCGTTATCGCTCCGGCGCGGGCGGGAAACATGCCTACGGTGGTCGGTCGGGTGTTGTCGAACCTCTTCACCATTTGGTCGAATATGCGGTATGTGGTCACTCCCCAGTCGTTCATGCCTGCAAAGCCCGCCCATCCCTCGCGTATTTGAAGTTCGTTTCCGAGACTCCACAGTATCACGCTCGGCCTGTTGCGGTCCCGCTTCACCCACTCGGGTATCAGTTTGTGCCATATATCGGTGAACGGTTGCCGTCCGCCCCAGTAGTCGCGGTCGCTCCATTTGTCTATCAGCTCGTCGACAATGATGAGTCCTACACGGTCGGCTATCCGCACGAAATTCTCGCTGTATGGGTTGTGGGAGCAACGGATGGTGTTGTATCCGAATTCTTTAAGCCTCATCATCATCCGCTCGATGGCCTTGTCGTGGCTCGCCGCTCCGAGCGCTCCGAGATCGTGGTGACCGGAATTTCCTTTAAGGAAAAATTTTTCTCCGTTGAGTTTGAAACCGAATTCCGGTGAAAAATCAAGCTTGCGTATGCCGAATGACTCGTGAACGCTGTCAACGGCGATGCCGTTTGAGTAGACGATGATTTCGGCATCGTATAAATAAGGCGTGTCGGGAGACCATAGTTTGGGGGCGGGCAGTTCCACGATGGGCATTTTCACTTCCGTGCACGACTGGTGGGTATGCTCAGGCATGCCGCTTTCCACGGTGCCGAGCGTGCGCCCGTCATTGTCTTTCACCCTCGCGAGTATTCTCACATTGTGTTTCTGCCATCCGTCAACCTCTACCTGTATGCCGACGGTGGCATGCTCGCGGCTCACTTCCGGTGTGGTGATGAACACCCCGTGGCGGGCTATGTGTGTCGGGTTGGATACTTTGAGGAACACATCACGGAAAAGACCTCCACCCGTATACCACCGTGAGCCTTTTTTCGGGCCTGTCGATGCGTAAACGGCAATCACGTTGTCGCTGTCGAAACGTAAGTGGGGAGTGAGGTCGGCTTCAAGTCCTACATATCCGTAATCGGTCGATGCAATCTTATGTCCGTTCAGATATACGTCTCCCAGATATATTATTCCGCCGATGTCGAGTGTCACTCTCATGCCTTTCCATGAAGCGTCGGCACGGAAAGTCTTGCGGTACCATCCGTCGCACATAGGCTTGAAGCCACGCGCTCCGCCGGCATCTTTGCTCCACGGCTGCTCGAACTGAAAGTCGTGCGGCAGGTCGAGCGTACGCCATGAGCTGTCGTCAAGTGCCGGCGAGGCGAAGTCCGTATTTTTGTTCTCTGCCGTGACGAGCATGAATTTCCAATCGAAATCCAACAGTGTTTTCCGGTGTTCCGCAAACTCGGATAACGGCCTGTTTGTCTCGGCTTTCTTTGCTTTCACATCTTGGTACTGAGCCTGTGCCGTAAGGCTGCTTGTGAGCGATAAGGCAGTGAGGAAAGTAGTTAGAATTCTTTTCATTGCTTTTGGGTGATTTGTTATTTACGGGTGGAAGGTATTTATTTCATCAGGACGAGCCCCCTGGTTCGTTTCATTGACAATCGGTATATCCGATCAAATATTGTGGTATCTGAAATCTATATATTATGATGTTTTCATTTACGGGCATTGCGGCCATGCATGATGCGGAGATGCACGACGCTGTTTTTTGCCAAACATACGTTTCATAGGCACATGGATATTGTTTAGTGCAAAAATAGCTGAAAGCGGGGATTTGCATGATGGATATTTGTACGGAAAATAGTATAATAGTACGAAAATATGTTTTAAAGATTTATCCCTGTATATTTATGTTTGGGGCTTTATATCGGTTCTCGGGCTATATGCGTATTCGTGATATCGTTTTACTGTCATGTTTTTTTTATATTATTATGAGGATGTTTCAAAAATAAATTAATACCTTTGCATCCGCTTTTGCCGCTTCATTCCGTATCGGATGAGAGTACAGGGTAAGGCAATGGTAGAAGTGCTACATTATAGAAAAGTGTTTGCTGACGCTGTGTTTTGGAACTATTGAACGTAGGAAACTCAATAACACAAATAAAAGACATTGCAGAGGCGGATACTACGGGTAGGTATATCATACCACTCCGTTGGTGTGCCGGTGGCTAATCATAGTCATCATGCACACCATTAGGGGCGTATTATATATACCAATGGCGTGGGTATCGGTTCTGTTTGTTTCATTTGTGAGGTTTCCTACGGCCTAATAGTTCGGACAAGCAGAGGTAGGATACCCCGCTTTTTTTATGTGGCTGCGATATCAATACTTATTACGTCCTGTTCGGGTATTCTAAGGGCGACATATTGAATGCAGAATGAACGTATGCTTTTTAATTCTTTTGATTTTATAGTATTTTTGCCGATAGTTTTTTATCTCTATTGGTTTGTGGCCAAAGAGCGGCGCTGGCAGAATATGCTTGTCGTCATTGCAAGTTATGTCTTTTATGGCTGGTGGAACTGGAAGCTGGTGTTTTTGATTGCATTTACTTCCGTTTGCAGTTATGTCAGCGGCCTGTTGATTGAGCGTTACGAGGGTCGGCGACAGTGGCAGCGGACGGTGAATGCGGCCAATATGGTGTTTAATGTCGGAGTGCTTGTAGTGTTTAAGTACTACAATTTCTTCATGGAAAACATCGAAGAGCTGTCGGATGCGTTGGGTTGGCATTTTGATTGGGTCACGATAAATGTCATTTTGCCTGTAGGTATCAGTTTCTATACGTTTCAGGCACTTAGTTATTCAATAGACGTATATAGGAAGAAAATGCCTGCCACGCATGATCCGGTGGAGTTTTTTGCCTATATAAGTTTCTTCCCGCAGTTGGTGGCAGGCCCGATAGAAAGGGCGACCAATCTGTTGCCACAATTCCAACGGCCGCGCATGTTTGAATATGACAAGGCGGTAGACGGGTGCAGGCAGATGCTTTGGGGCTTTTTGAAAAAGCTTGTCATAGCCGATAACTGTGCGGCTGAGGTTAATGCTTGTTGGGGCCAGTATGCCGAATTGCCTGGATTGACACTTTTTATACTTGGCGTGTTGTTCACGTTGCAGATTTACTGTGATTTCTCGGGATATTCGGATATAGCCATAGGTTGTGCAAGATTGTTCGGATTTAATCTGACACGCAATTTCGATTTTCCGTATTTCTCACGTAGTATCCCTGAGTTTTGGCGGCGCTGGCATATATCGCTTACCACATGGTTTCGCGATTACATATATTTTCCGTTAGGCGGGAGTAGATGTGAAAAGTGGAGAATAGTTCGTAATATATTTATTGTCTGGGTCATAAGCGGATTATGGCACGGAGCTGATTGGACATTCGTTTGTTGGGGATTATACCATGCCGTGTTGCTTGTTGTTTATAATCTGCCTGGTGTCAATACGAAGTATGACAGTGCCATCGCTTGCGGCCGTTTTATTTCCGGAGCCAAAGTGGCTTTGCAAATGTTATTGACGTTTTTTCTGGTTGTTATCGGATGGGTTCTTTTCCGTGCGGAAACCATTGGACAGGCAGTGGGATATTTGTCGGCGATGTTTACAAATCAGTTCTTCGACTCGTCAATGCTTTGCGGTATGAAGTTTTTACGTTTTGGCCTCATTATCATTCTTGTCGAATGGTTTCAGCGTGATAAGCGTCATGTTTTACAGTTTTCCAATATGCGTCCTTTCAATTATCGTTTTGTGCGTTGGACGGTATATTATATTTGCATATATGTGATAGCCAAATATGCCGGGGCGAGCCAAACATTTATCTATTTTCAATTTTAAGTCATTATGAAGAAGTTTCTGAAATATTGTGCGTTATTTGTCTTGTTAATTGTTGTTATGGCAATTTCGGTGGAATTCATTTTGCGTCAAGTACCGAATACATATAAGTATAAATATGAGTGGATGCAGGATAACGCGGAAGACGTTGAGGTACTGGTACTGGGTCCAAGTCATACGTACAATGGCATACGTCCGGAGTTTTTAGAAGGCAATGCTTTTTCTCTTGCCAATGTAGCCCAAGACTTTAAGCAGGATTTGGCCTTGTTGAAATATTGGGCAGACAGGTACAAAAGATTGAAAACTGTTATAGTTCCTGTTTCGTATATGTCGTGGTTTATTAACGGAATGGAATATGGTGCGGAGAAATACCGCTGCCGATATTACAAGATTTATATGGATTGCAGTCTTTATCCTGACTGGTCTTTGTATAATTTGGAAGTGTCGGACATTAGAAGTGCGAGTAAAAAGTTAGTAAGGTATTTCCGGAAAGAAGATGGTATAAGTTGTGATAAATACGGTTTTGGGACACATTTTGGTTCGCATGGTAAAAACATGGAAGCGTGGAATAAGGGTACGGATGCCGTATCTGCCGTGAAAAGGCACACGGCAGACAGCTTTGAATTTATAGAAGCGAATTATGAGCGAATGAAGGAGATGGCAGAATTTTGTAAGAATCGTAATGTAAGGATGATATTGATAACCACTCCCTGTTGGAGCACGTACTATGATAATCTCGATGAAAAGCAGTTGGCAAAGATGTACGAATTAATCCATAGGTTACAACAGGAATATAATCTGCCATACTTTGATTATCTGAAAGATTCACGTTTCGTGGCCGATGATTTTCATGATTGTGATCATTTGTCAGACATTGGTGCAGAGAAGTTTACGAAAATATTGAATAAGGATATTCAATCACGATAAATGGTTTGTTGGGAACATTGATATATTTGTGTTCATGATTTTAGATTTGCGTGACGCTGATGAATATCGAAAGATATTATATGGCTTATGTTCGTGAATTCGGTTGTTTTCTGTTGTAATGTCTTTATTGACATGTTTATTTGCATTAATATTCTAAAAACAGGTTGGTTATTCATCTTTATTTTGTAATTTTGCATCGTGATAAAGGCTAATATCGCACATTAAACACTCGAAAGGGCGGCTCGTGTTTGTTTTAAATACGTTGACGCCCTTTTAAATTAGAACTAGGATGATGATGAAAAATATAGTCTGTTCTGTTATTTCGCTGTTGCTCATTATTGCCTGCGGACAGTCTTATGAGGAGCAAAAACGTATGTCAAGGGCTGAGCGTATACGTCTGGCACGCGAGGACTCGGCTGCGCTGAAAGTGGCAGTCATGCCTACGCTTGATTGCCTTCCTATGTATGTGGCACGGCAATACGGGCTGTATGAGCAGCTTGGTGTTGATGTGCGATTGAAGTATTATACGGCACAGATGGATTGTGACACCGCCATAGTAAACCGGAGAGTGGAAGGAACGGTGACCGATGTGGTGCGGGCACAACGTATTGCGGCAGCGGCAATGCCTTTGACTTATGTCGCCGCAACCGGGGCATACTGGCAGTTGATAAGCAACAAGAACGCACGTATAAAGAATCTGAAGCAGTTTGATGATAAAATGATAGCCATGTCGCGCCTATCGGCAACCGATCTGTTGAGCGATTATGTTGCGGACAGTGTCGGGCTGAGCGACGAGCGTGTTTTCAAGGTGCAGATAAACGATGTCAATATACGCCTTAAGATGCTTGAAAACAATATGATGGATGCTTTATGGCTCGCGGAACCGCAGGCAACGGCCGCACGAATGGCGAGGCATAGGGTTGTGCTCGACTCGCGCAAACTCGATATGTGGCTCGGGGTTATTGCTTTCAGAAAAGAACTATTGGCAGATACGGCACGTAAAAAGCAGGTGGATGTGTTTGTTAAAGCATACAATATGGCCTGTGATTCGATAAACAAGCATGGAATAAGGAAATATGATAAGCTTATATCGAAGTATTGCGGAGTATCCGGCGACGTGGTATTATCGATACCGGAAAATATAAAATACAATCACGCTGCCGCGCCACGTAACCGTGATACGGAGATAGCGGATAAGTGGTTGAAAACGAAGGAGGAACACAATGGAAAGGAATAAGGAATTAGATGATATATTGGAATTGCTTGCCGGCCAAAGGCTTGGTTTGGCGATAGAGTATTTGGAGTCTTTCTTTTGCAAATATCCCGAACTCGGTTTTGCCGATGTGTTTGACGGAATAAAGAACGATTACCGTTTGATGGCCGATTATTGGGCGGGAGGTTATCGCGATCCTCAACTGGATGGGATATATCGCAGGCTTACACGGTATATGTACAGTCTTACGTCTAATGTGATGTTGCGACATATTATTGCACATGTTCCGTTTTTCTCGTCCGCTCATCGTGCGGTTGCGGCAAGTAGGCGCGACTGGACGGTCGCGGCGATACAGAGGGATTTGGAAGAGTTTGTGTCTGAGGTGGCAATGCTTCAATTTGAACCGGAGCATATAAAGAGGGAGAAAAAGGCTCGGATTTATGCCGGACATCAGTCTCTTATGTCGGAGCTGTTCAATAGAATATGGCTTTCGGAGCAGTGGACAGAGGAACAGTCGCACGCTTATGAGGAGCTGATGCTCTCCCCCACGGTGGATGTTAACGACAGGGCGTTGATGGTTTCAGCCGTGATGTTGTCGGCAATGAATGTCTTCGATGTCAATAAGCTCGGTCTCCTTATTAATGTATATCGCCGTAGCATGGATGATAAGGTCAGCCAGCGTGCCCTTGTCGGGTGGGTGTTTTCATTGGGAAAAGGAAAGGAACGTCTGTTTCCGGAAGAGAGGCAGATGGTGGAAGAGTTGTTGAAATCAGAGAAAGTATGTGAGGAACTGACCGAATTGCAGATACAACTATTGTATTGCGTGAGTGCGGAAAGTGATAATAATACCATTCAGAAGGAGATAATTCCCGACTTGTTGAAAAACAATAATTTTCATATTACCCGCAATGGGATAGAGGAGCGGGACGAAGACCCGATGCAAGATATATTCCATCCGGAGGAATCGGAGAGTAATATGGAGAAGGTGGAGCAGAGTTTCCGGCGTATGGTGGATATGCAGAAAGCAGGTTCCGACATTTATTTCGGTGGTTTCTCTCAAATGAAGCGTTTCCCGTTTTTCGATAATATCAGCAATTGGTTTGTACCGTTCTATAAGGAGCATCCTGCGGTTGCGCCTGTTTGCGACAGTGGCAACAATGGGAAGCTTGTGCAGAAGATAATCGGTAGCGGTCCGTTCTGTGACAGCGATAAGTATTCTTTCGTGCTTGCTTTCACTCAGGTGATAGACCGCATACCGCAGAGTATGCGCGAAATGATTGGCAATGGCGAAGTGGCGGGTGTCGCGCGGATCATGGATATCGATAATCGGAGTGCGGCTTATATAAGAAGAATATACCTTCAGGATATTTATCGCTTTTTCCGTCTTTATCCTTCACGGACCCATTTCTACAATCCTTTCGATTATCGTAAGGGTGAAAAGTGGCATGCCGATTATATATTTTTTGCCCACAGTATATTCAAGGGTACCGCCTTGTCTAAGAAAAACAGTGAGATCGTAACATTTTTGATGAAGCGGCGTATGTACGGTGAGGCGGCGGAAGTGTTGGATTGCTATGCCGATAAGGATAAAGACTATCAGTACTATATGTTATGCGGCAATGTGTTGCTGCATAAAAAGAATGTTATTCTGCATGATTCTTTGTCGGGATATACGGCTTCGGAGTGTTTTCGTAAGGCAATGGAATGTCGTCCGGATGACAAGCGGGCTTTAATGGGATATGCAAGGGCATGCTTTTATGAAGGGAATTATGTCGAGGCATGTGATGCTTATGGAGAGTTGATGGAGAAAGAGCCTGATAAAAAGAGCTATCTGGTAGGTTATGGTGTGTGTCTTACCAATCTGGAGCGGTATGACGAGGCGTTAAAGGTGCTTTACAGGTTGGACTATGAGTATCCGGAAGATTATACGGTAAGGAGAGTTTTGGCGCGCGCTTTGGTCGGAGACGGAAAGTATGAGCAGGCCAAAAATATATATTTGAAGTTAAGCGGCGGTGACAATGACGATGCCGAAGATATTGTTAATTTCGGATTTTGCGAGTGGTTTGCCGGTAATAACCGTGAGGCCGCACGTCTTTTTGCATGCTATTTGAAAACGATATATCCCAACTCAACCACCGATTATTACCGTGAACGGGCTGAGGCGGAAATAATAAGAAGTGAGCTTGGCTTTATTGAAAACCACGGTGTCGGTATGGTTGATATTCAGCTAATGCTTGATTTGATAAGCGTGGAAATCCTGCGATAGGCCCATGTCCATGCCAATGGGATGCCTACGCCTGCCATTGAATATAGAATCCAGAAGTGATCCATATCCGAGTACTCGTGTATTACCATGTGGCAACCTATCTGTAAGTAATCCAAACCATAGTACCATATCTTTATCAGGCTCACAACCTTGTATGCCGCGATGTGGAACACGAATATGCACATTGTGTTATTGCCGCAGAAGACGAGGAAGTCTTTGACTCGGCCGTCATGTCTTGCAAACCAATCACTTATGTTGTATGTCATGAGGAAACCGCAAATGGCGGGCAAGGGTAGGGCGATGAAACCGTTGAAATCCATTCTCCATCCCATGCTTGACGGGGCAAAGCGTGAAAACAGGTAGACAACCGTTGCCGATACAATGGTCGCCTGCCACGTGACGCGGTATTTGTCTCTCAGTTGTCTGAATATAAATCCGCATCCGAAGAAGAATATTCCCATTATCTCGCGGTTGCCGCCTTGTATAAGGTTTATGATTTTCAGGCCTTCAAGGGTTTTCCATGATTGAACTACAAGAACTGTAACGCATATTATTACCGGTATTACAAGCGTGCGATAGACCTTTGGTTGTTCGTTTTCGATTATATGGCCGGTGTTTTCATAATCTTTATTCCGTTTCTCTTTTGTCATGTATAGCCTGCCGATGAGGCTGTCTGTGATCTTGAACAGTACGAGATATGCTATACTTGCAACGAATAATCCACGGAAAAACCAGAACGCACCGTTAAGAAACTGGTCGTATCCGCCCATCGCACAGACCATTGTCCACAGGTTCTGTTGTATCTGGTGCCATGAGTAGGGGTGTGTCACTCCACCGGCGGCATTGCCGTATTGCTCGTTGAGTATTCCCGTTTTGAACATCAGGTTGTGTATGGCAAGAAAAAGGACAGACCATTTCAGAAACGGGATATACAGCCCTTTGACGCGCTTCTTCACAAATGTTGCCTCATCGTCAAGATATTTCAGGGAGAAGAAATATCCTGCCGCGATGAAGAACAGCGGCATGTGGAATTCATACAGAAAACTGCTCAGCGAACCGGGACAGTTGGCATGGCCGATAACCATCAGTATGATGCCGAATGCTTTGCAAATGGATATGGTCTCGTCTCTTTTCATTCGGATATTGATTGCTGTGTTTTAATTATGATTATAGGAAAGGAGTAAGCAGATGCGCGAACCATCCTACAAACTTTTTCCACGGTGTCCTGAACTCGTTCCATGTCTTTTCCGTCAGGTAGACACTTCTCTTTTTCTCGTTGTCAAACAGGTTGTCAAGTTCTTTTGTGGTGTTCCTGTCAATGATGACAGCATTCTCCTCGTAGTCCCAACTGAGGCTTCGGGCGTTCAGATTGGCGCTGCCAACGGTGCAGAAACGCCCGTCTACCATTATTACCTTGGTATGATGAAATCCCGGTTGGAACAGCCATACATCCACTCCTTTCTTCATCAGTTTATGGACATTATAGAACACGCAGTCCGGAGTTAGCGGAATATCGCTTTTTGCCGATACGAGTATCTCTACTTTCACGCCCCGTTTCACAGCGTTTTTCAGTGCTTTTTTCAGTTTTCGGTTTAGTGTTAGGTAGGGGTTGATAAGTTTTATGGAATCTTTGGCACAGTCGATGGCGTTCACGTAGAAAGTCCTGATTATTTCGTTCGATGTTCTCGGCTCCCTGTTTATTATTCCAACCGTCTTCTTTCCGGCTGTGGCGGTAGTGTCGGCGGCCAGCCCTTTGAATGTGATTGGTGCGTAAGTATTGAAATATTTTTGGTCCCAGATGTCCTGTCCGGTGACTTTTCGCCACATTTTCATGAATATCAGTTGCAACTGGCTTACAGCGCCGCCTTCTATCCGGCAGTGCATGTCGTGCCATTCGCCTACCTGTTCGGTGCCGTTTATGTAGTAATCGGCAACGTTCATTCCGCCCGTGTATGCTATATTACCGTCTATTACCACTATTTTACGGTGGTCTCTGTGAAAAACATGGTTTATCCACGGGAAGCGTATGGGGTCGAACTCATATATCTCGATACCGTCTTCCCTTAAATTCTGTATGTGTTCCTTGAGTAACGGTTTGTTGTTGGAGTCATTGCCAAAGCCATCAAACAGCGCCCTGACCTCTACGCCTTCCTTTACTTTTTGTCTTAATATGTCGAAAAGCTCCGACGCGATTGAGTCGTTTCGGAAGTTGAAGTATTCAAGATGCACGCTGCTTTTGGCCTGTCTGATGGCTTTGAACATGTCGTTAAACTTGTCCTTGCCCGTTGTCAGAAGCGTTATGCTGTTGTCGTGTGTGAATGTTATCCCCTTTTTTTCCAATATATCAACTATCATCGAGTCGCTTGTTTGTGCGTTTGCCATGTTGCAATAGGCGAGCAACCCGATGATAAACATATAGTATCTCATGCTTGTTCTCTGTGTTTTATTCTGTATTCAAGCGGCGACATGCCGTATTTTTCCTTAAATATGTAAGTAAAATTCTCTGGAGTCATAAATCCGAGGGTCGTTGCCAGCTCTCCGACGTTTATATTGGTGCGTTCGAGCAATGTGCATGCGTGTTTCAGTCGCAACTCCCTTACCAGCTCTGCAGGTGTCTTGGATGTGATGCTTCTTATTTTATGGAAAAACGGTACCCGTCCCATTCCCATGGCCACGGCCATTTCTTCAAGGTTTATATGTCCTCTGCTCATGTTGTGAAGAACGTATTGTTCCACGTTTGCCATCAGTCGCCTGTCCATTAAACTGTTCATGGAGTAGTCGCCGATGGTCTCTCCATTCTTGTATAAGGGCATATTGTTTGCCTTCTCGCCATTATCCTTGTTACGCTCTTGCGTATTTCCTGTATTGCCGGCATCATTATGATTTGCGGCGGATAATATTCTTTCCACGTCTTCATCCGATGTGATGCTCATCCCGTTGTCAGACATCATGACCGTGTTCATGCTTTCCAGCATAGGTATATCGTTACTGTTGCCGGTGATGTCCATTCCTTCTGCCGGTGCGAGTCCAAGCAACCGGTTAAACCTCATCGCCGCCTCCTGCATGTTGAACGGTTTCGCCAGATAGTCGTCGGCCGCCAACGTGATGTTCATGCTTTGCATGTCGGCCGGTGTCAGTACTCCGTCCGTCATGAGAACGAACTTTGTCTTTTCCGTCCTTGGATTTGTCTTTATTCTGTTGCACAGCTCGCTTCCTGTCATTTCCTTCATGCCGTGCTTGCATACGATTATGTCTGCGGCGATGGCATTCATGTCTGCGGCGGCCGTTTCCATGCTGTTATATGCCCTGATGTTGTACACATTGCGGAAGTGTGCCATGAAAAATCTCAAGAAATCATCGTTATCGTCTATTATGGCAATTGTGTATTGCATCGTAATGAGGTCTGTTCTCTTTGGTTTTATCTCGGCGGTCAGTATATCATCATTGCCATATTGTACCGACGCTATTTCTCCTTTGCTGTTAAATTGCAGTCTGTTGTCGGCGTTTTCAATGGCGCGTGCCTCTGGATTTTCGAGCGAGGTCTGCATTTCCGATATTCTCGTTATCACCTGCAATACTTGGAAATGAAGTGCGTTTATTTGCTCTTTTTCTTCCACAGTGCCTTCTTTCTCGGCCATATTGCCTATTATTGTGGTCATTCTCGACAGCGGCACGCGCAGTTCGTCGCTTGCGGCCTTTATCTCTTCCCGCTGAATCATCAGTTCCCTTATCACGGCTTTCTTTTTTGTCCATATATATGATATCTGTTTGGTGCCTATCATCCATATATATATAATGACGATAAGTGAAACGGCATATAGCAGAATCATCCACCACGACATCCACCACGGGCGCATTATCTTTATTTCGAGAGTGCGTTCCCGGTCGCTCACGGTTCCGTCGGCACTTATTGCCTTGACGTGCAGTGTGTATGTACCGCTGGCAAGATCGGTGAACGTCACTCCATGCGTCAGCGGATCCCCGTTTTTCCAGTTGTCGTCCTTCCCTTCCATCCAGTACATGAAGAGTAGCCGTTCGCTCTGGTTGTAGTTTCCGGCCGCGAATTTGATGGTGAACGTATTCTGGTTGTCAGCCAGTTCTATCCTGCTGCTTTCGTTGAGTGCTTGCGGCAGCGGAACATGCCCGCCATATTCATGTCCGGTAATTATCTCGGTGTCTCCGACAAAGAGTTGTGTAAGCATGACGCGTGGCAGTGACGCCCTGTCATTCTTGACATTTTGTCTTATGCTGCTCACTCCATACAGACCGCCGAGCAATACGTTTCCGTCTTTCTTGGTATATATGGCCCCGATGTTGAACTCGTTGCTTTGCAGTCCGTCCGATGTGTCATAGTTGTACAGTCCGTAGTTGAAAGAAGCCTCCTCGTGGTTTCTCTGCACCACTACACGTGTCACTCCGTTGCTTGTCGTTATCCAGATGTTGTGGTTTTTGTCTTCCGTCAGTCCGCATACACAGTTGTTGGCAAGACCGTCTTTTTCCGTCAGATAGTCCAGCCTGTCTTTTTCCATGTCGAGTATGTTTACGCCCTCACGTGTTCCTATCCATACCAGTCCTCGCGAGTCTTCGATAACCTGTGTTATGTAGTTGTTGGTGAATTTTTGCATTCCGGTCTTTGTTCCGGTGAGTGCGCAGCGTTCGTTCGTAGACAGGTTTTGTATTATCAGACCCTCGTTTGTTCCGATGAACATGTTATTCCCGTTTCCATAGAACAGGGCGGTGATGGTGTTTGTGCTCAGTTTCCCGTTCTCGCGGGTATATGTCGCGAATGTCTGCATCCTGGTGTTGAACACCTGCAATCCTCCTCTTGTCGCAATCCATAGGTTGCCCGACTTGTCGGTGCACAAGCCGTTGATGCGGTCGTCTATTAGCGTGTGCATGCTGTCTCTCGCCGCCGAGTATATCTTTGTGTCGCCGTCTTTGACGCGTGTCAGTCCGTTTCGTTTCGAGCCTATCCATAAACTGCCGTCCGGAGTTACCGCCATTGCCGACACTTTTCGGCTGGCCAGCAGTCCGTCGTAGCCCACCACACCGTTGTCGCTCGTTCCATACCACACTTTTCCATCGGCATCTTGAGTGATAGCGGTGATGTCTCCATACAGTTCCGACTTGAATTTGTATATATTGTTTCCATAGAAAGCCAGTCCGGCCTTTTCCGTTCCCACCCACAACAGGTCCGTATCGTCCACATACACGCTTTGTATGGCTGTTGTCTCGTTATTGTTGTCATGCTTGTTGGCGCTTTTCGGATTTACGAACTCCATCTCATGGTTGTTTACGTTCATCCGTATCAGTCCGGCGGCATCGGTTCCTATCCATATATTGCCTTTCCTGTCGCCGGTTATCCCGTTCACAGCTCTGTCCACCTCAACCCCTGTCAGACCTATGTTGTCGCCGATGGTGGTGTTCCATTTCTTTGTGTTTTTGTGGTATACCATCAGTGTCCCCTGTCCGTATAGCCATATATTGTCCATCTGGTCGGCAAAGGCTTTTAGTGTCGAGGAACTCCGCAGGCGGGCATCGGCCACCGTGCTTGTCTTCCATACGGTGCGTTGCTGCCGAGATATGTTGCAACATGCCAGTTTGCCGTCTTTGTATACGATTACCGCACCGTCGCGGCATTCGTTTATCGAGCATATTTCCCCTTCCGGTATGCCGTGCGCGTCGTCAGAGTAGCCAAACTCGTAGAGCAGTTGTTGCTGCATGTTGTATGCCAGCACTCCCTTTTTGGGAACAGACATCCACAGGTTTTTATGGCTGTCTATATACACTATTTCCGGCATTTCGCTTATCCCCATCTTCACATATACTTGCCGCATGTCACGTTCGAAACTGTCCGACTGAGGGTGATATACGCACATGCCGGCCGGGGTCTGTATCCATAGGCATCCGTCGAGCGACTCCTGAATGCTCTTAATGTAACTGTCGGGCAGTGACGAACCGTCTTGCGAGTCAGACTGGTAGCTCTTGAACGTATAGCCGTCATATCGGTAGAGACCGGCCGGGGTGCCTAGCCATACAAACCCGCGCGAGTCTTTCAATATACAGTTTATCTGGCTGCTGTTCAGGCCGTTTCTTGCATCGAGCGTCTTGAACATGTATATTCCGGCTGCATATAGCGGGAGAAATGCCATTATGATGATCAGAACTTTCTTTAACGTCTTCATGCCTTTTGTCTTGTGTTTCCGGATGCTTTGTAAAGCGTTTTTATATCATGCATGAGTAGTGGTCTACCACTCCGAGAAGTCTTGAGTTTTCATCTGTCACGAGCACTGAGTGAACCTTGTATTTGTTCATGATACTCTGTATATCTGTGATTTTTGTTTGTGGAGAAACCGTTTTCGGTGTTGTCGTCATTATATCGGCCACTGTGCGGTCGAAGAACTCGGCTTGCCATTTCTCCATTGCCCTTCTGATGTCGCCGTCGGTGATCAGTCCGCATACAGCCCCGTCTTTTTCCGCCACTCCGAGTCCGAGTTTGCCTTTGCTGACGAGGATGATGGCCTCGCCGAGATGCATCTCCGGTGTGATTACAGGCATGTTGTCTTTGTGCATCACGTCTTGTGCCGTTGTCAGCAGTCTCTTGCCCAACTCGCCGCCGGGGTGGAACTGTGCGAAGTCGTTCGGCTGGAAGTGCCGTTTCCGCATCAGGGCCACGGCCAGAGCGTCGCCCATTGCCAACATGGCTGTGGTGCTGCTTGTCGGCGCGAGGTTGAGTGGGCACGCCTCTTTCTTGACGCTTACGTTGAGATGGCAGTTGGAGTATTTGGCGAGCAGCGATTTGGGATTGCCGCTCATGCCCACAATCGGTATCTGCATGTGCAGCACCATGGGAATGAAGCGCAGCAGCTCGTCGGTATGTCCGGAGTTTGATATGGCCAATACCACATCGTCTTTCGTCATCACACCGAGATCTCCGTGGAACACGTCGAGCGGATTGATGAAAAACGAGGGAGTGCCGGTGCTCGAAAGGGTGGCCGCTATTTTAGCTCCGATGTGTCCGCTTTTGCCCACACCGGTGATTATCACTTTTCCCCGGCAGTTGTACATCAGCTCAACGGCCATGTCGAGGTTCTCGTCCATCTTGGGTATTAGGTCGAGCAGAGCCTCGGCCTCGTCTTTTATGCACTGTATGGCGTGTTCTCTTGTAGTCATTTTTTTGAATTTGTTTTTGTTTGCTGTTTTGTCCGTTGCCTGTGTGTCCGTGCTCACTCGGCCAGTCTCCTTACGAGATTTTCGAGCTTCGACAGCTCGAGCATGTTGGCTGCGTCGCTCAGTCCCTTGTCGGGGTCGGGGTGTACTTCAAAGAAATATCCCGTCGCTCCGAAGGCTTTGGCTGCCATTGCCATTTGCGGTACGAACCGTCTGTCGCCGCCGGTCTTGCCGTCGGCGCCGCCCGGACGCTGCACGCTGTGGGTGCAGTCCATTATCACTGTGGGCACTATGCCGAGCATGTCGTCGATGTTTCTGAAATCCACCACGAGGTTATTGTACCCGAACGTGTTGCCCCTTTCGGTAAGCCATACGTCTTTCGCCCCCGCGTCGCGCGCCTTTTCCACAGGATACCGCATGTCGTTGCCGCTTAGGAACTGTGCTTTCTTTATGTTGACCGTTCGCCCGGTGCGTGCAGCCGCAACGAGCAGGTCGGTCTGTCGGCACAGAAAAGCTGGTATCTGCAATACATCGGCTACTTCTCCCGCAGCCTCGGCCTGGCAGCTTTCATGTATGTCCGTCAGTATTCTCAGCCCGTATCTGCTTTTTATGTCTGCCAGCATCTGCAAGCCTTTCTCGAGTCCCGGACCTCTGAATGAATGTATGGATGTTCGGTTGGCTTTGTCAAACGAAGCCTTGAAGATGATGTCAGTGCCAAGTGTATCGTTTATTCTCACAAGTTCTTGCGCCACTGTATTTAGAAGCTCGGCCGATTCTATTACACATGGGCCGGCGATTATCGTATTTCTCATAATTGTAAAAAGCGTTTTTATCAGAATGCAAAGTTAATTAAAATTAATGTAACCCGTAAATAAAAACGCTGTAAATTTTGATGTTTTGCGGCAATATGTCCTTGTCAAAATGTTGTTTTGTCTTGTGGAAAGTATCGCTAAGTATATCGTGCTTATTGTTGTATCCGGTGATGTTTTTTGCTAAATTTGTATGGAATAAACCATCAAAAACAATAAAAGGCTATGATAAATATTTACAAAACAACTATTGCGGCGTTATCGGTTATATGCCGGAAATGTATATTTATGCACGGAGTCGCGCCTTTGATATTTGATAAAAGTGTGATTGTGCGCATCTCTACATGAATAATTAGGATTATTGATGGCGTCAACATGTCGCACGGATATGTGTGTTGTGATATGCACATGTATGTGAAAAAGGCTTCCGAAACTTGTATCGGAAGCCTTTTTTGTGTTGCAACGGGGTGCTTGTTGCGTTGCAACGAGGTGCTTGTCGCGTTGCGTTTAGACGCTAAATGCAAGCTAACCGGTATCCCGGTGGAACGCAACCGGTATCCGGATGCGGAAAGCGTGGCGGTTTATGCTGTTGCAAGTTGTGGATTATCAAAAAACAAGGTGGTTTTCTTCGGTTTATGATGTGTCCCTGTATAAATATTCAAAAAAGTGGCGAGTGTATGCTTGTGATATTTATTTTACGTTTGGTGTATTCGGGAATAATCTCGGGCGGTGGCGTTGACAGGCTGTCCGCATATTATGAATGTTCTTTGTTGATTATCAAGTGGCATGTTTTTTTGAGGGAATAAGAATATTTTTGTACTTTTGCGGAAAAGTAAATATTATGATACTCATTGCGGATTGCGGAAGCACCAAGACGGACTGGGTGCTTGCAGACGGTAGGCATGTGGTAAGGCAGGTGCTCACGCAAGGCATAAATCCGTTTCATCAGGATAGGCTCACGGTGGAGAATATCGTTGCCGGTGAACTTCTGCCGAAGTTAGGCGCGGCAGACGTAAAGGCCGTGTATTACTATGGCAGCGGTTGTCGCGAGGAGTTTATTCCTATGATGGCCGATATTTTTACTGCAGCTTTTTCCGGAGCGGAACATGTGGAGGTAAATGGCGACCTGCTCGGAGCGGCAAGAGCCGTGTGCGGTCGTGATGAGGGCATAGCATGTATTCTCGGCACGGGAGCCAACTCCGGTCTGTACGATGGTGTCCGCATCACCGGAAACACCCCTCCGCTGGGTTATATTCTCGGCGATGAGGGTAGTGGGGCTGTGCTGGGTAGGATGTTTGTCAACGCTATTTTCAAAGGTGGGTTGCCCAAATCCCTGCGCGACGAGTATCTTTCGATCACAGGGCAGACCATGGCAGACATTATACGGCGTGTGTATCGTGAACCGCTGGCAAACCGTTATCTGGCCTCAATGTCTTGCTTCATTGCCGGCAGGCTTGACGTGCCGTCGCTGCGTAGTATGGTGATAGAGAATTTCAGGTCGTTTTTCAGTCGCAACGTGGTGCAATATTGCCGTCCGGACCTGCCGGTCGGTGCCGTTGGCAGTATAGCGTATTATTTCAGAGCCGAGCTTGAAGAGGCGGCGGGGGTCGAAGGCTTCACTGTCGGGAAAGTGATGCGCAGTCCGTTGGAAGGTCTGGTGGCGTTTCACGGCGGGAAGTGACTTGCCGGTTTGATAAATGTGCCGTCTTGTGCGATATACGGTTTGTCGGCTCTTCTGTTTTGACTGTCGGAAAGAAAATATAGAGGTTGCCGATTTGTTAATATAATTGATGTTTGTTTTATAGTTGTCCTTAGATAAGTTTTATATTTATATATAGGTACAATTTTGTTGTTAATATTACACGATTTAAGATTTTTTTATTATCTTTGCACCCGCTTATTTCAAGCGTACAAATTTGTAATATTATAATATTTTATGTATTTTATTTTGTTACTTACCGTTTTGATAACGGCTATCGTACTGGTAGCGGCGGCTTATGTCATTGCCAAGCTGATCGGTCCGCGCTCGTATAACAAGGTAAAAGGAGAACCGTTTGAGTGTGGTATCCCCACGCACGGTTCGTCATGGATACCTATGCATGTGGGCTACTACCTGTTCGCTATCTTGTTTCTCATGTTCGACGTGGAGACGGTGTTTCTCTATCCGTGGGCAGTGGTTGTTAAGGAGTTTGGTGCAATGGCGTTGCTGAGCATCGGATTTTTCCTTTTGGTACTTGTATTTGGCCTGGCTTACGCTTGGCGGAAAGGAGCGTTGGAATGGAAGTGAGAAAGCCGCGCATCAAGAGTATTCCTTACGAGGAATTTAAGGACAATGAATCTCTCGAAAAGATAATCAACGAGCTTCACGAGGGAGGTGTGGATGTGTTTGTCGGTTCGCTCGATCAGGCCATCAACTGGGGGCGTAGCAACTCGTTGTGGTCGCTGACCTTCGCCACGAGTTGTTGCGGTATCGAGTTCATGGCCGTGGGTTGCGCACGTTATGACTTTGCCCGTTTCGGTTTCGAGGTTACTCGTAACTCTCCGCGACAGGCCGACCTCATCATGTGCGCCGGTACCATCACTCACAAGATGGCTCCGGTCATGAAGCGCCTTTACGACGAGATGGCCGAGCCTAAGTATGTCGTGGCTGTGGGCGGTTGCGCCATATCCGGCGGTCCGTTCAAGAGCAGCTATCATGTGGTTAAGGGTATAGAGGAAATAGTTCCGGTAGACGTGTTCGTGCCCGGCTGTCCGCCACGCCCCGAGGCCATACTTTACGGAATGATGCAGTTGCAGCGTAAGGTGAAGATAGAGAAATTCTTCGGTGGGCGCAATCATAAGGAAAAGAAGCCTATAGTGGTGACTGACGTGCCTGACAATAGCAATAACGACTAAGAAAGGGAGACGAAGATGAAATTAGAAAACAGACAATTCGAATTGAACGCTTTTGCCTCCGAGATGGCAAAATTGAGGAATGATAAGCATTTCGACTTCCTTGTCACCATTGTCGGAGAAGACTTCGGCGAGGAAGGACTCGGGTGCGTTTATATATTGGAGAACACGAAGACTCACGAGCGCACGAGCGTTAAGGCAGTGAATGCCGACCGTAACGAGCCGTATATACCTACGGTGAGCCACCTGTGGAAAGGTGCCGAGATATTGGAGCGTGAGGTTTACGACTTTTTCGGCATCAAGTTTCTTGGCAACAAGGATATGCGCCGCATATACCTGCGCTCGGATTTCAAGGGCTATCCTTTCCGTAAGGACTACGACATGAGTCCTGAGAACAACACGTATGTGCTTACGGATGACCCCGAAACGGAATGTACGTTCGAATACAGCCTTGATAAAGACGGAAAACTGGTGGCTGTGAAGCATCCGCTTTTCACCGATGACGACTATGTTATCAATATCGGCCCCCAGCATCCGGCAACCCACGGAGTGCTCCGCTTGCAGACGATACTCGACGGCGAGACAATCCGCAAGATATATCCGCACTGCGGATACATACACCGCGGAGTGGAAAAGATGTGCGAGAGCTATACATATCCGCAGACACTGGCACTCACAGACCGTCTGGATTATCTCAGTGCGATGATGAACCGCCATGCCCTCTGCTCTGTAGTAGAGGAGGCTATGGGAGTGGAGCTTACCGACCGCATCAAGTATATCCGTACAATCATGGACGAGCTTCAGCGTATTGACAGCCATTTGCTGTTTTACAGCTGTTGCGCCCAAGACCTCGGTGCGCTTACCGCATTTATATATGGTATGCGCGAGCGTGAGCAAGTGCTCAACGTAATGGAGGAGACCACCGGAGGCCGGCTTATCCAGAACTATTACAGGATAGGCGGATGTCAGGCCGATATCGATCCCAATTTCGTGCAGAACGTCAAGAAACTCTGTGAGTATCTTAAGCCGATGTTCAAGGAGTATCACGATATTTTCACAGGAAACATCATCTTGCAGAACCGTTTCAGGGGCGTAGGCAAGCTCACTCTGGAAGATGCCATAAGCTACGGATGTACCGGAGGTACGGGACGTGCGGCAGGATGGCAAAACGATGTGCGCAAGCATCACCCCTATGCTATGTATGACAAGGTCGAGTTTGACGAGATAACATATAATGCAGGCGACTGCTTCGACCGCTATATGGTACGTATGGACGAGATGGAGCAGAGCATACGCATAATAGAACAACTCATCGACAACATTCCCGCCGGCGACTACTATGTGAAGCAGAAGCCGATAATACGTGTTCCGGAGGGACAGTGGTACACATCATGCGAGGGCAGCCGTGGAGAAATCGGCGTATATCTCGATTCAAGGGGAGACAAGAGCCCTTATCGTCTGAAATTCCGTCCGATGGGATTGCCTCTCGTATCGGCGATGGATACCATGCTGCGCGGTGAGAAAATAGCCGACCTCATCTCTGTGGGCGCTACATTAGATTACGTAATTCCTGATATAGACAGATAAAGATTATGTTTGATTTTAGTATAGTAACAACTTGGTTCGACGGTTTGTTGCGCAACACTTTGGGGTTGGGTGATTTCTTGTCGATACTTATCGAGTGCGTGCTCGTAGGTGTGCTGATACTTGCGGCTTACGCCATGCTTGCCATCGTGCTGATATTCATGGAGCGCAAGGTCTGCGCTTACTTCCAGTGCCGTCTCGGTCCGATGCGTGTCGGTCCGTGGGGTGTGTTCCAGGTGTTTGCCGACGTGTTGAAGATGCTTCAAAAAGAGATTTTCTTCGTGGATAAAGCTGACAAGCTGCTTTATCTTGTCGCGCCGTTCCTTGTGCTCATCGCATCGGTGGGAACATTCTCGTTCATGCCTTGGAACAAGGGAGCCGGAATACTCGATTTCAACGTGGGGATATTCCTTCTCACGGCAATATCAGGCATCGGGGTCGTCGGTATCTTCCTTGCCGGATGGGGTTCTAACAATAAGTATAGCGTGGTATCGGCCATGCGCGGTGCCGTTCAGATGATATCTTATGAGATGTCGCTATGCCTGTGCCTTATCGCAGCTGTGGTCCTTACCGGTACAATGCAGATAAGCGGAATTGTGGAGGCGCAGAAAGGTGCTTTCGGTTGGCTTGTGTTCCAGGGACATATTCCTGCAATCATAGCTTTCATAGTATTTCTTATCGCCGGAAACGCCGAAGCGAACCGCGGTCCTTTCGACCTCGCTGAGGCCGAGAGCGAGCTTACCGCAGGCTATCATACCGAGTATTCGGGTATGGGATTCGGCTTCTTCTATCTTGCCGAGTACCTGAACATGTTTGTTATCGCGGGAGTTGCGGCGACAGTGTTCCTCGGCGGATGGATGCCTATACACATAGGTGTGTCCGGATTTGATGCGGTGATGGATTATATTCCCGGTATTGTGTGGTTCCTTGGTAAGACTTTTGCCCTTGTTTGGGTGCTTCTTTGGATTCGTTGGTCGTTCCCGCGTCTGCGTATAGACCAGATTCTTAAGCTTGAATGGAAGTATCTTATGCCGCTGTCTCTGTTGAACCTTGTTCTGATGACGGTAATAGTAGCCTTGGGATGGTATGTTAAGTAGTCTTAGGATGGTATATTAAGAATTGAAAATGGAAAATAACAAATCATATTTCGGAGAAGCAGTGCATGGCGTGAAGTCGCTGCTTACCGGTTTCCGCGTCACAATGAAGGAGTACTTCACTCCGAAAGTGACGGAACAATATCCGGAAAACCGCAAGACAACACTGCATGTGGCGGCCCGTCATCGCGGCCGTTTGGTCATGCCTCATGATGCCGAAGGAAATCATAAGTGTATCGCTTGTACGTTGTGCGAGAAAGCATGTCCCAACGGTACTATTACGATTAAGTCGGAGATGAAGGAGACGGAGGACGGCAAGAAGAAGCGTGTGCTCGTGGATTATCAATATGATATGGGTGAGTGCATGTTCTGCCAGCTCTGTGTCAATGTGTGTCCGCAAGACGCGATAGAGTTCACCAATGATTTCGAGAACTCTACTTTCGACAGAGGAGCGCTTGTTCTTCATCTTGACAAAGAAGTGAAATACGAGTCTTCTCTGCCAAATATTCTTGATGGCGGCGCGCCGCAGGAAGTGGGTAAGTGGAATACAAAAAAGTAATAGGAGAATGATAAATGGCTAATTTAATAATGTTTATAATTCTTGCCGCAGTCATCCTCGGCTCAGCCGTGATGTGTGTGGTGACTACACGGATAATGAGAGCGGCCACATTCATGCTGTTCGTTCTCTTTGGAGTGGCGGGACTTTATTTCCTGCTTGACTATACGTATCTCGGTGCGGCCCAAATAAGTGTTTATGCAGGCGGCGTTACGATGATTTACATATTCGCCATCCAGCTCGTCAGCAAGCGTACGCTTCAAGGCCTCGTTGAGAGAATGAAAGGAAGCCGTGTCGTTTTCGGTGCGGTTATGTCGTTGGTAGGTTTTGCTTTAGTGTCTTTGGTGATGTTGAAGAATGAGCTTATCACGGTGGCTTGCGATGCGTCGGCAGGTGAGGTTCCGATGAGTACTATCGGACAGGCGTTGCTCGGCAGCGAGAAATATCAGTATGTGCTCCCGTTTGAGTTCATATCAGTATTTCTCCTTGCATGTATTATCGGTGGAATTGTTGTTTCAAGAAAAGAAGAGGAGAAGTAATATATGGTACAGGTAGAATATTATTTTGTGCTCAGTGCACTGTTGTTCTTTATCGGCGTGTTCGGCTTTGTCACCCGTCGCAATCTGATTGCCATGCTCATCTCTATCGAACTTGTGCTCAATGCCGTAGATATTAACTTTGCGGCGTTTAACCGCCTGCTCTTCCCTGGGCAGTTCGAAGGTTTCTTTATGACTCTGTTCTCAATCGGAGTGAGTGCCGCGGAAAGTGCGGTGGCTATCGCGATTATTATTAATGTTTACCGAAACTTCAACAGCGATCAGGTGAACAGTATTGAAAACATGAAATTTTAACGTGACTTATGGATTATAGTTATGTATTTTTAATACTCCTTCTGCCGCTTCTCTCGTTCCTTGCGCTGGGACTTGCTGGCATGAAGTTGTCACATAAGGCGGCCGGACTTATCGGTACCACATCGTTGGGTATCGTCACGGTGCTTTCCTATTACACGGCGATATGCTACTTTACGGCCGATCGAGGTGCTGACGGTGCTTTCGCTACATTGGTGCCTTATAACTTCACATGGTTGCCGTTGGGTGACCTGAACTTTGATCTCGGTATCCTGCTCGATCCGATTTCGGTGGTGATGCTTATCGTAATATCGACTGTCAGTCTGATGGTTCACATCTATTCTTTCGGTTATATGCACGGAGAGAAAGGTTTCCAGCGTTATTACGCATACCTCAGTCTCTTCACGATGTCAATGCTCGGATTGGTTGTTGCCACCAATATATTCCAGATGTATTTGTTCTGGGAGCTTGTCGGAGTAAGCTCTTACCTGCTCATTGGTTTTTACTATCCTTTGCAGGCAGCGGTGTCAGCGTCAAAGAAAGCGTTTATCGTAACTCGCTTTGCCGATATGTTCTTCTTGATAGGTATCTTGATATTCGGTTATTACACAGGCTCTTTCAGCTTCTCTTTTGCCGGAGATGTTGTGATGGGTAGCGGTACGACTCCTTTTATTCCTGTCGATGTGGTTAAGGCGGTTGCCGCCGGCGGTTTCATTCTGCCCACGGCTCTTGTGCTGATGTTCATTGGCGGTGCGGGTAAGAGTGCCATGTTCCCATTGCATATCTGGTTGCCGGATGCCATGGAAGGCCCTACGCCTGTCAGTGCGCTTATCCATGCCGCTACTATGGTGGTTGCGGGCGTATTCCAGATCGCGCGTCTTTTCCCATTGTGGATAGAGTATGCTCCGGGACAGATGAGCATTATAGTGTGGGTCGGTGTGTTCACAGCGTTCTATGCGGCGGCCGTCGCTTGTGCGCAGAGCGATATCAAGCGTGTGCTTGCGTTCTCCACGATCTCCCAGATAGCGTTTATGATGGTTTCGCTCGGTGTGTGTCTGCCCGGTCATGAGGCCGTGCTCGACAATCACACACAACTCGGTTATATGGCATCCATGTTCCATCTGTTCACTCATGCCATGTTCAAGGCATGCTTGTTCCTTGGTGCCGGATGTATCATTCATGCCGTTCATTCCAACGAGATGTCAACAATGGGCGGTCTGCGCAAGTATATGCCGGTTACGCATGTCACGTTCCTAATTTCCTGTCTTGCCATTTCCGGTATTCCTCCTTTCTCCGGATTTTTCTCAAAGGACGAGATTATCACCGCATGCTTCGCATATAGTCCCGTCGTTGGTTGGATAATGACAGGTATAGCGGCCATGACAGCTTTCTATATGTTCCGTCTTTATTACGGGATATTCTGGGGTACGGAGAATAAGGAACTCCATGAGCATCACACTCCTCATGAGGCTCCGCTCACAATGACAGTTCCATTGATTATCCTTACCGTGATAACCGTTACTTGCGGTTGGGCACTCAACTTCGGCTCATTTATCAGCGCAAGCGGTCAGGACTATCAGATCCATCTTGACACACAGGTGGCAATAACATCATGTGTTATAGCGGTTATCAGCATCGCTCTTGCCACATATATATATAAAGGCGAGAAACAACCGATTGCCGATATGCTTTATAAGCGCTTCCCGGCACTTCACCGTGCGGCATACAAGCGTTTCTATATGGATGAGATATGGATGTTCATCACCCATAAGATAATCTTCCGTTGTGTGAGCACGCCTATCGCATGGTTCGACCGTCATGTTGTCGACGGAACGTTTGACTTCATGGCTTGGGGTGCGAATGAGGCCGGAGAGACCATCCGTCCGTGGCAGAGTGGCGACGTGCGGCGTTATGCCGTATGGTTCCTTACCGGCACTGTGGCATTAACATTAGTATTACTTTGCATATAATTTAGAAAGATGAGTATATTAAGTCTATTCGTTGTAATTCCCGTGCTTATGTTGCTCGGTCTTTGGATCGCCCGCAATCTCAATCAAGTACGAGGCGTGATGGTGGCAGGCTCAACATGTTTGCTTGCCCTGTCCGTATGGCTGACAATCGCTTTCATTCAGGCACGTCAGGGAGGAAATACCGATACGATGCTGTTTACTTACAGTACACCGTGGTTTGAGCCTCTCAATATAGCATACTCTGTCGGGGTCGACGGAATATCTGTTGTGATGTTGCTTCTTTCCAGCATCATCGTTTTCACGGGGACATTTGCCTCATGGCAGTTGAAGCCCATGACAAAAGAATATTTCCTGTGGTTCACCTTGCTTTCGACAGGTGTTTACGGTTTCTTTATCTGTACCGACATGTTCACCATGTTCATGTTCTATGAAGTAGCCCTTATACCTATGTATCTTTTGATAGGTGTGTGGGGTAGCGGCAACAAGGAATATGCGGCCATGAAACTGACACTGATGCTCATGGGAGGTTCTGCTCTGCTCATCCTCGGTATCCTTGGAATATACTATTACAGCGGCGCTACGACAATGGATGTGAATGAGATTGCCGCAATGCACAATATTCCTGTTGAGATACAGAAGATTTTCTTCCCGTTCATATTCATCGGTTTCGGTGTGCTCGGCGCACTTTTCCCGTTCCACACCTGGTCTCCCGACGGTCACGCTTCGGCGCCAACCGCTGTATCCATGCTCCATGCCGGAGTATTGATGAAGCTTGGAGGTTACGGCTGTTTCCGTGTGGCAATGTACCTGTTGCCAGATGCCGCCCAGGAGTTGGCGTGGATATTCCTTGTGCTTACTACCATCTCTGTCGTATATGGAGCGCTATCGGCTTGTGTGCAGACAGACTTGAAGTATATCAACGCATATTCTTCCGTTTCTCACTGCGGTCTTGTTCTTTTCGCTCTTCTTATGATGACGAAGACGGCATGCACAGGTGCTATCTTGCAGATGCTTTCTCATGGTTTGATGACGGCGCTTTTCTTTGCGCTCATCGGTATGATTTACGGTCGTACACATACACGTGATATACGTAAACTCGGTGGCTTGATGAAGATAATGCCGTTCCTCAGTGTTGGTTATGTCATTGCCGGACTTGCCAATCTCGGTCTCCCGGGGTTCTCCGGTTTTGCTGCCGAGATGACAATTTTTGTCGGATCTTTCGAGAATGCTGACATATTCCATCGTACGGCAACGATCATTGCCTGTATGTCAATTGTTGTGACGGCGGTATACATTCTTCGCACAGTCGGCAAGATTTTGTTCGGCAAAGTGGCCGATCCACATTATCTTGAACTGACAGATGCGACATGGGATGAGCGTTTCTCCGTTTGCTGTCTGATATTCTGTGTTGCCGGTCTCGGCTCTATGCCGTTGTGGGTGAGCAATGTCATCAGTGATGGTGTGGCTCCGATTTTAAGTGTAATTAACTTCTAAAATATTGGTACAAATGGATTACAGTCAATTTCTAAATATGTTTCCGGAAGCCACTTTGATGGCAATTCTGGTAATAGTATTCCTTACCGATTTCGCTTTTAACAACAGTGCGAAGAAGCATAACATGCTGTATGCCGTGACCGGTTTGCTCATGGCGGCCCAGATTGCCGCATGCGCTGTTGCCGAACCGGCCGAGGCTTTCGGCGGACTTTATGTCACGAGCAATGCCGTCAACGTGATGAAGATAATTCTAACAGCCGGTACGCTTATCGTAATAATAATGGCCCAGCCTTGGCTTCAACGTGCGGATGTCTCCAACAAGGAGGGAGAGTTTTACGAATTGGTCATATCAACCCTTCTCGGTATGTACATGATGATGTCTTCCGGACATTTTCTCATGTTCTTCCTCGGACTTGAAATGGCTTCCGTGCCCATGGCATGCCTTGTGGCTTTCGACAAGTTGCGTAAAAACTCGGCTGAAGGTGCGGCCAAGTTCATCCTCACAGCCACATTTTCAAGTGGTGTGATGCTATACGGAATATCGTTTATCTACGGTGCTGTCGGCACTCTTTATTTCGAAGATGTAGCCTCGCTGTTGTATATCTCGCCGATGACAATAATGGGACTTGTGTTCTTTTTCAGCGGTCTCGGTTTTAAGATATCGCTTGTTCCGTTCCACTTTTGGACCGCCGACACATATCAGGGCGCTCCGACAGCCGTTACCGGTTATCTCAGCGTTATATCGAAAGGTGCGGCTTCTTTTACCTTGATGACGATCTTGATGAAAGTCTTTGCGCCGATGGTAGAGTACTGGGAGTATCTTTTGTACATTGTCATCGTGCTAAGCATCACTATTGCCAACCTCTTTGCCATACGTCAGAAGGAATTGAAGCGCTTCATGGCTTTCAGCTCTATCTCTCAGGCCGGTTATATCATGCTTGCCGTGGTGGGCAACAGTGCCATGAGTGTATCTACTCTTACATACTACGTACTTGTATATGTTGTTGCAAACATGAGTGTTTTCACCGTTATAAACATCGTTGAGCAGAAGTGTGGCGGAAAAACCAAGATGGATTGTTATGACGGTTTTTATCAGACCAATCCCAAGTTGGCTCTTCTCATGACGCTGGCCCTGTTCTCTCTTGCCGGAATACCTCCTTTTGCCGGAATGTTCAGCAAGTTCTTTGTGTTCATGGCTGCCGCGTCACAGGGTTCTTACTTTGCATACGGAGTAGTGTTCATAGCTTTGATAAATACGGTTGTCAGTCTTTACTACTACCTGCTTATTGTCAAGGCGATGTACATAAAGACATCGGACACTCCGCTGGAAACATTCAAGAGCGACTGCAATACCAGGCTTGCTCTTGCCTTATGCACGGCAGGTATACTCGCCGTCGGAGTATTCAGTTGTGTTTACGACTGGATTGCCGCCGCGGCGAATTAATCCCGAATATATTAAAGAGTCGGACGAGCCTTGCGGCCTCCGACTCTTTTTGTTTCGATATTTACATGAAAAACCACGGTCTGTATAATGAAGAATAATGGTGTCTTTGCCTTATACCCGTTCGTTCCTGTTGCCGTGAGTTTTGTTTCAGGGCTTGTAGCGGGTGATATTTCTTTTCCTTTTGTAGCTCTTTCCGTGTGGATTGCAGCCGCTTGTCTTTCTTTTCTTCTTTGTCTGCTTTCCGTTAGGCATCCTGTCGCTCAGAGTCTTTTCATCGTTTTGCTATTTTTCATGTTTGGCGGTGTCTGTATGATGATTGCTAAGCAGAAACCTCGCGTGTCTCTTTCCGATGAAAAGTCAGTGTATGAGTCTGTGGTTGCGAGCGAACCTGTGGAGCGAGGCAAGACGTTGCGTTTTGAGGCCATAATCACTTCGGGGCGGTTGACAGGTAAGAAAATAGTGATTTCACTAATGAAAGATACTGTTGAGCGCCGTTACAGTGCGCTGTCGGTAAATGTCGGGTTTGTGTTTGCTTCGCGATTGAAACTTCCGGCCAATTATTCCGGATCTCGTTTCGACTATGCGGCCTATTTGGAGCGTAACGGTGTGGACGCCACCGCTTTTGTCTATTATCGTGATTGGTGCCCGGCTCCGGTCGATATGGGCGGTCTGTCTGTTTTTCAGCGTGCCCGTCTTGCTTTTCTCAAATATCGGCATTCTCTTATTTCCGCTTATCGTGAACTTGGATTGGACGGGCAGACCTTTGCCGTTGCCGCAGCGATGACACTCGGACATAAGTCTGAGCTATCCGCCGATATTCGAGATGCATATTCGGTTACGGGAGTATCCCATGTACTTGCCCTTTCGGGAATGCATCTCGGCATAATCTACATGCTTCTGACCCTACTTTCTCTACGTCGTGGTCCGTCTTTGTTACGAGAGATATTGATTATTACGGCAGTCTGGTCATACGTTTTCATGGTCGGAATGCCGGTATCGGTAGTCCGTGCCGCAACCATGATCACTGTCTATTCCATTGTCGGACTTTCCGGTCGTGAACGGATGTCGGTCAATGTGCTTGCCTTTACAGCCATGCTGATGCTTACTGTCAATCCTCTGATTATATATGATGTAGGCTTTCAACTCTCGTTTGTTTCCCTTGCGGGCATCTTGGTTTTATGTCCGTTTGCTTCCCGCTTTGTCTCTTCAGAGTTTAGGATGAGCCATCCTGTAGCGACCGGAGTATGGCAGATTGTGGTAGTCTCTTTCGTGGCCCAGCTTGCCACAGCTCCTCTTGTGGCGTTCTATTTCGGTCGGTTGCCGCTCGTCTCCCTCTTTGCCAATATCATTGCCGTTCCGGCCTTGACACTTATTCTTTACCTTTCCGTTGTCATGATATTCTCTTTTTTCATTCCGTCTGTCAGCGGTTTGTTCGCCTTTCTGCTTTCGATTGTCGTCTCATCGCTCAATCATGTCCTCGTTTTTCTCTCTTCGTTGCCGTTTGCCTCGGTTGAGGGCATATCGTTGACAGTGCCTCAGGTATGTGCCGTATATGTTTTCATTATTTCTCTGCTTGCCGTAATCAAGATATTGTTTAAAAAGTCTTTTACAGACCGTTTGTTTTAAAATATCCACATGGCTAAATAGCAAAATTGAGAGTAATATGCTTAATAGACAGAAACGGTACGTCTGGTTTAATTGGCAGGAAAAATCCTGCGCATGCATATACTATGCCTTCTTGTAAGGTTTGATGAAATGCAGAAACAAATGCTTGCCAGCGGAAGACTTTAGGAGTATGCAGTAGAACTTTATTTGTAGTAATACAAGCGCAGACTCTTTATTGGATGGGTGGTATCCCAAGTGTTGAAATATCCAAATACAAGGTAAAGTTAGTTCTTACTATCGTAGCAAAGACTCTTTTCTTATTTGTTTAAAGAACATTTATAATAGTTATAGCTGAGATTACGCCCCCATGAAGCAAAGGAAAAAGCAAGTGGTAAATTGTAAATGTTAAAAATTGACCGGTTTAATGAAAAAGTGGGTAGTATCATTGTTGGTATACTTTACTTTTGCTATATTTGCTTTACAAGTGATACAATTAAAGAAAAACAGCCAAGTCAGTTGTTGGCATCACATTGAGTTTTGTGAAGAAACAAAAAGACACGGTTAACATAATCTGAACCTTTCAAGCGTTAGCAATCAAATAAGTAAAATAGAATTATGGACAAAGAACTAAAACAGCAGATTGACAGTTGGACAAATGCCGACGAACATCAGAATGTAATTGATACATTAGAAAAAATTTCTCCTTCCAAAAGAAATTTTGAAGAAACCGGATTGTTGGCACGAGCTTACAATTATATTGGCAAGTATGAGACAGCATTAGCATTGCTCGAATCAACCCTGGACGAGGGTGCGCAAGACACCAATTGGAATTTTCGTATGGGCTACGCCCTCTACAACCTGGGCAGGATAAAGGAAGCGCTGTCTTATTTCACAAAAGCCAATGAATTGACGCCTGATGATGAAGATACAATCGATTTTATTCGTTGCTGCAATAAGGAAATGCCGTTCAAGAACCGTGTTGACGCTTTTTGGCAATGGTTTTTGCAGAATGAGGCGGAACTTTCGAGGATTGTAGAAAAGCGTAGCGAATATGATGCCGATGATATAATCAGATTTATTACCCAAGGTACTGATTTGATAACAGAAAATGTGTATTTCAATATTGGTGGCGGTTATGAATTTACATTTTCCATAGAAGGAAACAGCCATTTATTCTATCTCTATCCTTATCTTATATCCCGAATGCCTGAAAAGCTGAAAGGGAAGTGGCGGTTTTTCCCCTATAACCAAGGAACGGATAATTCTTTCGCTTTTCAGATGTACGGAGTTGAAGTTGACATGTCAGAAGTGCATGTGGCAGTCGGTTATTGTGAGGAGCAGAATGATTTTACCGTTTCGTTTTATGAGAAGAATTTGTGTGCATTGCCTGAAGACCAAAGTTACAATGCTTTCTACATTATGTTGGAAACGATGTTGGGTGAAGGGCTTTCTTACCAGTATATTTCAGAGGTTAAGCGTATGGATAAAACGGGAAAAGGAATGTTTCCCCTCCCGGCTCTCCGTAGATATATCACAGAAACATTAAAAGATAATGGCAAGAAAGTGTTTGATAATCCGCAGGAAGTTTTTGCTTCTTATCGATTGGAACCACAGGAAAATGAAGAGTTGCGGTATGATGTAGTTGCAGGAAGCACCTGTTTCTACGGATTGGTTTCTCAATATTACCAGAACGATACCGAATTATTCGATAATATGAACCAATTCGGAGCGCAGGCAGTATTTCTTGCTTTTCCATACGAAAGCAATGATGAGGAGCAAAAAGAAGTTATGAAGTTCCGGTATGATTTGGAAGACAGGATAGAAAGAGAAGTTCTAAAACCGGAAGGATTGGGACTTTTATTGGGAGGTGCAACGGGAACCGAATGCCATTATATGGACTTTCTATTGTATGATGTTCGTGCTTTTATGGAAAAGGTAGTACCGGTGTTGCATGAGTATCCGCAATATTCGTTTTATCTTTCCGATTTCCGCCAGCATTGCAGGCTAATAAAATTGTCTAAATCAGAAGAGGATAATTGCTGACAAACGAAACTGCGAAATAGATCTTGAAGATAAGTATAGATGTAGTGTGGAGAACAGGCGGGAATACTGTTGGAGCCGGCAGGTATCCAAATGCCATTCGAAAGCTTGTCCAGTATGTTATAATAGATTTCTCATCACACGAAAATCGGGATTTCTCATTTTATGATCAAGGCGCTGGCACATTCTTTCTTGCAATGTGCAGCGCCTTGATTGTCATGTTTTACGAAAAAAAATGAAATCCTTTTTCCCTATTATATCGTCTTTACATGGTGCTTGTTTGGATTGTTTTTTCGTTAATGCGTCACGTGTATTTCGGAATAGCTTGCCGGGCTTATGCCGGCTGTTCGGCATCCAAGATTATGAGATACCGATAAGCTCAATTTCGAATATGAGCGTGGAGCCGGCGGGTATTCCCGGCTGTGAGAATTTGCCATAACCCATTTCGGCAGGAATGTATACCTCCCATTTGTCGCCGACCACCATCTGCCGCATAGCTGTTATCCAGCCCTTGATAAGGTCACTGAGTCTGAATGCAGGCGGGGTTCCTCCGAGGCTGCTGTCAAATTTCTTACCGTTGATGGTGCGTCCGGTGTAGTGCACCGTCACGATATTTTGTGGCGTAGGGTGTGTTCCAGTCGGGTCGCCGCTTGCCATCACCTTGTAGTATATGCCTTTGCCAAGAGCCTTCACACCCTCTTCCTTTGCCTTTTCGGCCAGCCAGTTTTTATTGGCCGTCATGTATTCGCGCTTGTTCATGTCTTTGTCTTTATTCGTAAACGGTTGCTGTTATACGTCTTTCTCCGCCATAATCGCGAAACTCGCATAGATAGATACCTTGCCATGTGCCGAGATTAAGTTTGCCGTCGGTTATCGGTATGTTGACGCTCACGCCGAAAAGACTGCTTTTAGCGTGTGCAGGCATGTCGTCCGCGCCTTCAAACGTATGGTCGTAATATGGTTCGTTTTCCTTTACCATGTGATTGAGTATTTTCTCCATATCACTTCTTACGTCGGGATCCGCGTTCTCGTTGATTGTCAGTGCGCACGATGTGTGTTTTACGAAGAGGTTGAGCAGTCCGGCTTTCGGCAGTGGGTGTGGCAGGTTTCTTATGATCTCTTGTGTCACGAGATGACATCCGCGCCGCTTTGCTGTGAGTCGGAATTCTGTTTGCCGTATCATGATTTTTCGGGTGTTGATGTTTTGTTGTATGTTATTGTCTGTTATAGCCTGCGGATATTTGAGTTTGCAGGCGACGAGGAGAGTTTTCGCTTTATGTTCTGTGATTTTTATTTAAGCTCCTCTTTCAGGAAGCGTGGCGTATGTCCTTTCTTACTCTTCGCCACCACTTCCGGCGTGCCGGTCGTGAGCACAAGTCCGCCGCCTCGTCCGCCTTCCGGCCCCATGTCAATGATGTGGTCGGCGAGTTTTATCACGTCGAGGTTATGCTCTATTATCACCACGGTATTGCCCCTGTCCACGAGTTTGTTGAGTACTTCCATAAGTATTCTGATATCCTCAAAGTGCAGTCCGGTTGTCGGTTCATCGAGAATATACAGTGTCTTTCCTGTGTCTTTCTTGCTCAGTTCGGTGGCAAGTTTCACGCGTTGGCTCTCACCGCCCGACAGGGTTGTCGACGGTTGTCCGAGTTTTATGTATCCGAGACCGACATCCTGTATCGTCTTTATCTTGCGCAGTATGTCTGGCACGTTCTCGAAAAACTCCACAGCCTGGTTTATCGTCATGTCAAGTACATCGGCAATGCTTTTCCCCTTGTAGCGCACTTCAAGTGTCTCACGGTTGTATCGTTTGCCGTGGCACACCTCGCACGGAACCATTACATCCGGAAGGAAGTTCATTTCGATTGTCTTGTATCCGTTTCCACCACATGCCTCGCAACGTCCGCCTTTTACGTTGAATGAGAAACGGCCCGGTTTGTATCCCCTGATCTTGGCTTCCGGCAGATTGACAAACAGTGATCGTATGTCGCTGAACACCCCCGTATATGTTGCCGGGTTCGAGCGTGGGGTGCGTCCGAGCGGACTTTGGTCCACGTCTACAACCTTGTCTATGTTTTCCAGTCCTTCGATGCTCTTGTATGGCATGGGCTTTTTCAGCGAGCGATAGAAGTGCTGGCTCAGAATTGGCTGCAGAGTCTCGTTTATCAGGGTGGATTTTCCCGATCCGCTGACACCGGTCACGAGTATTAGTTTGCCCAATGGAAACTCCACATCAACGTTTTTCAGGTTGTTGCCGGAGGCTCCACGTATGATGATGCTCTTTCCGTTGCCTTCCCTTCGCTTTTCCGGTACTTCTATTTTGAGTTTGCCTCCGAGGTATCGGGCAGTGAGGGAGGGTAGTGGTGTAGTCTCCGATAGGTCGGTCATGTTCAGTATCTCTTCCGGTTTCCCTTGGAATACCACTTCGCCGCCCTTGCGTCCGGCCTTTGGTCCTATGTCAATGAGATAGTCTGCGCTCATCATCATGTCCTTGTCGTGCTCTACCACTATTACCGTGTTGCCTATGTCGCGCAGTTCTTTCAGTGATTTTATAAGCCGGTCGTTGTCCCGTTGGTGCAGTCCTATGCTCGGCTCATCGAGGATATACAGTACGTTCACGAGCTGAGAGCCTATCTGCGTGGCCAGTCTGATACGCTGGCTCTCTCCTCCCGATAGTGTCGCCGAGCGACGGTTGAGCGACAGATAGTCGAGACCTACTTCAAGCAGGAAGTCGATCCTTGTCTTGATCTCTTTCAATATCTCGACCGCAATCTGCCGCTGCTGGTTGTCAAGGTGCTCTTCCACCTGGTCGAGCCAGCGGCGCAGTTCGGCTATGTCCATCTCGGCAAGCTCCGCTATGTTCTTGTCCCATATCCTGTAAGACAGGGCTTCGCGGTTAAGTTTCCTGCCGTCGCATTCCGGACATGTGCACACTGCGAGAAACTGATCTGCCCATTTCTGCATCTTTGGAGAGTCGTCGCTGTCCATTACGCTTTTAAGATATTTCACTACGCCGTCGAACGCCACAAAATAGTCGCTCGACGTATGTACCAGCGATTTGTCTATTCTTATGTTTTCAAGCGAGCCGTACAGTATTTCGCTCAAGGCTTCGTCGGGAATATCGGCCACGACAGTCTTTATATCGCAGTCGTATTTACGCAGAATGGCGTCTATCTGCCAGAATATCATCTGGTTCTTGTATTTTCCCAACGGCACGATGGCTCCGGCGTGTATGCTTGTTTGGCGGTCGGGGATGACTTTTCCCAAATCTATCTCGTTGATGATGCCGAGTCCTTTGCAGCGTTGGCATGCGCCTTGGGGTGAGTTGAACGAGAAATTGTTTGGTGCAGGGTCGCTGTATGAAATTCCGGTTGTGGGGCACATCAGTCTTTTGGAGAAGTGCTTCACCGTCTCTGTTTCCTTGTCGAGAATCATTATAAGCCCTTCGCCCTGCTTCATTGCCGTGGCGACGCTCTTTTTCAGTCGCTCGTCGTCTTTCTCCCTGACCTGCAATTTATCTATTACCACTTCTATGTCGTGGTTCTTGTAGCGGTCGGTCTTCATGCCACGGGTTATCTCTTTCACCTCGCCGTCAACTCTTGCGTGCAGGTATCCCTTGCGACGCATGCTCTCAAACAGTTCCCTGTAATGTCCCTTGCGGCTGCGCACAAGGGGCGCCAGTATGAGTATTCGCTTGCCGTCGTAGTCCTGTTTTATCATTTCGAGCACCTTCTCTTCTGTATATTTCACCATCGGTTCGCCCGTGGCATAGCTGTAAGCACGTCCGGCCCTGGCGAAGAGCAGGCGCAGAAAGTCGTATATCTCTGTCGTGGTGCCCACAGTGGAACGTGGGTTCTTGTTGGTTGTCTTCTGCTCTATGCTTATCACCGGGCTTAGCCCCGTTATCTTGTCGACGTCAGGCCGTTCCATTCCTCCGAGGAAATTGCGTGCGTATGCCGAGAAAGTCTCTATATATCTACGTTGTCCTTCAGCGAAGATGGTGTCGAAAGCCAGCGACGATTTACCCGAGCCGGACAGTCCTGTGATTACGGTAAGACTGTTTCTCGGTATTTCAACGTCTATGTTTTTCAGATTGTTGGCTCTCGCGCCCCATACGTTTATCTTCTCGTCTTCTTTCATTATGATATCAGTTACAATACATTGTCTTCATGCGTGAATGAAATCCGTGTAGTTATGAGGGTGCTATTCGCCCGAAAACCCTTCGGTATAGTCTCTGAGCAGGTTCACGTCGCGCTTGATGTTATATTCTGTGCCGTCCGCTCCCTTTGCTTTCACCAGAACGAAATACACTCCGGCTTTGACGGGCTTGCCGCCGTGCGTGCCGTCCCATCCTCCGTCTATGTCGCTCCACTCATACAGTTTCTGTCCCCAGCGGTTGAATATATACGCCTTGAACTCCACGATGCTTTTGTGGTTGTCTTTGGCCTTGTATATATCGTTGATGCCGTCGCCGTTCGGTGAGAATGCGTTAGGCATCTCGAGCAGGCTTGTGCTTATGCTTACCCTTATGGTTGATATGAGTTCCGGGTCGTTTCCGTCTCCGTACGACACGTAGAGTGATACGGCCGTGACTCCCGACTCGCGAAATTCGAACTCGGTGTTCTCTTCATATCTTGTGATGTATGGATCGGTGCTTCCGTCTTTCACAAACTTCCATTCATACGACGGAACCGTTCCCTCGTCGATGTTCGAGGGATTGGCTTTGAATGTCACCTTTAAAGGAGCCTGTGCGTCGTTTATGGTTTCGCTCTCTTCAAAGTCGTCCCCGTCTACGGTGTAGTAGGCTTTCGGTTCAAAATCTGCCCATGCCGCGGCCGGCAACAGGAGTATCAGCGATAAAACAAAATAAAGTTTTATTTTCATACGGTGAATATAAATTAATGTGCAAATTTAGCGAATAATGTTGATTTATCTGTTCTTTTCGTTGTTTTTGTTTGCTCGGGATTACTATTTTTGCGGTTTTTAGGGATGTCGCTTTTACCTACTGATTTTGTTTTGGGCATATCCGTGACACAGTTTACAGATATACGTGTGGCTGTCAAAAAATCGTACAACAAGCCTCTCATAGCTCGCTTGTTTCAAAAAAGACAATTGTCCGGTCTGAAAAATCCGAGCATTTGGAGGTTTTTGTTAAGTCGTTGTATGTGAGGACGTTATCTTTCTTGTGCTGAAATGAGGCCTTTCCTGAAAACCCAAAACGATACCAAATGGCTTGCATTTGGCATCCCGTTGTAATGCGTTTGGCGGCGTTTCACAATGCAACGGGATACTAAACGCGTTCCAACGGGATACCGAATGCGGCGAAAAACAGGTCTTACGGTTATAAAACGGTTTCTCATCCATCGTTTCGTATCGTGTTGTGTATCGTTAAATCGTTCTGGTTTGAAAATTTCGGCGGGTATAAAAATCAGCAAGTTTTCTTTACAAAAGGCAAGGCGTTATAATTGTGTGGGAATTAAAATAATACCTAATCCTTGTCTTTTCAATATTTTTTAGTAATTTTGCACCTTGTATAATTTGATTAATAGGAATTTGAAATCATAAAAAATAAACATTGTGGCAGAAACAAAGTACATCTTCGTCACCGGCGGTGTGGTATCATCGCTTGGCAAAGGCATTATCTCATCGTCGATAGGAAAGCTGCTTCAGGCAAGGGGGTACAACATCACCATCCAGAAGTTTGACCCATACATCAACATCGACCCGGGTACGCTAAACCCATACGAGCACGGCGAGTGCTACGTCACCGTAGACGGAATGGAGACCGACCTCGACCTCGGACACTACGAGCGGTTCACCGGTATCCAGACCACCAAGGCCAACTCGCTCACCACAGGCCGGATATACAAGGCCGTGATAGACAAGGAGCGTCGCGGAGACTATCTCGGAAAAACGATACAGGTGGTACCCCACATCACCAATGAGATAAAGCGTAACGTGAAGTTGCTCGGAGAGAAATATCACTATGACTTTGTAATCACGGAGATCGGCGGTACGATCGGTGATATAGAGAGCATGCCGTTCCTCGAGGCCATCCGCCAGATGAAATGGGAACTGGGACACAATGCCGTTTGCGTGCATCTCACTTACGTGCCATATCTGAAAGCGGCGGGAGAGTTGAAGACCAAGCCCACCCAGCACTCTGTGAAAGAATTGCAGAGTGTTGGAATACAGCCCGATGTGCTTGTGCTCCGCACCGAGAAACATCTCAATGAGGATATATTGAAAAAAGTGGCGTCGTTCTGTAACGTAGACATGGACTGCGTGGTGCAGAGCGAGGACCTGCCGTCTATATACGAGGTTCCTGTGAACATGCAGAAGCAGGGGCTCGACACGGCTATCATGCGCAAGCTCGGCATGGAAATCGGCGAGACACCGACGCTCGGTCCGTGGCGCAACTTCCTTGAGCGCCGCAACAACGCCACAAAGGAGGTACACATTGGATTGGTTGGCAAATATGACTTGCAGGACGCATATAAGAGCATACGCGAGAGCCTGTCGCAGGCAGGAACATACAACGACCTCAAAACGGTGCTCACGTTCATTAACTCGGAGACACTCACCGATGAGAACGTGGCCGAGAAACTGGCCGGACAAGATGGAATAATGATCTGCCCCGGATTCGGACAGCGAGGTATCGAAGGCAAGATCGTAGCTGCCAGATATACGCGCACTCACAACATACCGACATTCGGAATATGCCTCGGTATGCAGATGATGGTCATCGAGTTTGCACGCAATGTGCTCGGATATGCCGATGCCAACAGCCGTGAGATGGACGGGAAGACCACCCACAACGTGATTGACATCATGGAAGAGCAGAAGAACATTACCGACATGGGCGGCACCATGCGTCTCGGCGCTTACGAATGCGTGCTCCGTCAAGGGTCGAGAGCGTTCGATATATACAAGGCGGAACATATCCAGGAGCGTCACCGCCACCGCTATGAGTTCAACGGCACGTATCAGGTGGAGTATGAGCGCAACGGCATGCAGTGCGTGGGGCGCAACCCGGAGAGTGACCTTGTGGAGATTGTCGAGATACCCGGCCTTAAATGGTATATAGGAACACAGTTCCATCCGGAATATCAGAGCACTGTGCTGAAACCGCACCCGCTGTTCCTCGACTTTATCAAAACGGCAGCCAACAAATAGAGACACAGGATGAACAAGAACAATATCATAGGATTTGTGCTGATGGGATTGGTGCTGATAGGATTCAGCTGGTATAATCAACCCACGGAAGAGCAGATAGCCGCTCAGCGCAGGCAGGATTCAATATCCGCCGCAATGAAGAAAAAGGCTGAAGAGGACAGAAAGATAGCGGAGGTCACAGGCAAGGCACAGGCTCTCACAGCTGCCCAAAACGACACCACGTCGCTTTTTTATCCGTCGTTGGTGGGTAAGAACGAGCAGGTGACACTGAAAAACAGTAAAATAGAACTGACTCTCGATACCAAGGGCGGTACGCTGAGTAAGGCAAAAATACTGAACTTCAAAGACCGTAGCGGAGCGAAAGACGTGACATTGTTTGACCGCGGCGATCAAAGCATGAATTTCATGATGGCCGGAAAGACGACGAACATCGTTACCGGTGACCTTTATTTCACGCCGTCAGACATAACAGACTCTACCGTCACCATGACCGCTCAGGCATCTAACGGAGGGGCGGTGATAATAAGATACGCCCTCGGCGCTGATTATATGCTCCGCATGTATGTTCAGGCAAAGGGATTGGCTGGTGTTTTCGCACCCAATTACAGGGAGATGGACATAGAGTGGGGTGAGAAATGCCGCCAACAGGAGAAAGGGTTCACGTTTGAGAACCGTTATGCAACGCTTACATATAAAGAAAAAGGCGGCGGAACGGACTATCTCAGCGAGACATCGGAGGAGATAGACGAGAAGATTGATGAGCCGCTCGACTGGGTGGCGTTCAAGAACCAGTTTTTCAGTGCGGTGCTTATAGCCCGTGACGATATTGCCGCCAATTCGCTACTTACGAGTATTCCGCAGGAAAAAGGCTCCGGATATCTGAAGCAATATAACGCTAAGCTGAAGACCGCTTTCGACCCTACGGGTGCGAGGCCTACTGAGTTTGAAATGTTTATCGGTCCCAATGACTTCCGGTTATTGCAGGAAGTGGAAGAGGAGAGCACTTTCGGAAAAGACCTTGAGTTGCAACAACTCGTATATCTGGGATGGCCTCTGTTCAGGATTATCAACCGTTGGTTCACTCTTTATGTTTTCGACTGGCTCACAGGCTTCGGCTTCAATATGGGTATCGTGCTCATATTGATAACCATGCTTCTCAAACTTCTAACTTACCCGATGGTGAAGAAGACATATCTGAACTCGGCGAAGATGCGTGTCCTTAAACCGAAACTCGACGAGGCGACCAAGCAATACGACAAACCTGAGGATCAGATGATGAAACAGCAGGCGATGATGGCTCTCTATTCGAAATACGGTGTGAGTCCGCTTTCGGGATGTTTGCCAATGCTTATTCAGATGCCTATCTGGATCGCCATGTTCAATTTTGTGCCTAATGCCATTCAGTTGCGCGGACATCGTTTTATGTGGATAGACGATCTGTCGACATACGATCCCATATTTGAGTGGAATACCAATATATGGCTTATCGGAGACCATATCAGTCTTACCTGTATCTTGTTCTGTCTGGCCAATATAGTATATTCCGTCATGACGATGCGCCAGCAGCGTGACCAGATGGTCGGCCAGCAAGCCGAGCAGATGAAGATGATGCAATGGATGATGTATCTCATGCCTGTGATGTTCTTCTTCATGTTTAACGACTATTCCGCAGGCCTTAACTTCTATTACTTCATATCGTTGTTTTTCAGCGCGGCTATCATGTGGGCTTTGCGCAAGACCACAAACGATGCCAGACTGTTGGAAATTCTTGAAGCGAAGTATAAGGAAAACCAGAATAACCCGAAAAAGACGAGCGGACTGGCGGCACGTCTTGAAGCGATGCAGCGCCAGGCCGCTGAAATCCAGAAGATGCAGCAACAGCAGCGTAACAAGCGGTAAACAGGTATCATGTGTTCCCTTTCC
This sequence comes from Prevotella sp. PTAC, assembly GCF_013166535.1. Lineage (NCBI taxonomy): Bacteria > Pseudomonadati > Bacteroidota > Bacteroidia > Bacteroidales > Prevotellaceae > Prevotella > Prevotella sp. PTAC. The sequence goes on from NZ_JABKKK010000009.1 coordinate 74,181, forward strand.
GGCTTTTTGCGGAAGGGAACACTTTATTATAATAACGTGTAATGAGAGTATTCGCAACCTTATTTGCAGCCGCGGTATTGATGGTACCGGCTGGCAATCTAAAAGCACAGGACGCCGTGAATATAGGCAAAAACAATATCACGCTGAAAAGCGACTTGATGACTCCCGAGGCTCTGTGGGCCATGGGACGCATCGGAGCGGCCGAGGCCTCACCGAACGGAAAAAAGATAGTATACCAGGTGGGATATTACAGTGTGGCGGAGAACAAGAGCCATCAGGTACTTTGTCTGATAGATGCCAATGGCAAGAATAACAGGCAACTGACAACAGGCAGCGGAAACGAGACGGATGCTTCCTGGATAGAGAATGGCAAGCGCATAGCATTTCTGGCCGGAGGAAACATCTGGGCGATGAATGCCGACGGAACCGCACGCGTTCAACTGACAACCACCGGAGATATCGAGGGATATAAGTTCTCGCCAGACGGCAAGAAGGTAATACTTGTGAAGTCGATGCCGTTTAACGAGATCATAAAGAAAAATCCCGACGATCTTCCAAAGGCTTCCGGACGTCGCGTGACCGACCTGATGTATCGCCACTGGGATCATTATGTGGAGAGCATACAGCATCCTTATGTCGCCGATGTAACCGAAAATGGAATAACCGGAGGTGCGGATATATTGAATGGTGAGCCTTTCGAGTGTCCGATGGAGCCGTTCGGAGGGATGGAGCAGATTGCATGGAGCGTTGATTCGAAGTCTATAGCTTATACATGCCGCAAGAAAACGGGACGTGACTATGCGATATCCACCGATTCAGACATATACCTTTATAATGTAGAGACCGGCGCGACAAAGAACTTATGCAAGGAAGACGGATACGAACCGGTGGTCGTGGACGCGACCAAGACAATGAAGGCACAACGCGTCAACAGCGAGGAAAATCTCAAAAACAATCCCGGGTATGATACGAACCCACAGTTCTCGCCCGATGGTAAGTATGTTGCGTGGCAGAGTATGGCCCGCGACGGATATGAGGCAGACCGTAACCGGCTCTGTGTCTACGAACTGACTACTGGTGAAAAGACATACGTTACGGAGTCTTTTGATTCCAATGTGGATGCGTTCTGTTGGAATAAAGACTCGAAGACCCTGTATTTCACAGGTGTATGGCATGGTTGCGTGAACATTTACCAGACCGGTCTGAATGGCGAGGTCAGTCAGTTGACGAATGACTGGGCAGACGTGGTGTCGCTCTCTATGGCTAACGACGGTGACAGATTGCTTGCTTTGCGGCAGAGCCTGTCAGCCCCGACTGATATATATATAGTCAATCCGCATAAGGAGAAAAAGAAAACGGAGATAAGGAGAATTACTTTCGAGAACAAACATATAACAGAGCAGCTTGCGTTCGGCAAGGTGCAGCAGCGTTGGACGAAGACTACGGACGGCAAGGATATGCTTTACTGGATCGTATTGCCGGCTGATTTCGACCCTTCCAAGAAATATCCGACATTGCTTTTCTGTGAGGGAGGTCCTCAAAGTCCGGTCAGTCAGTTTTGGGGTTACAGGTGGAACTTCCAGATAATGGCTGCCAACGGCTATGTGATTATCGCTCCCAACCGCCGCGGACTGCCGGGATTTGGCAGCGAGTGGAACGAACAGATAAGCGGAGACTGGACAGGGCAATGTATGAGCGACTATCTGTCGGCTATCGACGATGCTGCCGCCAATCTGCCGTTCGTGGATAAAGGGCGCATGGGAGCGGTTGGAGCAAGTTTTGGCGGATTCAGCGTCTATTATCTTGCCGGGCATCATGACAAACGTTTCAAGTGCTTCATATCGCATGACGGGGCTTTCAATCTTGAATCTATGTACACCGACACGGAGGAAGCATGGTTCAGCAACTGGGAGTATGAGGATGCTTTCTGGAACAAGACACTGACCGATGCCGCCAGGCGGACATACGAAAACTCGCCGCATAAGTTTGTGGATAAGTGGGACACGCCTATACTCTGTATCCATGGTGAGTTGGATTATCGCATCAACTACAATCAGGGCATGGGTGCTTTCAATGCCGCCCGTATGCGCGGTATACCGGCCGAACTGCTTATATTCCCCGATGAGAACCACTGGGTATTGAAGCCCCAGAACGGAGTACTGTGGCAAAGGACATTCTTCAACTGGCTCGACCGTTGGCTTAAATAAATACGGATTATAATAAATACCGTTGTTGGCTTTTTAGTCTTACGGTATTAAAGTGCGAAAAAATATAGAAGTATATATAAAAACATAGTAGGAAAATGACTGAAAACATTAAAACAACACTCAGAGACTCTGCCGCCATACGCTGGATGGTGCTCATGTTTCTTGCTTTTGCCATGTTTTGTTCATACATATTCATGGACATTCTCTCTCCGATAAAAGACCTTATGCAGTCCACACGTGGCTGGGATTCCACAGCTTTCGGCACGATGCAAGGGTCGGAGACATTCCTTAACGTATTTGTTTTCTTCCTGATATTCGCCGGAATCATTCTCGACAAGATGGGAGTGCGCTTTACCGCCGTGTTGTCGGGACTGGTGATGCTCATCGGAGCCACCATAAACTGGTATGCGGTGACAGACAGTTTCATTGGAAGCGGTCTTGAAACATGGTTCAATAACAATCTTAATTATATTCCCGGATTTGACGAACTCGGTATATCTCCGTTCTATCTCGGTATGCCGGCATCGGCAAAGTTTGCCGCCGTGGGTTTCATGGTATTCGGTTGCGGTTGTGAAATGGCCGGAATTACGGTGTCGAGAGGTATCGTAAAATGGTTCAAGGGACGTGAAATGGCTCTCGCCATGGGTTCGGAAATGGCTCTTGCGCGTCTCGGTGTCGCTACATGTATGATATTCTCACCGGTGTTTGCGAGACTCGGAGGCGATATCGATGTTTCCCGCAGTGTGGCTTTCGGAGTTGTTCTGCTGATGATAGCCCTCATAATGTTCATTGTTTATTTCTTCATGGACAAGAAACTCGATGCCCAAACCGGTGAGGCGGAAGAAAAAGACGATCCGTTCAAGGTCAGCGATCTCGGCAAAATATTGTCGAGCAGCGGCTTTTGGCTCGTAGCGTTGCTTTGTGTTCTCTATTACTCGGCAATCTTCCCGTTCCAGAAGTATGCGGTAAACATGCTTCAATGCAACCTTACGTTTACCGAGGTTGACCCCGAATCGTTCTGGGCCGGTACCGCGGTTACGGTGATACAATATGTTATAATGCTCATTGTGGCAGCGGCTTCTTTCGCAAGCAATTTCTCAAAGAGGAAAGAAATGAAATACGGGCTGCTTGTGGTAGCCGTTGCGGCGTTGGTCGTTTTCTGTTATATGGGCTATATGAGACAGAGTGCAGAGACCGTATTTGCCGTGTTCCCGATTCTTGCCGTGGGTATCACACCTATTCTCGGAAACTATGTGGATCATAAGGGCAAGGCGGCTTCGATGCTTGTTCTCGGTTCAGTTTTGCTTATAGCATGCCACCTTACGTTTGCTTTTGTGCTTCCCATGTTCAAGGGTAGCGGCGTTGGCGGTATAATGATTTCATATCTTACAATTCTTGTTCTCGGTGCGTCATTCTCGCTTGTTCCGGCTTCTTTGTGGCCGAGCGTGCCAAAGTTGGTCGACGCAAAGATTATAGGTAGTGCCTATGCGCTTATCTTCTGGATTCAGAATATCGGTCTTTGGCTCTTCCCGATGCTTATAGGTAAGGTACTCGACAGCACCAATCCTCAGCTTGTGTCTGACTTGCGGAACGGTGTGATTACTCCCGAGCAGGCAGCTGTATCTTATGATTACACAGCGCCTTTGGTGATGCTGGCATGTCTCGGAGTGGCTGCTCTTGTGCTTGGCTTTATATTGAAAGCCGTGGATAAAAAGAAAGGGCTCGGTCTTGAAGAGCCGAATATAAAATAACTGGTTGTTTGATACGGATAGGAAAAAGTGTATGAAACAAATCTTTAAATTTATATTGGTGTTTGTGCTGGTTGCTTTCCTTGCGGAGGAGGCAACCGCACAGACAACAAAATGGCGTGAAATACATAAGGTTAAGCGCAAGGAGACCATATTCGGCATTGCCCGTGATAATGGCCTTACGGTTGATGAGCTTATTGAGGCCAATCCCGAGATGACCAAGCCGGGCTATGAATTGAAGAAAGGAGATTTCATTTATATTCCTTTTCCGTCTAAGAATATAGACACGAATGCCGGTACGCAAACGGCATCGGCTGGTAATGCGCGTCAAGGTGCCGATGTGGATATGCGTAAGCGGGAGATCCGTATAGGCGTGATGTTGCCTCTGCATGACGATAACGGCGACGGACGCCGGATGGTGGAATACTATCGTGGTGTGTTGATGGCATGCGACAGTCTGAAGAAAAATGGTATATCGGTGGATATTCACGCATGGAACGTGCCGGAAGACGCTGATATCAAAAAGACACTCAGGGATAAAAACGCGGCTCTTTGCGATCTGATAATAGGTCCGTTATATTCCAAACAGGTGAAACCGCTGTCTGATTTCGCCAAGGCCCATGATATAAAAGTGCTCATACCGTTTTCGATAAACACATCGGAACTGTATTCCAACAGAAATATTTTCCAGGTGTATCAAAGTCCGAACGATTATAATGAGGCGGTAATCAATCGTTTTCTCGATAAGTTTGAGGGATATAATACCGTCTTTATAGATTGTAACGATACGACAAGTAAAAAAGGAATATTCACTTTCGGATTGCGGAGAAGGATGGAAGCGATGGGCAGACCCCACACTATCACAAACTTGAAGTCAGGTGAGCAGGCCTTTGCCAAGGCATTCAGTACGGCCATGCCAAATGTCGTTATACTCAATACGGGGCGTTCTCCGGAATTAAATGTAGCTTTTGCGAAGATAAACAATCTTACGATGAAGAGCCCGAAGTATTCCGTTTCTATGTTCGGTTATACCGAGTGGATGATGTATACCAAGTATAATCTCGACAATTTCTATAAATACGATACTTATATCCCGGCCAATTTCTATACAAATCCGTTGTCGGCTCAAACCGCGCGCATAGAATTGAAGTATCGTTGGAATTTTCATGCGGACATGATACAGGCTTTGCCGCGTTTCGCTATTACAGGCTTTGACCAGGCGTATTATTTCATCAAGGGCCTGCACTTGTACGGAAAGAGCTTCGTTGGCGCCAAAGGCGTTGTCGGCTATACTCCGATACAGACCCCTTTGAGTTTTGAACGAGTTGGAGACGGAGGTCATCAGAACCGTAGTATCTTGTTTGTTCATTATACCCCGGGGCATAAGATAGAGACCATATATTATTGATATGCGGAAAATTTTATTATCGATATCATTCCTTTTGCCGGCTGTTGCCGCCTTTTCGCAGGTCGGAGAGTACCGAAGTGAGTTGAGTGTGGGTGTCAACGGCGGTTATATAATGAGTAATGTAGGTTTCAATCCGGATATTCCGCAGACAAATTTGGGTGGTGTGACAGGTGGACTTACCTTGCGATACACATGTGAGAAATACTTCAAGAGCATTTGTGCCCTTGTCGGTGAAGTGAACATATCGCAGGTAGGATGGAAAGAAGACATACAGACGGTGGATGATTTGCCTGTAATAAATGAGTATACAGGCCTCCCGGAGACTTATCAACGTCGCTTGACGTATATTCAGGTACCGATGATGGCCCGCATGGGGTGGGGACGTGAACGGAAAGGATTGCAATTTTTCTTTCAAGCCGGACCGCAAGTAGGTTTTTTCCTTAACGATAAGGCAACGTCAAGTTTTGATTATGACAAGCGGAACAAGGCCGATCGTGTGGGTGCCATGCGTGATGCCGCTCAGGATTCGCTTCCTATACAGCGTAAGTTTGATTATGGTATAGCCGCAGGTTTAGGACTTGAATACTCGCATCCTAAGTTCGGTCATATAATGCTTGAAGGGCGTTATTATTATGGTTTGGGTGATATCTTCGACAATTCGAAGCGCGATTATTTCGGGCGTAGTAACCTTGGTAATATTGTTGTTAAGCTGACATATCTCTTTGACATACGAAAATCCGATAATTCTAAAATTAAATAGCATAAAAGCTGTATACGTAACATTCTAAAAATAATAAACTATGTTTGAAGGACAACCTAAAGGTCTTTATGCGTTGGCATTGGCCAACACCGGCGAGCGATTCGGTTATTATACCATGCTTGCCATCTTCGTACTGTTCTTGCAGGCTAATTTCGGATTTTCCGAGGGTGCGGCAGGAACTATTTACGGTGCTTTTTTGATGTTGGTCTATTTTTTGCCGCTTGTCGGTGGAATAATGGCCGATAAGTTCGGATTTGGCAAAATGGTTACGCTTGGCGTACTCGTCATGTTTATCGGCTATCTGCTTCTCGCTTTACCGATGGGAACCGGTACTGTGGCACTTGTATGCATGTTCGGTGCTTTGGTGATGATAGGCTTTGGTACCGGACTTTTCAAAGGAAACTTACAGGTCATGGTTGGTAATCTTTACGATGCTCCAGAGTATTCCTCAAAACGTGACGCCGCTTTCAGTATCTTCTATATGGCTATAAATATAGGTGCAATGTTTGCCCCGAGTGCGGCTATAAAGGTGATGGATTGGGCACAACAGAGTCTTGGTGTCAGTGAAGAAGAGTCATATCACTATGCTTTCGGTGTGGCATGTCTGTCACTGATAGTGTCAATGGCGATATATTATGGTTTCCGTAGTACATTCAGGCATGCTGAGATAAATACTCCGAAGAGTGCTAAAAAGGATGCTGTTGCCGAGCAAAATGATAAATCCAGCGGTGTTTCCGATACCGAGCGTATCATAGCTCTGTGCCTCGTATATGCGGTTGTGATATTCTTCTGGATGGCATTCCATCAGAACGGACTTACCCTTACATATTTTGCCCGAGACTATACGGCTACGTCATCTACCGGTGTTGAGAGCATGATGTTCGATGTGTGGAACCTCGTTCTTTGCATCTTCATCGTGTATGCCCTCTTTTCCATATTCCAGTCGAAGACCGTTCGCGGCCGCAGTATAGCCGGTGCGGTAATAGCAGCCTCTTTGGCCGCGCTTTTCTATAAATATACGAATCTTCCGGCTTCAACCGAAGTTGCCGCACCGATATTCCAACAGTTCAATCCTTGTTTCGTGATAGCGCTCACTCCGGTGTCTATTGCCATATTCGGCTGGTTGGCACGTAAGAACTGTGAGCCGTCCGCACCGCGCAAGATTGCTATCGGTATGCTTGTCGCTGCTTGCGGATTTATCATTATGACTATAGGTTCTTTGGGTCTTCTTGCTCCTGAGGCGCAGGCCGCTGCCGGTGATGCCGCGACCCGTGTGTCGCCGAATTGGTTGGTGTCAACCTATCTTGTGCTTACTTTCGGTGAGCTTCTGCTGTCTCCAATGGGAATATCGTTCGTCTCGAAAGTGGCTCCTGTGAAGTATAAGGGAATGATGATGGGAGGATGGTTTGTCGCCACTGCCATCGGAAATCAGCTCACGGCAGTTGCCGCATGGCTGTGGGGACTGCCGCTTTGGATGGTATGGGGCGTGCTTATAGTTCTCTGTCTCATTTCTGCCATCTTCATGTTCTCTATAATGAAACGTCTTGAACGTGTCTGCTGATGGCATTTAGCCTTCTACTCGTATCATTCCTCACGTTTGTCGAGCTTAATTGTGAGAATCTTTTCGATTGTAAGCATGACAGCCTGAGGAATGATACCGAGTTTCTTCCCGATTCACCACGTCGATGGAAACCATGGCGCTATTGGAAGAAACTCAATAACATTGCGCAATGTATAATCGCCACCGGTGAGTATCAAGGTCGTTCGGGCATACCTGATATTGTCGCTTTATGCGAGGTTGAGAATGACAGCGTGATGCGGGATCTAACCAAACGATCCCTTCTTAGGAATGCGGGATATGAGTATATCATGACGGATTCCGATGACCCGCGCGGAATGGATGTGGCTCTTTTATATTCACCTTTTTCTTTTGCTCCCTTAAATCATCGCTCTTTACGTGTCAAGCCGATGAAAGGCATGGAAGCTACACGTGATGTACTGTATGTTTCTGGTCGTATAATCACTGGCGATACGTTGCATGTCTTTGTCGTCCATGCACCCAGCCGCCGTTACGGTGAGCGTATCACGCGTCCGTATCGTATGGCTGTCGCCGAGGTGGTGGCGCGGAGTGTCGATTCGGTAAGAGCCTTGTCGCCACATGCCGACATAGTGGTGGCCGGTGATTTCAATGCCTATAATTCCGAACGCTCCGTTTCCAGATATATTTCCGGAGGACTTTTTGATGTCACGGCGGCAGCCAAGGGCAGCCGGGCCAAGGCCACTTACCGTTATAAAGGCCGTTGGGGCAGTCTCGATCATATTTTCATGAGCAAATCGTTGCTTACGGCCGTTGATACGGCATATATTTATGATGCCCCGTTCCTTTTGGAGGACGACGCTGTTTATGGCGGTGTACGTCCTTATCGCACGTATAGCGGATATAAGTATTCCGCCGGTGGCACAAGCGACCATCTTCCGCTTAAAGTTGTGTTGAGAATAGACTGTTTGCGTGAGAGAAGGAGATAATAGCTTGTAAAAGACGCTAAACAGCCCGATAATTAACAGAAATTCACTACGTTGGGGATGTCTTTTGTTTAATAATTCTTAACTTTGCAAAAGATAACCGTCCGTTGACAATTCGTTTACCCACATATAAACGATATAGAGCTATGTCATCGGTATTGTCCGACGGGATGGTAGTTGCGACTTGTCTTTTCGTCATTTGGTTTCAACAATAATATACAGAGGTGAAATTTAGATATATCATAATTCTTTTTCTTGCCGTGGCGTTTACTTTTGACGCGACGGCACAGCGGCGTCCAAGGCGTGTGCAGAAAATAGATTCATTGGTTCTTGTAAGATCTTATATAGATTCCATTCCCGTTTTGCATGCCCGTATCGACTCATTGGTTAGGGCGAATGATTCTTTAAGCGCAGGTAGCGGTGACGGCCGTTACTACCGATTGTTCGCTCCGCTTACGTTTTATCATTCACCGGTGGCAAAGGCATTGTATTCCGAGCGTTCGGATAATAAGGGTGATAAGGTCGTGGATGCCGTGGATGCTGCTTTGCTCAGTGTATATCTCAATAAGCCGTGGCTTGTGATAAACGATGAGAGTAAACTCAAGCAGACAGGAACTCTGCTCACCGACATAGACACTCCGATACGGCAGGAAATAAAAATGGCCGACAAGGCAGACCCTTTTATAGACGAGCCGGTGGGTGTGCCTGTCGGCGTGATGATAAAGAAGCCTAACTTCTGGACATTTTCAGGAGACCAGAATTTGCAGTTCATGCAGAATTATCTGTCTGAAAACTGGCATAAGGGAGGTGAGAGCAACTATTCGTTGGTGGCAAATGTGGTGTTGAACGCAAACTACAATAACAAGCAAAGGCTTAAATTCGACAATAAGCTTGAGCTGAAACTTGGCTTCCAAACCTCCCGTTCCGACACTTTGCACAAGTTCAAGACCAATTCTGACCTTATCCGATATACAGGTAAACTCGGTATACAGGCTGCAAATAAATGGTATTATACTTTGCAGGTACTTGCATATACGCAGTTTACCAAAGGTCTGAAAGCAAACGATAAGTATGTGTATTCGGATTTCATGTCGCCTTTTACGTTAAACCTCGGTCTCGGTATGGACTACTCTGTGGAGACTAAAAACAAGAGGCTTACCGGAAATATAAACATGTCTTTCCTTTCGTTCAACTTCAAGTATGTGGATCGGAAGTCGCTGAACGGCCGTAACGGGATAGTAGGCAATCATCATACGGGTGAGGATTTCGGTTCACAACTTACGACCAACCTCACATGGAACATAAATGATATGATGAAGTGGCAGACACGTCTTTATTGTTTCACCACCTATGAACGTTATCTTATGGAGTGGGAAAACACTTTCACCCTTAAAGTCAGCAAGTATATCAGTGCCAATATATTCATCTATCCGCGCTTTGACGATTCGACAAAGCGTGATGAAGACTGGAACTTCTGGCAGTTGAAAGAATATAGTTCGCTCGGTTTCAGCTACTCGTTCTGAGATAGCTGAAACCGGTTTTTACTGCTTGGCCTCTTCCATGTCACCCTCTACATAGAGGCGTGTCATCTCTACCACACCGTTTGTTCTCACAGTGATGGATTTCTTGAAATGTCCTGGAAACTTTCCCGTCCCGTTGTATGTCACTTTCAGTTGTCCTTTCTGTCCCGGCATCACAGGGGCTTTCGTGTATTCAGGCACTGTGCATCCGCAGCTGGCTACGGCCTGGTTTATTATCAGCGGGGCGTCTCCGGTGTTTGTGTATGTGAACACGCATGTCACTTTTGGAGATGATTCTGAGAATTTTCCAAAGTTGTGTGTTGTCTTGTCAAATTTGATCTCTGCGCCTTTTTTGCCGCCGGCCTGCTGAGCCATAGCGATGGTCAGTCCGCATATCAGCATCAGCGACATCAATAATATTTTTCTCATTGTCATTAAAATATATGTATTACCAATAATTAAAGGCAAAAATAGCCATTTTTGTTATAATGACATACTTTTGCCTTTGTTTTTTTTATACTTTAACTATTCTTTCCTTGTCGTGTTATTTCTCGCCGCCGAGCAGTTTGTAGTATTCCACTGCTCCGAGCAGGAAGCATCCCACACCGTAGTCGTCGAAGTCGGGTACCTTGTCGTAGGTCACGGGCTGGCCTGCCGACGGGTCTTTGCCTGTGCCCTGCATGTATCCCAGGAATCCATCGGAGTGCACGGCATCTTTCACCATTGCGTCCCATGCCTTGTCGACTATCGGCCTGTAAACTTTCTCTTTGAGGTATCCTTTGCGCATGCCCCAGCACATTCCGTATACGAATAGCGACGTACCGGTGATTTCTTTTCCGCCGTATGTCACGGGAGATACAAGGCTCACATTCCAGAAACCGTCTTCACGCTGGCATTTAGACAGTCCTTCGCACATCATCACAAAGTCTTTCTTGATCTCTTTGTATATCTTGTCTTTGGGAGACAGTTGGTCCATTACTCTCACGTATGCGGCGAGTACCCATCCGTTGCCTCTTGACCAGTAGCAGTCTTTACCGTCTTTCTCTTTATACGGCGGAACATAGTCGGCGTCGCGCCACCACAGTCCGTCCTTTACGTTGAACAGTCCGCCTCCACACTCGTTCCGGCTCCAGCGGTACATCTTCATGGCATGCTCTATGTATGAGCGGTCGCCGGTGATTTTATACATCTGGGCGTATACGGGCATAGCCATCTGTATGGCGTCTATCCATGTCCAGTATCCCACGGTCGGCTCTTTCATCTGTCCTTGCAGATTGTCGCGTGTGGGGCGGAGCATTGTCGAGTCGCCTGTCATCATGAATCTCTCGAGATATGTCTGGCTGCAGCACTGGTCGTCGGCGTGGCGTGTCTTGATGCCGTTGCGCGGTGTCCACTGATGGAAATTAGCCCACTTGTCCGTATAGTCGATATACTTCTGGTTCTTGTCTATGCCGTAAAGGGCCATCAGTCCCTCGTAGTATACGGCACGTGTCCACAGGTGGCTCGGTCGTATCCTTTTTACGTTTGTGGGCAGTGTGGGGTCTTCATACTTAGCCATGAAGTAATCATTGGCTTTTCTCGCAGTGTTGAGCACTTCCGTTTGTTTCGTAGTCTGTGCCGCTGCCGGGAGCATCATTGCCGCCGCGGCGAAAAGTGTGATTAGTTTTTTCATTATTGTAATTTGATGTTTTCGGTTACAAAGATAGCATAAAAAAGTGATATACGGAAGAATGTGTGAAGTAATTGAATGGTGATACAGCCTAAATCTTCCGTATGCTGCCATGGCTTTGTTTTCCGTATATGCTAAAACCTTACAGTCGTTTTCTTCCCGTTATAGTTCACTGTGCGATATTCGTGTGGCAGTTTTACTATAAACACTCTCTCGCTTTGCATCCCCGGGAAACATCCTTGACGATTGTCTATGGTGAGCTTGCGTTTTTTCTCGTTCCATATAAGGCGTATTGAAGACCGCGCGCCATGCTCGTAATTGTAGTTGTCGCCCTCGTCTTCATACAGTTCGAACGTAACGTCGGCTCCCGGGTAGATGTTTAAGGTTATCGGCTTGCCCGTTTGTGCGGCAGTATGTTCTGCCACTTCGGTTGTGGGTATTATGCTGCCGCACCTCACGAACAGTGGCAACTTGTCTGTTTCCACTTTCATTTCCAGCCATTGTCCGCCGCTGTATGTAGTGCCGTTGAAGTAGTATGTCCAGTCCGTTCCGGCCGGAAGGTACACTTTTCTGTGTGTTTTTTCGGCAATGGGGCAAGTTATCGGGCATACGAGAAAATCTCCGAACATATATTCGTCTTTCATGTCGAGTACTGTCTGGTCGGTCGGGAAGTCGAAAGCAGCTGGGCGTGCCATGGTGTAGCTGTGCATGGTTTGCCGTGCTGCCATGCTGTATATGTATGGTATCAGGGTGTAGCGCAGGTTTATCATTTTCAATATGGCGTCGTAATACGGTGTTCCTGGTTCGCCGAACTGCCATATCTCGCGCGGTGTGTCGCTTCCGTGGCTGCGGAGCATGGGCAGGAATGTAGCCCATTGAAACATTCGTGTGTAGTATTCTTTGTATGCGTCATCTTTCACTCCGTCGGGAAACTCGCCCGTGTAGAACCACCGCCGTCCGTCGTCGCGCGTGAAGAACGAGCCTACGTCCACAGTCCAATATGGATTGCCTGTTGCCATGTAGTTCAGGCCGGCAGGTATCTGTTGGCGAAATGATCTCCATGATGCGTGCGTGTCGCCGTTCCACACTATCGTACCGTAGCGCTGTTGCCCGGCGTATGAGCTGCGTGTGAGGTTCACTACCCGTTTGCTGTCAGTCGTCAACCGTTGGTTCTCGTATATTCCCTGCGAGTGATATAGCGAGTAGAGGCTGCCGCGTTCGGCTCCGAGAGCGTCGCCAAGTATGTCTTTGTTCAGCTGCCAGCGGCGTTCGTGGTCGTCCCGGCCATACGGTTTGCCGTCTTTCTGGTCGGGGATTTTGTTCCAGTCGCCGTCAAGAGGTTCGCTGCTGTCGCACCACCATGCGTCAAAACCTCGTGAGAAAAACTCATCGTAGGCGTATTTCCAATAGAGTTTGCGTGCCTCGGCGTTGAAAGCGTCGTATACCGAGTGTTCGAGCATGAACCCTCTGCCGCGGAAATCACGCTCCTCGGGGCAGTACTGCGGGTTGGGCCAGATACTTATCATCAGTTTGGCGTTCATCGCATGCACCGAGTCGGCGAGAGCTTTCGGGTCGGGATAGTGCTTTGGGTTCATTTTCATGTATCCCCATCCTTCCGGCCAGTAGTTCCAGTCCTGTACTATCATGTCTATTGGCACATGCCGCCGGCGGTATTCGCGGAGGGTGCTGATAATGTCGTCCGACGATACATAACGCTCTTTGGACTGCGTGTATCCGAACACATATCTCGGCATGAGCGACACTTTTCCCGTGAGATGGCGATAGCCCGCCACTATGTCGTCGGGCTTTTCCCCTCTTATGAAGTAGTAGTCCACGGTTTTTGCCGCGTCAAGCTCCATGGAAAATCCCGAGGTTTCCGCATGCCCGTCTGCCGTCTGTCCGCAGGGGCTGAATTTCATGGCGCAGCCGGCGTCGAACAGCAATCCGTAGCCGCCCGTCGTCACAATTACCGGTACCATCGCTTTAAGGTTGTGCTGGGTGAGATAAATCGTCTTTCCCCTCAGGTTCATGTAGTCTTCCATGTGTGATCCGAGTCCGTACACGGCCTCCGGGCCACAGTATGAGAAGTTCACTTTGTAGCGTGTGTATGTGCCTGTTGTGTCGCGGCGCATGATGTCCTTTACTGTCACTTTCCCGTTTGCCGTCTCCTCCATTCGCGCCGTCTTGTCGTTATATACGATGCGCTCCCTGAATACCGTCTCGGCCTCATGCGGCAGTGCCGTGTTTTCCTTGAACAGTGTTTTGCCGGTCTTCCTGTCCGTGAATGTCACGGCGCCGCTTGTCTTGTCTATCGTTACCGTGAGTGCGGATGAGGTGAGAACACTGCTTTCCGTGGTCTCTTTGTGTTTTACTTTTACGTCTTTCCTCTCATACACGCATACTCCCGTTCCATTGTCAGTAGGCTCATTGCCTGTCGTCCACCGTACCCTTACGATTTCCGGGGTGATAAATTCCACGGTCGGTTGTTGGGCGCTGGCCGCGAGCGTCATGGCGCAGAGCAGTGTGATGATGTGTCGTTTCATAAAAACAGGTATTTATAGTCTGTTTACAAAGATACTCAAATCATTCCGATTAAGAATGTGAAAGTAATAATAAAGTCATGAATTTAACACTTTATTTTTCCTTGAAATAGAAAAGCGATGCGATATATGTCGCTATATGCATTACGATAGGCAGAAATACGGAAAAGGGATTCTTCTGCATTTAGACGCTCGTTGGAGTGCGTTGGGCCGTTAATTGCGATGCGTTTAGACGCTCGTTGCATTGCAACGGACATCCCGTTGCAATGCAACGAGCGTCTAAACGCAAAAACACCCCTAAGTTAGTCGGGTATATCTGGTGCCAGAATAAGGTGTTGTAAATGTATTTTATTTATATACAGGCGGTTGCGTGAAATCGTGAAATGCGACAGTATTTTCGGCCGTGGGATTTTTATTTTTTTTACGAACAATTTATAAGCGACTTTTTGTCATCTTTTTTCGCATTTGTCTGTTGCTGATAGCCTTGTGCCTTTCATATTGCTGTCAGCGGGTATCGGGGCATGCTCCGATCGTATACCGAGGCCATAGTTTTAAAAAGAAGTCAATAATTTGCTTGTTTCCGCATTTTTGTATAATTTTGCATACAATAATAATAGAATAAAAGTCAATAACACTTAATTATGTATAGAAGTAAGACTTGTGGAGAGCTGCGACTCTCCGATGCGGGCAGCGTGGTCACGCTTGCCGGATGGGTACAGCGGAGCCGCAAGATGGGCGGTATGACGTTCGTCGATTTGCGCGACAGATACGGAATCACTCAGTTGGTGTTTAACGAGGCTGTGGATGCCGCCCTTTGCGAGCGGGCCAACAGGCTCGGCCGAGAGTACTGCATCCAGGTCAAGGGTACGGTAAGCGAGCGCGAGAGCAAAAACAATAATATAGCCACAGGCGACATTGAGATCATCGCCTCCGAACTTAATGTGCTGAGCGAGAGCGCCACCCCTCCATTCACTATCGAAGACAATACAGACGGCGGAGACGACATCCGCATGAAATACCGTTATCTTGACTTGCGCCGTAATGCCGTGCGCGGCAACATGGAGTTGCGCCACCGCATGACGATACTGATCAGAAACTTTCTTGACTCAAAGGACTTCATAGAGGTGGAGACTCCCGTCCTCATCGGTTCAACCCCCGAGGGCGCACGTGATTTCGTGGTGCCGTCGCGTATGAATCCGGGACAGTTCTATGCGCTGCCGCAGAGTCCGCAGACACTTAAACAGCTGCTGATGGTGAGCGGTTTCGACCGTTACTTCCAGATAGCCAAGTGTTTCCGTGACGAGGATTTGCGTGCCGACCGTCAGCCGGAATTCACTCAGATAGACTGTGAGATGAGTTTTGTAGAGCAAGACGATGTGATAGATTTGTTTGAGGACATGGCCCGTCACCTGTTCAAGGAGGTGCGCGGTGTGGAACTTCCGGCAAAGCTCACTCAGATGACATGGCACGACGCCATGCGGCGTTTCGGCAGCGACAAGCCCGATCTGCGTTTCGGTATGGAATTTGTTGAACTGATGGATGTACTCAAAGGTACAGGCACATTCTCTGTGTTCGACAGTGCCGAGTATATCGGAGGTATATGCGTGCCGGGGTGCGCCGACTATACCCGCAAGCAACTCGACCAGCTTACAGATTTCGTGAAGCGTCCTCAGGTAGGTGCCAAGGTACTTGTATATGTTAAGTTCAATGCCGATGGCACGGTTAAGTCAAGCGTAGATAAGTTTTACTCGCCTGAGGTGTTGCAGGCGTTGAAGGAGAAGATGGGTGCCGCAGACGGTGATCTTGTCCTCATTCTCAGCGGCGACAAGGCCAACAAGACACGTACCCAGCTTTGCACATTGCGTCTTGAGATGGGCGACAGGCTGGGATTGCGCGACAAAGACAGGTTCGAGTGCCTATGGATTGTGGACTTCCCGCTTTTCGAGTGGAGCGACGAGGAGCAGCGCCTGATGGCCACACACCATCCGTTCACCATGCCCAACCCCGACGATATACCTCTGCTCGATGAGCATCCCGAGCGTGTTCGTGCCAGAGCTTATGACTTTGTGTGCAACGGAATAGAGTTGGGAGGCGGCAGTTTGCGTATACACGACGGCAAGCTTCAGGAGAAAATGTTCCGTATTCTCGGTTTTACGCCCGAGCGGGCCATGGCTCAGTTCGGATTTCTCATAAATGCGTTCAAGTATGGTGCGCCGCCTCATGCCGGTCTGGCGTTCGGTCTCGATCGCTTCGTGAGCGTGATGGCCGGTCTTGATTCCATACGCGACTGCATAGCTTTCCCCAAAAACAACAGCGGACGCGATGTAATGCTCGACGCACCAGGTGAACTTGATCCTAAACAACTGGATGAGCTTCAATTAAAACTTGATATACGTCAAGAATAATAACGGCTGCCCGTGATTTATATCAAGAATGGTGATAAAAATCTTTTAAATAGTTGAAACTTAGCTAATTATTGTAATAAAAAATTTGCAGTTAATAATAAAAAGCGTACTTTTGCATCCGAAGTGATAACAAAAAGAAATTAAATCACTCGTTAGAGTATTATATTTTTTATTATGGCAGAAAAGAAAACTGTAAAGAAAGAGACTGCGACAAAGGCAGCGGAGACGAAGAAGACAACCGTGAAGAAAGCCGCAACGGCTAAAAAGACAGTTGTGTCATTCAATGCTGAGAATGTAGGATTTAAAGCAGGTGATGTCTATCAGGCACTTGCAGCCTCAGGGAAAGCCTTGACATTGAAAGAGATTACAAAAGCGGCGGGTATCAGCGAGGAGGAGACTCTTCTTGGAATGGGCTGGCTCTTCAAGGAAGGCAAGATTGTTTCAGTGGAAGATAAGATTACATTGGCTTAAATTTATAATGTGATACATTTAAGGAAAGGCCGGTATGCATAGGTATTACCGGCCTTTTTTATGGTCAAGATGACATACGACAAACAGATATTAAGAATAATGTCCGAAGCCGGAAGCGGCGGAATAAGCGTGCAGGTATTGGCGAAGCATGTTTATAACATGAACTGCGGCTTGTTCTCTTCTCCCGATATTGGCGAAATTCATCGCTATGTGCAGCAGTATCTTTCGAGAAATTCCAAATCGTCTCAATCGTTGATAGAGAGTACAGGGCGTAGGGGGTATTACAGATTGAACACCGATAACAGTGATGACGCACGACAGCTGATGCTCGAATTTCGTGACGAGACTGTGGTAGTGAAAGAGGAAGTGCCTCCGGTTAGAGATCTTTCACTCGATTTGTTTGTCTGAATGAATAGGTCCGTTTGTGGCGGTATGTCGCTTTTTTCACCGTATTTCCTTTATCTCATTAAAAACGTTGGCATATAGCCGCAGCAGTTCTTCGGCCGTTTTTCTCCATGAGAACAGTTTTGTCCGTTTATGTCCTATGCTTTTTTGACTTTGATAAAAGGCAGGGTCGTTTTCCAATTTAAGCATCATAGCGGCTATCTCATCGGCATTTTCCGGGTCTATGAGAGCGGCATCGCTGCCAGCTATCTCTGGCATCGACGAGCGGTTGGCCGTTATTGTCGGCGTGTCGCAGGCCATGGCTTCGAGCAACGGTATGCCGAAACTTTCTCTTAACGAGGTATACAGAAAAGCGAAAGCGTTTCCGTATATGCCGGGCAGGTCTGTGTTGGCGATATATCCGGGTGCGGATATGTTATCCATCACATGCTCTATTCCGTTGGCTTTCAGAATTTCCGCTATATATTCTGGCGACAGGTCTGCAACGAGCAGTTTTCTCTTTATGTCCGAGTGTTTCAAGTATTTGGAGTAGGCAACGAGTGTCCGTTCCGTGTTTTTCTTCGGATCCGTGTTACCCAGGAAGAAGAAATAGTCCTTTTCGCCGATGTGTTTTCTGTAGTTGCCGTCTTCATTGTCAGCCGGTACGAACCATTCGTTATATCCGTTGTATATCCTTGTCACCTGCTTGTCTTTCAGGTGTAGTTTTTTGAGTATGTTGTTTCGCTCAAAGTCTGATACGGTGATTATTCTATGGCACTTTGATATTATTCTCGGTACAACGAGCCTGCGATACAGCCACCCCATGTTTTGATACAGCGACTTGTTCTTTTTGTCTCTCGGTTCGAGGAAAATGATGTCGTGCAGTGTGAGAACAAGCGGTATGCCTCCGGTGAATATGGGGGCGGTGTTGCTTGTGCAGTGCAGAATGTCTACCTTGTCGTGCTTTGCCGCACGCGGCAGTGCATACTGTTCCCATAGCGGATACGACGGACATCTAGTCTCACGGATATGAACGTTGGACGATTCTGTCAGGCAAATGTCTTCCCCTGGTTTCACATATACGAAGTATTCGTTTTCCGTATCAATATTTTGCAATTCGCGTATTTCCTGCAAAACCACATAGTCCATGCCATGTTTGTTTTTCCGGAAAACTCTCTGCGCCTCTATCCCTATTCTCATCGTATGCCGATTATAGTGTCCTTTTCTTCAATATTGCAGGTACTCCAGCCACAAGTGTACCCGGGCTCACGTCTTTTGTGACCACGGCTCCCGCCGCAACCACTGCATGCCGTCCGATATTCACTCCCGGAAGGATCACGGCGTTGGCGCCTATCCACACGTCGTCCTCTATAGTCACTTGTTTGGTCGTGATTCCCTGTTCGTCTATTCGCTTGTCCGGATTGGTGAAATTATGATTGAGAGCCGTCACGGTGATGCCCTGGGCAAGGTGTACATGGTTGCCTATCGTTACCGGGCCGATAATTGTGCTGTGGAGGCCTATGCGGCTGTCGTTGCCGATAATCACGTCGCCCACTGCATTGTTGATGCAACAGAACGACTCTATGACGCTGCGATTGCCGAGCGAGAAACGTCTGTATGGCGGTGTGTCCATACGCACGCTGCGGTGTATTACGGAGTGCTTGCCTCTGTGTTGGTATAGCGGGGCAAGCATACGGACGTACCAACGCGGTCTTGTCTGCACCCGGTTCATTATCAGAAAGCCTATAAGTCTTTTTATACCGGTATCAGATTTAAAGTTTTGTCGCAAACGTTCATTGTTCATGGCCTGTTTCTTTGATATCCGCAAAAATAGCGATAAAAAATCGTTTTTCCAAATATTTGACTTATCTTTGCATAGTATAGTCGATGGAAAAACGCATGCCTGATGGGTGGAAGAGTACATAAAAGTGTTATAAACGCGGAGGTAAATCTTTTGTTTTACTTCCTGTCGTTGTTCTTGGCTTTCTTCTCCCGTAAGATATTTCTCGACAACCTGAGTGCCGATTTCATAGGTCTCACCGGCACATTGGGTAATATTCTCGGTTATCTTAACCTTGCGGAGTTGGGTATCGGCAGTTGCGTCAGTTTCTTTCTGTATAAGCCTATTCAGGCTGGCGACAGGATAAAGATAGGTCAGATATTGTCTGTTTTAGGTTATCTGTATCGTTGTATCGGTTTCGCAATGCTTGGGGCGGGCGTCGTTCTGAGTCTCTTTTTCCCTTTGATGTTCGGCGGAGAGAAATTGGGTATGCCTATAATTTATTTCACTTTCTATTCTTTTCTCGGCTCTTCGCTTATATCATATTTCATAAACTACCGCCAAATACTGCTTCAAGCAGACCAGAAGAACTATCTTGTGGCTGTTTATTTCCAGTCGGCGGGGCTGGTAAAGACAGCCGTCCAGATCTTTCTTGCATACAGATATCATAATCTCTATGTATGGGTCGCGATAGAGTTTATGTTCGGGGTGTTCGCCTGTATTGTCCTAAACCGTAAGATTGACAAGGAATACCCGTGGCTTAGAACCGACAAGGCGAGCGGACGCCGCCTGCTGAGCCGGTATCCCGAGATACTGGCAAACACACGGCAGATATTCATCCACAAGATAAAAGACTTTGTTTTGAGCAAGAGTGACGAGCTTTTTATATTTGCTTTCGTCTCGCTTAAAATGGTAGCTTACTACGGTAACTATATAATGATAACATCGAAGATCACTCTTCTTTTCACCTCTGTACTCGACAGTGTGAATGCCGGAGTGGGCAATCTTGTGGCAGAGGGTAGAAAAGACAATATGATGAAGGTCTTTTGGGAGCTTATGACCATACGTCATTTTGTGGCGGGAGTGCTCTGTTTCTCGATATACTACGGTATGGAACCGTTCATTTCGCTATGGCTTGGAGATAAATTTATCCTGGACCATGACATACTTTTGATGCTCGTGATATACATTTACATGATAAACTCACGAGGAGTGGTGGACATATTCAATCACTCGCACGGCCTGTATGCCGATGTATGGTCGGCATGGGCAGAGCTGGCGATAAACATCACAATAACTATTGTGGGCGGATGGATGTATGGCATCACGGGAATACTGGCTGGAAAGATAGTCAGTGTGTTTGCGATAGTCATATTCTGGAAGCCGTACTA
Organism: Prevotella sp. PTAC; assembly: GCF_013166535.1. Lineage (NCBI taxonomy): Bacteria > Pseudomonadati > Bacteroidota > Bacteroidia > Bacteroidales > Prevotellaceae > Prevotella > Prevotella sp. PTAC. The sequence continues at coordinate 94,987 of NZ_JABKKK010000009.1, forward strand.
CCTGTTTACCGCCGGTCTTAAATTGCCCGTCACGCAATATTGGAACGGCGCTGTAAGATATTATGTCGTCTTTGGGGCTGCGTTTGCGGCAGGGACGGTTCTCGAACAGTTCATACCGATAAATCCGTATGAAGGTTATATACAGTGGATCGGCTATTCGGTCACATGTCTTGCTATATTCCTTGCTGTCGAGATAACCGGTCTTCTACTTTTCGCAAAAGGAGCGAGAGACTGTATCGGACGAATAAAAGTATTCAAGAAATGAGATATTCCATTATAACGATAAACTATAATAACCGTGACGGACTGCGCAAGACAATAGAGAGCGTGGTCAACCAGAGCTGTCGGGACATCGAATATATCGTAATCGACGGCGGCTCGACAGACGGTAGCGTGGAGGTGATAGAAGAATATGCCGGAAAGATAGACTATTGGGTGTCCGAACGTGACAAAGGAATATATAATGCCATGAACAAGGGACTGGCGCAGGCACATGGAGAATATCTTAACTTCATGAACTCGGGCGACTGTTTTCACGATAATGACGTTCTTATTAATCTGCCGCAAGATGCGGATGAAGACATTATTTTCGGCAAAGCATTGAGAAGTGACGGCAATATATGGTCGCCTGCGGGGCGTATGACTCTCTATTCGTTATGTATTTACGGGTTTAATCACCAGTCTGCGTTCTATAAGAAGAGTATATTCGACACGGACAGATACGATGAAAATCTCAGATTGCTGAGTGATTGGAAACTGACGGTCAAGTGCATAGTGGCCGATAACCGTACATATAGGGTTGTCGACAATATGATTGCGGTATATGACGTCACCGGAATAAGCAGTCTTGATGCCGGGGCGAGATACAGGGAACAGGATATCATAATGAAAGAGATGTTTCCCGAGAGAATAGCCGAAGACTACATGTTCTTCCGCCGGTTGCGCAGTCCGCTGCTTGAAGACATCGCCTATCTTTCGACAAGAGACCGCTTACACCGCATCATCATCAAAATAACACGCTTGGCGATACGCATTAACAAAAAGATATCTAACCAATGAAAATCTTTTATATCTATTATTCGCTCACGACGGTAGGCGGAGCCGACAGGGTTATCGTCGAAAAGGCAAACTATCTGGCCGAGAACGGGCATGAGGTGGCTATTGTCACAACGTCGCAAAACGGCAGGGAGCCGTTCTTTCCGTTATCGCCGAAAGCGAGAATGATAAGCATTGACATAGATTTCGACCGTCAATACAGATACAATACGGTGTTACGGGCGTGCGTTTACTTCATTTATATGCGCAGATACAAGCGTGCGCTCACGCGGTTGCTGTGTGAAGAAAAGCCGGATATAGTGATAACCACGCTCGGAAGGGACATGGAGTTCCTGACATCGATACGCGACGGGAGTGTGAAAATAGGCGAATCGCACGTGGCGAAAGAGTATTCGCGAAACTTTCACTTGCTCGAACAACGTGGGGGGATATACAAATACGTGGCACGGCACTGGCGGCGGAAACAGGAGAAAGCCGTTTCAAGGCTGGCGGCACTCGTATTGCTGACCGGGCACGATGCTGCCAGTTGGCAAGGGACTGCCCGTACATACGTGATACCCAACTCATTGCCGTTCTATCCTGGCCAATCGAGCGCTTGCGAGAATAAAAACGTGATATGCGTGGGACGTCTCAGCGAGCAGAAAGGCTACGAATACATGATTGAGGCATGGGAGTCGGTGAGCAAGCGGCATCCCGACTGGACGCTTAATGTATATGGTGAGGGCGAAGATGAGGGCCGTTTGAGGGAGATTATTGCCGGAAAGGGACTTGAACGGTCATTTGTCATACACAAACCGACTAAAAATATAATGGAAAAGTATCTCGAAAGCAGCATATATGCCATGAGTTCGCGTTTCGAGGGGTTCGGTATGGTGCTGATAGAGGCTATGGCCTGCGGTGTGCCTTGCGTGTCGTTTGACTGCCCTTACGGTCCGGCCGATGTGATAAAAGACGGTGAAGACGGATTTATTGTGAGATACTTGGACTGCAAGGAGCTGGCCGACAAGATTTGTTTCCTTATCGAAAATGAGGAGACGAGAAAGCTAATGGGGCGCAAGGCCAGGGAGAACATCAGGCGGTATTCGAGGGAAACGGTGATGGGAAAGTGGGCTGAACTGTTTGAAAATGTGCTGAAATCAGTTTAGGCATATGTGTTATACACTTGGTAAATAAGCATTATAGCATCTGTATAAATGTTGCGGATTTTTAGGCGTATATTGAAATAAGCCTCGCAAAGTATTGAGAATAATGTTTATACAAGGTTGTCTTTCGAGTCTTCGTAGTGCTCTTTTTTATAGAATATGCGCCATATTCCTTTGGACTGCATGCGGACTCGCTTCATCAGGCTCTTCATCAGCGAATCATTGCCCAGTGTGCCATATCCGGTTACCGGGCGGGCTTTTCTATCATGGATAAACGCTATGCGGCCGTATTTTTTCAATGACAGGGCGAGTGAGCCGTCTTCTCCACGTTTTATGTCAGTGCGTATGTTCTCATGGCGTGCGTAATCAGCGTTGAAGGCGAATACCATGCCGCGAACGCAAAGTTCCGGACGCTTGAAATGTTGTACGAACAGAAAGAAGTCACGAATTGCCTCAAAGATGAAAAGCCCTGCGGCGGAATGCTTTTCATCCGGATAGAAGCTCCAAAGAGCCCCGACACATGATACCCCGGGCTTTAAAAGTGTTGACATCATTATATCTATATACCCGGAAGGATATACCGTGTCGGCGTCTATGAAGAAATGATATTTGCCGCGCGAGTTGTATAATCCGCACCGGCGGGCAAATCCCGGACTCTGTCGCGGTTCGTTGAAATAAGGCAATCCAAGTGTTTTATATATATCCTCCGTGTTATCCGATGAGTTATTGTTCACTCCGATAATCTCCAGCGGATGGCTTGATTTCAACTCGCTGAGCGACCATAGACAAGCGGCAAGGCGTCTGCCCTCGTTGTGCGCGATGACTACCACAGACACTACCGGCTCTCCACTCTGCGATGAGGCCAGCTTTTCACGTATCTCGTCAAGTACCGCTACCGGTATTTCATCTATTGGTTTGTCGTATATAGAAAGATATTTATTGTACCAAGCCATGTCTGTTTTCACTTATTGCATACTTCATTGAATAATTCACGCCACTTTTCGGCAAGCATGTCCATGTCATAATTTTCGGATTTCCGCACGGCGTTGCCTGCCATTTCATTCATCCTTCCCGGCGATTTCATCAATGAAGACATTGCAGCGGCAAGCGCGTTGGCATCTTCGGCAGGTACCAACAGACCGTCGGTGCCGTGGGATATTATAGCTCTCGGACCGCAGGCGCCATCAAAAGATATTACCGGAAGTCCGCAGGCCATAGCTTCGACAAGTGCCATTCCGAACCCCTCGAACCTGCTGCTTGACACAAACAGCGAGCTGGCCGTATACTCCCGTTCTATATCGTGAGTGCTGCCGTTCAGCCTGCAGCGGCTACTGTCTATTCCAAGCTCGGCCGACAGTTGCTCGTATGGCTCTCTGTTGCCCATTCCGAAAACAGCCAGTTCCCAGTCTGGACATTCTTTTTCCACTTTACTCCATGCCCGCAACAACAGGTCATAGCCTTTTTCATGACTGTATCTGCCTACCGCTATCACCCGTTTCCGCATTAGGTCGCTGCGTGTAGAGGGAGTGAAAGACAGGGGGTCGGGAATGGAAACCATGTTCTTTAATCCGTTCCACGCTTTTTTGTCCTCATCCGTCAATACTACAAACTTATCCAGCTTCTTCAATTTAGATACCAAACCGTACATCCAGAACTTTGCAAAACACCGTTTGACAATGTTCGTATCTTCCGTTTCGAAGTTACGATAGTTCTTTTTGTTTATGTGCATCTCGCCGATTTTCATGCTTCCGTCTTTGATGTCGGTGATGAAATTTATCTCTCGTCGCAGCATGCTGACCGTTATATCCGGTCTGAGGCGCATGAGTTCGGCACGCAGTCTGCGTTTGAAAAGCCGCTGCTTGCGCAGGTATACGAACACTTTTTTGATGAAGGTGCATGTCCACAACTCCTCAAAACCGATGTCGAGGTTTATCACCCTCACTTTATCCGAAAGATGATAATACGGCTGTTTGCCATGTCCGTCGGTCAGAATGATTGTCACATCATGACCGAAGCGGTCGGCAAAATAGTTCGCTTTCAATGTCAATACACGCTCGACACCTCCTGCAATATATAGAGATGGAGTGCAATAGGCTATTTTCATAATCGGAAAGATTTAAGCACAGTGAGCCGTTATGTTGTTTAACATTGCGAAGATAGTCATTTATTCCGACATTAGGAAAAGGCGTTGTAATTATTTCCCACAGTGAAAAGATTTTATTAAATTTGCCGTAACAATGAATAAAGTAAGCGTAATACTTCCCATATATAACGTCGGGTTATACCTTGACGACACTTTCACGTCGTTGATGGGCCAGACCCTGCGTGATATTGAGATTATAGCGGTGAACGACGGGTCGACAGACGACAGCGAGGAGATAGTAAGGAAGTATATGGCGTCAGACTGCCGTATCACGCTCATCAATCAGGAGAACCGTGGACAGGCCGCGGCGAGAAATGCCGGAATGGCCGTCGCTACCGGGGAATATATCTATTTCATGGATTCCGACGACACTATACATCCCGACGCATTGAAAACATGCCATGAATATGCCTCAGTAAACAATGCCGACATGTGCGTGTTCGACGCCGATACGGTATATGAGGAGGGGGCATGCCCGATATCATGGGATTACAGGCAGAGCCGTTTTCTTGAAGAGGGCAGGGCATATACGGGGGAAGAGCTGTTGAATATAATGATGGACAACGGCAGATATAATTCTGTCGTGTGGCTTTATATGGTCAGACGGTCTTTTCTCAAAGGCACGGGCATATCGTTTTACAATGGAATAATACATGAGGATGAGTTGTTCTCGACATCTCTTTTCCTTAAATGTCGGAGTGTTTTTTGTATTCGGAAAGTTTTTGTCACCCACCGTATAAGGACTGGTTCCACGATGGGCACGGGCTTCACGAGGCGCAATCTTGACTGCTATATGACCGTGGCGGATGAGATTAAGAAGTTAAACGGTGGCCAGACGGCCGAAAGATACCTCGGGTTTATGCTTCCCATCGTGTTCTACACCGGTCATCTGATACCGTTGAAATACAAGTTCGGACTGTTCGCCAGGGCTGTGAAATCCGGGTATATGGGATATATCGGGCTGAAATCAATCCTTGTGTTCTGGCTTAAAAGGGCGTGGTGGCAGTGAAATTTGGATTTATGTATTGCCGTATGGCAATTCAAACGCTTTCTTAATATCGCGGATACAGGCGTGTCTCAATAAGACACCGGTGGAAATCACATCTTGTTTACCGCGTCTACGACTCGTTTCATCTGCGTTTTCCATGATAAATCGGATACGGTGTCGCGAATGTCTGATGGTTGGAAGTCGTGGCTTTCGATGAACTCGATTATGGAGCCGATATTTATCGGCGACTCATCGGCCGGCACTTTAAGCACATATCTGCGGCCATCGAAATCACTGTCGCATTCGGAATATGCGAAAGGAATGCCTCGGGCGGCATATTCACGGTTTTTCAATGTCTTTATCGAGGTTATTCCGCTGCGGTGACGGCCGAGACTTCCCACGGCAAAGACGCAGCTGTCGAAAACCCTGTCGAGCTCTGTGCCGAATAACTGACCGTGGAAAACAACGTTTTTCTCTATCCTGTATTTTTTTATAATGCAGGCAAATCCCGGAGCATGGGCGGAGCCGTGCATCTCACTTTCGCCCACACCTCCCACTATATGGAAGTATACATTGCGTCTTGTTCCCGGTTTTGCGTAGTATTCTCCCAGGCCGGCGATCAGTCTGTCGTATCCGTGCCAATAGTGAACTTCGGCCACTCCGATTAGGTGTACGGCATTGTCTCTGTGCCGGCACTCATGTATAGGTATGCTGTCGAGATCTATTCCATTACTGATATTCACAGTCTTGCAGCCGAAAATATATTCGGCATCGGAGAACGTTACTATCGCGCTCATCTCTTTTGCGAGCCTGCGGCGGAACATTTTATCGACAAACAGCCTGATACGCTCTTTCAACGGGAAGCCCGCAAACTCGCCGTCATAAGGATATGTGGGTATCTCGGTCACGGTTTTTATGCCCGATTTGCGCAAGCGGGCGAACAGTCTTGCGAGCTGCGGAGTGGCATTCATGAAACTGCGGGCGTATACCAAATCAATGCCGTTACCGGCACAGTACTTGTACACGCATCCGTAGTCGTACCGTTGCCGTATGGCGGCATGCAGTCCGGTGCCGTAGTCTTGTATTACTGTATCGTCCACATAGCGGCATCGGTGTCCGTCGGCCGAGAAGTCATAATAGCACACATGCACGTCATGACCGTTCTCGCGCAGTCCTTTTACCTGACTGCGTATCTTTTTGCTTATTCCGCTTGCTTCCGAAAAGCCGTGATATACGAGAAAGAGTATTTTCATCGGTTCATTATATGTGGGAATGATGGCTAAGAACCGTAAGCAATGGATTATGTCTCAATTTGCCTGGGCACCGCCTGTCTTTTGCAAAGATACGGAAAAGAATCGGTAATGAACTGGTTTTATTTGACTTTTTAATCATCTGTTGTAATGAAAAAATCATAAAATTAACACTTTGTTTTTCTTTGAAATAGAACAACAATGCGATATGTGTAGCTATACGCATTGCGATAGTATATCGATTGTGGGATGTCTGCTTCTTTGTTTTTTTTGCAGCGGGATACTCCTTGGAACGCATTTGGCAATTAATTGCACTGCGTTTAGCCGCTCGTTGGAAGACAACGGGCGGCTAAACGCAGGCTAACGGGACGCTAAACGCAAATACAACCCAAGGCAGGTGAGGGGTGTTTGTTGAATAAACAATGTGTTTCAGATGTATTGTATTGATACACAGGTGTTTGTGAAAACTTGTGAAATGCGGCGGTATTTCCGTCCGGAGGATTTTTGTTTTCAGATGATTGAAATATAAAAGGAGTTTTGTAAATATTATTGATGGCTTTTATTGTGTCTTAATTCTTTTTATATCGCTTGCAGAGCTTTGAAGAACGCTTCGGCATACCGCTCCTTTGAGAACATGGCGGCACGTGCCTGTGCGGCTCTTCCCATTTTCTCCCGCTTTTCGGCAGAGTCCATAAGGTCTGATATGGCGTAGGCCAGTTGTCGTGCCAAATCGTTGCCGGGAGTGACGATGACCGCACATTCGTCCGTGGCCGTTTCTGGCAGTCCGCCCCTGTCTGTCGTGATGATTGGCAGTCCGGCGGCCATAGCTTCCACGCATGTCAACCCGAAAGGCTCTTCCCATGTAGAGGGCAGTGCCGCGATGTCTGCCAGACGCAGGTATAGTGGCACTTTGTCATAGGGAACGAAGCCGGTGAATACGATGCGGTCTTTAATAGGGGCGGCTTTTTTTATGAGCGAGTCTATAAACGGATTGGTTCCGGTCTCGTTGGCGAAGAAAGCTCCGCCCACGATAAGCAGTTTTATGTCTGGTCTGTCTTGTAGGGCTGTCATGGCATCCATGAGCTCGGATATGCCTTTCTCCGGAATAATCCTTCCGCTGAAAACGACAACGAAATCATTTTCTGCCAGGCCGATATCGGCTCTGCGCATCTCTTGTTTCCCGCATGCGGAGAACATGGCCGTATCTATACCGTTGTGCACGGTGACGCACTTGCTGTCTTTACCGCTCACTGCGCTTACCTGCTTGGTGATATGGTCTGACACGGATATTATTGTGTCGGCAGCGTCGTACAGTTCTTTTTGTCTCGGTGTATTCCGGTTTAAGACATCGTTGTGCAGGTGATATATGATCTTGGGACGTATGGCGAGGCTGTCCAGATGAAGCGCATAGCCGGGGCGGTTTTCTATTATTATGGCGTCGTAGGTTTGCCTGTTGATGTGCCTTAGGGCTTTGGCGAGATAGAACTCGATGGTATAGTGGTAGTATTCGTTCCGGTTTGTCAGCCGGTGTATGCGCTTCATGATTTTTGAGATGAAACTTTCCGTATCTATGAACACGTAGTGGTTTACGGATGAGGCGAGTGCACGGTGCTTGCGGGCCTCTTTGCTTTCTGTGCTGTATACGGTTATGTCGTGCAGGCGGTGACGGTCGTTATATTCGAGATAGAAATCGATAAGGTTTTCCACCGCTCCTCCGCCTGTGGCCGGTACGGGGAGTATTCCGGATGTCAGGACGGCTATTCTCATCTTTCGTGTCTTGTGTGTGTGAATGTAGTGTCGTTCTTGTCGATATGACGGATGTTGGCGAGCATCTTCCATACGAGGTGGGGCATGGCCGTAACTTTGCGGAGAGTGGTTCCGGAGCGTTTCTTTCCTGGTATCGACATGATGACAGAGAGGCAGAGAACGGCGAGCAGAGCCCACCACTTCATGCTCCACACCGGAACGGCTACAAGTGACAGCCCGGCGAAGAATAGTATGGCGGCTATGAGTATAGACCTCGGGATGAGCATCTGCTGTACCGTCTTGTCGATATAGTCAATGTTGCCTTGCCTTATGGCGGTGGGAACGTGCGGGAGCATTCTTGACAGACATTGTATCTGGGCTGTCATCCATCTCCGCCGCTGCTGCTGGAAATTGTCTTTACTTGCCACCTTCTCGTCAAACACGGCGATGTCTTCCTCATATTTTATATATATACCCTGCATGAGCAGGAGTGCTTCAAGCTCTTTGTCTTCGCCGGCGGTTGAGAGAAGTCTTACATTGTCCGTGAACCACTTGAAGTCGAAGCACATACCAGAGCCTATCAGAGCGGAAGACAGACCTATGTTATTGTGGGCTTTTCTGAATATGGTGTTGTTTATCTCCTCGCTAAGTCCGTCGAGCACGGCAATGTCGTTATCGGTGTTTTTGGCGAGCCTGTGGCACTGAATTGCGGAATATCCGTATTGGCAGGCTGTGTTGAGCCGGATAAGGAAATCGCTGTTCACCACGTTGTCGGCGTCGAGCACGACGACGAAGTCGTATCGGCGGTCACAGTTTGCCATGGCATACTGAAGGGCCTTGGCCTTCGAACTGTTCTCGAAAACCGGTTTGTGGAGTGTTATCGGCATCAAGCTTAGTTTGTTGTTGGTATCGTTCCGCATGTGGTCTGATATCACTGCGACATGATAGTGGTCGGTGGGGTAGTCTTGGTTGAGGAATGCTGATACGGATGTCGTTATCACATTGTCTTCATTGTATGCGGGAAACAATACGAGGAATGTGTGCCTCCGGTCGTTGCATGCCCTTGGTCTGCGTTGTGTCTTTCCGCTATTGAACTTGCTGGCGACGGCGAAGAAAAGCACGTAGACGACCGAACCGGCCATTAAAAGCCATAGCGTTATGTCGATGATATGTATTATTGTCCATGTCATGGCTTGCTGTCAGTTGCGGTTTTCGAAATTCTTTTTGCGGCGTATCATTTTCGTTATGTTCAGCAGTGATACAAGCATGATGAACGGTGCCTTGAAAAATGATTTGTCCCACTTGTCGTCTACGAGGTAATCGGGAGTGGCTATGGCCAGTACAAGCATAGTGACGGCAAACATAATCCACCATTTCACGGCCAGTGTGAGGTAAATGAACGGCAGGACGATGCTCATGAGCACCATCACGGCTACCATTATTGTGCGAGGGATAAGCATCCACTGTATGATTTTGTCTATCAGGTCGTATCGTTTTTTCAATATTGCGGCCGGAAGATAGCGCGCGTTTGAGAATAAAGAGCGCAGTTGTGTGGATGCCCACCGGCCTCTCTGCTTGTTGAAATCGGCCGACTGTCTTGTTTTCTCATCGTACACGTGGATATGGTCGAAGTAGTCTACGTATATATGCTGGCGCATGAGCAACGCCTCCAGTTCCTTGTCTTCCCATCCTGTGTTTATCTTCATTATGTTTTCTTTGAACCATTTGAAGTCGTAAGCGATGCCCGAACCGGATATGGCGGCTGATATTCCGAGTGTTATGTGTCCACGGCGGAAGACGGAGTTGTTTATCTCTTCGAATATTGCGTCGAGGTTGGCTATTGCCGTGTCACGGTTTTTAGACAGGCGATGAGCCTGTATGGCCTTTGTGCCTGCTGTTTCGAATGCGTCGTTCATCTGTTGGAGGAATTCGGGCTCTACCACCGAACCCGCGTCGAGCACTATCGCTATGTCGTATATCTTGAACTGCGGCAGGTTGTTGATGGCCAGTTGCAGCGACTTGGCTTTCGTACTGCTGGCAAAATTAGGGGTCAGCAGTGTTATTGGATATTGAGCGAGATGAAAGTTGGTTATTTCTTTCTGATGGTCGGAAATGACGGTTATGTCGAACAGACGCTGCGGGTATGTCTGTCCGAGAGCGGTCTTGACGGTCTGTTCTATGCTTTTATCCTGTTTGTATGCGGGTATGAGGATGATAAAACGGTTCTGGTGTTTTGCCGCCGGAACACCGGTACGTCTGTTGAAAAGGGCGGCAATCGAGAATACGGTGAGATATGCAACCGTGAGTGATACGATTGCAAACAGTATGATGTCTATTATGTTTATGACAATCCATCCGATGTTCATGATGTTATGATTTTAAGAAGTTCACGATGCCGCCGACAGTGGATTTTACCAAGTCAAAGCGGCCTTTGATACTGTGTGTTATGATGTTTTTGAGTGAAGCGATGGTAATCAGGTAAAAATATGCCGCCAATCTCTCAATGCCATTGGTGTTTCGTTTTGCAAAAAGCAGGCGGTTGCGGGTTATGTAGAATGTCTTTAAAGGACTGTCGGTGCCTGTCGAGCGGCTCTCCTTGTGGTAGATGGTGAACGACGGGTCGTACCATATTTCATATCCGGCTTCGTGCAGGCGCACAGACCAGTCTAACTCTTCATAGTACAGAAAATAACACTCGGGCATAGGGCCTGCTGATTCGATGGCACTGCGCTTTATCATCATGGCGGCGCCATGTGCGTAAGGAGTGGGGTAGGCGGTGTCATGCTGTCCGCGGTCGTCCTCGTTGTATCCGATGGCACGGTTACGCAGTGTGACGGGCGATAGCTTTGTATAGCCGGCAAACTGTATCTTGCGCTCATCGTCGGTAAAACATATCTTGGGACATACCATTCCTATTGTCGGTGATGAGCAGAGGCGGCTTGTTAAATTGTGGAAATTGCGGTTTTTGAATATTGTGTCGTTGTTGACGAGGAACAGATACTTGCCGGATGAGGCTTTCATTCCTATATTGTTTCCGCCCGCAAATCCCACATTCCGCTCCGAACGAATTGCGGTTATTGCCGGATAGCGTTGTTTCAGGAGTGCGGCCTCATCGTCTCGGGAACCGTTGTCGACGACTATCACCTCCAACGACTTGTCGTCAAGGGGTAGTGTGTCAATCAGTTCGCAGGTGTCTTTGTAGCCGTTGTAATTGACAGTGATAATAGATAGCTCAATCTCTTGATGCACGTTGCTTCTCCGCTATTAATCGTTTGCGCTCTTCTCTTTTTGAAATAATGTCTTTTTCCAGCCCGTCGTATTCATTCTCGATGTGTGGCAGGATATATACGACAGCCAGGCCTCCGTAGAAGATCAATACATTAGGGAACTGCATCAGTATCTGGTTGCCGTATCCTCCGAGGTGTATGGCTGCAAAAGCACAGCAGAAAGCGGCTCCTATGCCTTGCAGTGATTTGTTTTTCAGTTTGAAAAAGACAATTATACATGCTCCAAGGAACATCATCATTGTTGTTACAATGAAGGTGGTGATGCCGATGATACCTGTATGTACCCAGATGAAAACGTACTCAGAGTCGGGAGCGGTGACGGAAACTTTCCTGTATTTATTGTTTGCCGGCACGTTACCGAGGTTGCGGCTGATGCCGATGCCCCACGGTGCGTCTTGCATGTACTTCTTCATTGCCGTCTGATTGATTTCTCGTGTACCGAGAGAGGCGTCTTCCTTGTTGAATGCCGAACGCATGCGCCTGATCATGGAATTGCCTTGGCCTATGGTGGTAAACACCAGAATGAACATGAAGAAACCGAATACGATGGTTACGGGAATGGCTATTTTAAAGGATTTGGAAAGGAATACATATATGGAAACGCCAAAAGCAAAGCAGAATATGGCGGTTCTCGTGCCGGAAGCGAACATAGTCCATGTACATGCCAGACCGGTAATGAAGAAGAATATTCGTTCTTTCCAGCAAATGCTCTTGTGTGACACGGAAACGATGAAGAACGCAACGGCGCTCGCGGCCATGTTGCATCCTAAGTTGGCTGCATCGCTGAATATGGAGAAATATCTGGTGATGCCATTCACAATGTGGGTCCGCGCTCCGTATACAAGCCATGCTTTCTCGATGCTCGTGAAACCTATGTGCTGTTGTTTCCATGCCCAGAAGGCGGCGAAGAGTGACAGGGCTGCCCATAGTCTGAGGAATGTTGTCACCCGTTTTGGAGTGGATATGTATATGATGCATACGAGATAAGCGTACATGAGCTGGAAAGCCATGAGGCGTGCGCCTGAGAACCATGACGCAATGTCGATTCCGAGGTCGCAGGTATCATTGAGAACCTCGATGGTACAGAAACCACACCATATTACCAGGGCAAAGAACATTATATTCGCCACCCTGCCGAGGTGAAGGCTTTTGGCATCGATTATGGCAATGGCCAATAATATTATTTCCAGTACTTCGTTTGGCATTGAGACAGGAACGGGCATGTAACTGTACCTGTTTAGAAACATTACGAAGTAGTTGATGACGAACAGAGTCCAGAAAGTTATCATCTTATGGCGCATCGCAAAGATGGCGTACAGCGCCACAGCCGGCAGCATGCAGACAATGGCGAAACCGGTGATGCCCATGGTGATGAGCTGATAGAGTGCAATTAAAAACAGGAGGAAGAGCAGTAATACTTTTCCCCCGTTTTCGCTTGTGTATTTTGATATGTTATCTGATTTGCCGTTCTCCATCATCAGTAATAGACGCTTCTTGCCGTCAGTTGGCGTGGATGTTCTCGGTGGCTGTCAGGCCGAGTTGCGAAATCCGATAAACGAAATTCTTTAATTTTGTATATGGCGGCAACTGGCCCACAAATTCCTCAACGGCATATCTGCTTGTTTCTGTGAGATACATATAAAGGGACTCTGTGTTTTCAAGCTGTGCCTTTATCTCTTTAAGCGCTTTTTGATCAACATCCTTCCAAGTGCGGTTGGCACGGGTCACTATGAGGTTGACTGTTCCGAGGTTGAGCAATGCCGGGGCTATGGGATGATCGTTGAGATTGGGATACTCAACGATGGCAATCTCGTCAGGAAGAATGTCGGGACACAGTTCTTTTATGCTTTTTGCCATGATGTATTTTCCGTCATCGGCAAGGAAATCTTCATCGTATGCAAGCCTGCGAACTTGCAATCCGAGGGAAATCCAATAGTTTTCAAGTTCCTGCGCAAGAAAACTCTTGCCGTTTGCCGAGTCGGTGGATATCAGGTTGAGTACGTTTTGCTGTCCGGTCTTAAAGTGGGGGAGCAACGTTTTGCTTAGTTGGCGTAGTGCCATGTCGGAGATAATCTTGTTGTATCTGCGATAGCGTAAGTTGCTGTCTTTCGGATAACATCCCATGACAGGTATCTTGGTTATGCGTTCGGAGCGCATGCGGTCTCGTAATGTTCTGTCTAACAGTTCGATGATGAAGAAGTACATTGTTGTCATCAGGAATGTGAGGATGAATGCACTGAGCAATATCAGCAATCTGTTTGTCGGTTGTGCGTTGAGCGGGAACATCGGTGGGTTGAGAACTCGCAATGTGGCGGTAGACATTTGCAGGTTGCGCTGGCGCAAGCGGGCGGCATTTAGCGATTTGAGCATTTCCATGTAGTTGCTTTCAATGAAGCCTATGTGCCTGTCTTTACGGTCGAGCGTGGCTCCTATGGGGGCGAAATAAAGGATTTGCTGGTCTAGTTTCTGGCGCATTATGTCTTGGGCGGTCATCTGTGCCTTTGTCTTTTCCAACAGAAGAACTTGATCGAGCCATTTGGTCAGCATCGAACTTGCTTTCACGCCTGTCTCAGTACTGTAAGTGCCGGCTTCGATATCTTGCGTGAGGCTTTTCACTTTGCTGGTGGCCTGTTCCAGTTGCTTTTGTGCTTTAGCCAGTTCTTGCTGCGATTCGGATACGTTTCCTCCGCCTTCGCTGCTCATTAGTTGCAGATTGGAAATCCTTGATTGTATTCTTGAAATGTCACGAACCTGATCCGTAAAGTCTCTGTTGGCTCTTACGACCTTGGCTCTGTTGCCTAATTGTCTTTCAAGATAGTCCATCAGGGCTTTCGTCGTAGTGTAGTTCATGAGCAAGTCATTGTCCGATGTCTGCTGTGTGGCATCCAGTATGGTCAGTTGTTTGGTTTGTTCCGGGTAGTTTATCACTCTCTTTGATATGTTGTATTTCACCAAATCGTCCTCTGCGTTTGTCAGGATGCGGAAATAACGCTTGACCTCACGCTCGAAGTATTTTATCACGTTGTTGGTTTCTCCAAATCTTATTTGTTGGTATTGGCGTGCAAAGACCTCGTTTAGGATGTCAAGAGTGTTATATGCTACACCGGCGTCATTGGCCGAATATCCGATATCGATGATGTCACTGTTGTCGAGTTGCATTACTTTAAGACGCGAAGTGATGTTGTTCATGCCGAAATACGGATGATAATTGAGCAGTCCGAACAGATAATTGTCTTGTGAAGGTTTTTCGTATGCTTTCAGATTGGCGTATGTCGCCGACTCGCTGTTATGGTTTATCAATGCTTTGACGTCAGCGGGAACGGATTGTGTCAGTTCGCGGAAGTGTTCGGCGGATATGTAGTTGTTGTCCTTATCGGGATTACCGTACATCATGCATCGCGCGAACAGCCTCAAAGCAACTTCATGTATGGTGTTGTCTGTGGTTATTATGAGCATCAGGTTCTTGATGTTGGCTTGCGGATTTCCACCGGCAACCCCTGTTCCTCCCTCTATGTTGTATCCGGTTATCATTCCGGTGTATATAGTTGTGTTTGTGTCGTATGTACGTTCCATGTGCCGTGTGAGGAACCATGCGATAACAAGAGCGATCAGCGGCAGTATGGCGAGATACCATCTGATGCGGTATAAGAATCTGACTAAATATCTGAATGTATCCATAGTGGTTTGACTTATCTTGTTGCTTGTATGTCTTTTTCTTCTTATCTGCTCGTATTCGAAGTGTTTCCTGAGCTGTTCCCGGATGATTTCGGCTTTTCTTTGGCTGCCTTTCGCTGTGCTTCCTTATCCGCTTTTTCTAATGCTTCAAATCTTTTCTGCTCCTTTTCCGCGTTCTTCTTTATTTGTTTTTCCACCGCTTTGTTTTCTTTCGCGACTTGTTTGTCGCTCTTCTGGATGTCGCTGTCCAGTGTAATATCCGTGGTGGTGTTTGTTATTATAGGCGTGTGTGTAAGGATTTCGAGCGTTATTATGTCTGTCGTTATTTGCGTTTGAAGGTTTTGATAACGGCTCACGGCTTCCTGTTCCCTTAATTTTGTATATGCGAAAGCCTCAATGTTCATGTTGCCTTGGTGGAAATCTTCTTGGTTCAAGGCACCTGCGCCTTGGTAGATAGCGGCATTCTCGCTTGCGGTTTTCAGCGAAACGAGGTCATTTGTTATTTTAACGTACAGTGATGCTATCTGCAATTTAAGTTGATCGTATGCTATGTCTTTTTTTATCTGTGCCTGTTCGACGAGCAATCTCTTTCTTTTCACAGACGCACCCAGGTCGAGGATATCTTCCAATGGAATGTTTAGGTTTACGCCTACGTTCCAATAGTTCTGCTCGCTGCCTTGAAATTGGTATATCATCTGGTTATATGTGGATGAGTTGTTACCCCACATGTCGGTTTTTCCATAGCTATAGCTGGCATGGCCTCGCAGGTATGAGAATATGTGCCTTTTCTGTTTGGCGACTTCAGCCTGTGCTATTTCCTGTGCTTTGGCCAGGTCTAAAATTTGTGGATTGGACTTGGCGTTCTCAAACAGGACTGCCAGTGGCGGTAAATGGAATTTGGAGAAGTTTATGGTGCTGTTTTCACTTGAATCGAAGAAACCGGCACTTATTCCGCTGTTGTTGAACTGTGCTTTTGCTGATAGGCTTATTATCGTAAGTAAAAGCAGACATATCGTGTGTCTAGGATTATTCATACGGTGCTTATGGTATTAAAACTTATGTTTGTTCTTAGTTGTTTTCAGACATTCTCTTTCTGTACGAATGCGGTCAAAGTCTTGAATATTATTTTCATGTCCAAAGCAAAGTTGTAGGTTTGGCCGTATCTGATGTCAAGTTGTTTGCGCTCTTCTGCCGACATTGTTCCACTATCGCCCCTTTTCTCCACTTGCCACAAACCTGTGAGACCGGCAGGAGCCATAAACCTGTCGATACTTGTGTCTCCCGTGAGTTTCTCCGCTTCGTATAGAGGTAGAGGCCTGTTTCCTACCACCGACATATCTCCTTTGAGGATATTGAATAGTTGTGGCAACTCGTCTATACTGTATTTGCGAATGAAACGGCCCACTTTTGTTACGCGCGGGTCGTTTTCTATCTTTATGAAAGCGTTGTTTTTTTCTTCATTGTTTTGCTTTGCGAAATCACTTTCTGCCACCACAAAATCGTCACCTACGAGCATTACCTCCTCATCTCCGATCATTATTTCTTCGCCCGTGTCTCTGTTTTGGGTGATAAACGTATCTGCGTTATCGTCAGCATTGTATGGTATTTTTGTCGTGATACTCTCCGGATGGCCCCCCCCGGAATACTGGTTGTGAGATTTGCTCAGTTCTGTCAGATGCTTGTCCGCATCACAGTACATGCTTCTGAATTTGAGAAAATCGAATATTTTGTAGTTTGTTCCGGCTCTTTTTGACTTGAACAGAATAGGACCTTTGCTTTCCATCCTGATGGCAATGGCAGTAATAAGGAATATGGGAGATAATATTATTATCGCAATCAAGGAGAATACGATATCGAAAAGCCGTTTCCATACCGGTATCTCAAATTGTAATATTTTGTATTTTGGAGCCTTGCTGTCGAACAATATGTCTTCCCTGTCGGATATAAACCGTATTTTCTTGTTTATATCCGTCACGGTGGCATCTTTGCCTATAGTGTCGTTAATGCCGCATTTCATGTATTGGCAGCGTTCTTCGTCCGATAGTTTTTCTGTTAACAATACAATATAAATATTGTCGCATTTCTTCCGAAGGTATGTTATGGCGGTGATGTCTTCGGTGAGCAGGCCTTTCTCAAAAAGTACGATGAGGTGCTTGTGTTTCCCGTTAAACCCCGAGACGCATGCCGATGCCGCGTCTTTATAGGTGCTTGTGATCCTTATGAACTGTCCCGAAATAAACTTCAGACGTTCTTGGGTGTAGGGATTTGTCCCATAATATACTACACCTAACATAATGATTATTAGTTTGGTAGGATTTTCTTGATTCTTATTTTCAGTTCTATCGGGTTGAAAGGCTTTACTATATAATCTTCCGCTCCGATTTCAAGAAGGCGAATACGCTCGCTTGTACTATCTTCACTGCTTAGCATTACGATAGGTATGTGGCGGAACAACTCGTTCTGTTTTATCCATTCAAGGAAATCATCGCCTCGCATTTCCGGCATTCTGATGTCTGATATTATAAGGTCGGGGGTATTTCCTGCTTGCAGCCATTTTACGCCTTGCAGCCCGTCCGGAAGCCATTGTACTTCGTAGTCGCTCATGAGGTATATCGAAAGCACCTTGGCTATTGTTTCTTTGTCAT
The DNA here is from genome assembly GCF_013166535.1 of Prevotella sp. PTAC. Classification (NCBI taxonomy): domain Bacteria; kingdom Pseudomonadati; phylum Bacteroidota; class Bacteroidia; order Bacteroidales; family Prevotellaceae; genus Prevotella; species Prevotella sp. PTAC. The sequence continues at coordinate 112,919 of NZ_JABKKK010000009.1, forward strand.
CAAGAATAAGTATTTTCTTTTTCATCAGGTTCAGTTGTTTTTTCGTTATACTTGTTTTCTTAGTAAAGATTTTTACCAAAAAAGTCATTGCTTATAGAGTGCAAAGATAAGAAAAAAAATAAATAGTAGCAAATAAATATAAAAAAAGTATTTCTTGTTTACAAAAAACTTGCAGGTTAGAAAATATTTAACGAAATTTGTTCCTGAAAATAATTATAACAAATTTTGATTTAAATTTAATATTTATGGCAAGCAGATATTTATTGGGCTTTGATGTGGGCAGCAGCTCGGTGAAAGCGTCTTTGGTAGATGCGGATACGGGAAAATGTAAGGCTTCGGCGTTTTTTCCCGAGTGCGAGGCGCCGATTTTGGCCGTAAAGGCAGGATGGGCGGAGCAGGATCCGCAGATGTGGTGGAACAATGCCAAGCTAAGTTTGGCCAAGGTAATGGCCGATTCCGGTGCAAAGTCAGATGAGATAGCGGCAATAGGTATCTCATATCAAATGCACGGGCTCGTATGTGTAGACGAGAATCTTGATGTTTTGCGCCCGTCTATTATCTGGTGTGATTCGCGAGCCGTACCTTACGGCGAGAAAGCGTTCCGTGATTTGGGACAGGAGCATTGTCTTTCACACTTGCTCAATTCTCCAGGTAATTTCACTGCGGCAAAACTTGCATGGATAAAGGAGAACGAGCCGGAACTTTACGGTCGTATCCACAAGATAATGCTTCCGGGAGACTACATAGCCATGCGTCTCAGCGGAGCGCCCAATACAACTGTCAGCGGATTAAGCGAAGGCATGTTCTGGGATTTCAAAGAGGGCAAGGTGTCGGATTCATTGATGAGCTATTATGGTTTCGATGCCTCTGTGATATCCGATATCGTGCCAACGTTCAGCGTACAGAGCCGTGTCTCTGCCGCCGCAGCCGCCGAGACGGGGTTGAAAGAAGGGACACCTATAACATATAGGGCCGGCGACCAGCCTAACAACGCTCTCAGCCTGAATGTCTTCAATCCCGGTGAGATTGCCTCTACGGCCGGCACTTCCGGTGTGGTGTATGGTGTGCTTGGTGATATTAACTATGATAAGAAGAGCCGTGTGAACACGTTTGCCCATGTCAATCACATGGAGGAGCAGACCCGTCTCGGTGTCCTGCTTTGCATCAACGGTACAGGTATTCTCAATGCGTGGGTTCGCCGCACCGTGGCTCCGGAGGGAATAGGATATGCCGAGATGAACAACTTGGCGGAACAGGTGTCTATCGGCAGTGATGGCGTTACGGTGATACCTTTCGGTAACGGAGCGGAGCGTGTATTGGAAAACAAGGAAGTGGGTTGCTCGGTGAGCGGAATAAACTTTAACAAACATGGAAAGGGCCATATAATCCGTGCCGCTCAGGAAGGTATAGTGTTCAGTTTCTGCTATGGAATGGAGATAATGCAGCAGATGGGCATGGATATCAGAAAGATACACGCCGGTAAAGCCAACATGTTCCTTAGTCCGCTGTTCCGCGACACATTGGCCGGCGTGAGCGGTGCGACAATCGAATTGTATGATACAGACGGCAGTGTGGGCGCGGCCAAAGGTGCCGGTATAGGCGCAGGTATATATAAAGACAACAACGAAGCTTTCGCCACGCTCGACAAGCTGGAAGTGATAGAGCCGGACGAGGCACATCGTTCAGAATATCTGCAAGCATATTCAAGATGGAAAGAGACACTTAACAGAATACATAATGTATAACTTATCAAATAAAAAAATATAACTATGTCAAAAGAGTATTTCCCTTCGATCGGTAAGATTCCTTTCGAAGGTCCCGAGAGTAAGAACGTGATGGCTTTCCATTACTATGATCCCGAGAGGTTGGTAATGGGTAAGAAGATGAAAGACTGGCTTCGTTTCTCGATGGCCTGGTGGCACACCCTTTGCGGCGCGTCCGGTGACCAGTTCGGCGGTCAGACCCGCAGCTACGAGTGGGACAATTCCGACGATGCCTTGCAGCGTGCCAAGGACAAGCTTGACGCCGGCTTCGAGATAATGGGCAAGCTCGGTATCGAGTATTTCTGCTTCCACGACGTAGACCTTGTCGACGAGGGCTCTACGATCTCCGAGTACGAGTCTCGTATGTCTGCGATCACCGACTACGCTCTTGAGCGTATGGGTCAGACCGGCATCAAGCTTCTTTGGGGCACCGCCAACGTTTTCGGCAACAAGCGCTACATGAACGGCGCCGCTACGAACCCCGACTTCGACGTCGTGGCGCGTGCGGGTGTCCAGATCAAGACCGCCATCGACGCCACGATCAAGCTTGGCGGCCGCAACTACGTTTTCTGGGGCGGCCGCGAGGGCTACATGAGCCTGTTGAACACCCAGATGCAGCGTGAGAAGAACCACCTTGCCTGTATGCTGAGAGCCGCCCGTGACTACGCCCGCTCCAAGGGCTTCACCGGCACGTTCCTTATCGAGCCTAAGCCCATGGAGCCCACCAAGCACCAGTATGACGTTGACACAGAGACCGTTATCGGCTTCCTCAAGGCTAACGGTCTTGACAAGGACTTCAAGGTCAACATCGAGGTTAATCACGCGACCCTTGCCGGCCACACATTCGAGCATGAGCTTGCCGTCGCGGTGGACAACGGCATGCTCGGTTCCTTGGACGCCAACCGCGGTGACGCCCAGAACGGCTGGGACACGGACCAGTTCCCCATCGACAACTACGAGCTGACCCAGGCCATGATGCAGGTAATCCGCAACGGCGGCCTTGGTGATGGCGGCTCCAACTTCGACGCCAAGCTTCGCCGTAACTCAACTGACCCCGAGGACATCTTCATTGCCCACATCAGCGGCATGGATGCCATGGCCCGCGCGTTGTTGAACGCGGCCGCAATCCTTGAGGAGAGCGAGCTTCCCTCAATGTTGGAGGAGCGCTACTCCAGCTTCGACAGCAGCATCGGCAAGGACTTCGAGGACGGCCGTCTTACTCTTGAGCAGATCTACGAGTATGGCAGGCAGGTCGAGGAGCCTAAGCAGACGAGCGGCAAGCAGGAGAAGTATGAGACGATAGTGGCTCTTTACACGAAGTGATGGCGCTTTACGTTAAAATAAGTTTGTAAAATGTTTGACGGCCGGCGGTTAATAAATGATCGTCGGCCTTTTTTATGTGTTTGTAATAATAAAGTCACGGATTTAACACTTTGGTTTTTCGTGAAATAGAAAAACAACTCTATACGTTTTGCGATACACATCGCGATAGTCGTTTTGCGGGAAAGAGATATTCTTGCCTTTTTCTTGCGACGGGATGCCCGTTGGGGCGTGGTTGGTATCTTGTTGCGTTGCGTTCGGATACTCGTTGCATCGCAACGGGACGCTAAATGAAAGGCAATTAGGTACTCGTTGGCGAAAAACGGGAAATCGATGAGATACGGTTTTACCATAGAACAAGGTGTAGCTGGTGTATGCGCCTGATTGACAGGTGGTTATATTAAACAATGAAATACGGCGGTATTTTCGGCCATGGGACTTTAATTTTAAAATAATTGAAGTATGAGAGTCTTTTTGTAATATTATTTCATGTCTTTCTCCTTGTGCGGTATGGTGTTTTCGAGTCGTAAAAATAAACTCCTCGGCAGTCTTTCATGTTGTTCCCGTGTAATGCCCTGATGTTGTTTGGCATGGTGGTGCGCAGGACGTTTTTTTGATGTCTGTGGGATTTTGGCGAATGTAATACGGCTAATACAATATTGCATCATTTAACGTTCTTTATTCCTTTAAAACAGTGTATTACGGGGTTTTGAGACGTTTTGCAAAACAAATGAAACAAAATGATAAATCCGTGGGCATTTAGAAAACCCTTGTAGACATACGGCTAATATATAATAGCGCGTTTTTGTTAACTTTGTTCGTGAAAATTTAAAAAGGCATAATTGGAATACCATGTAGTTAACTAACTTTAATAAAAATATTCAAAATCAAATAATCAAACCAAAAAATTATGAAAACCGAAAAACAATTCGTTAGAAGAAGCCGTCATTGGCTGTTAGCCGGGGTTGTGCTTATGGCAGGAGCTCTTGGTCCGACGTCTTGTTCGGAGTACGACTTGGACAAGGAAACGCCCGCAGGGTGGGGTTCCTCGATTTACAGTTGGCTCGATGAGCAAGGCAATTATACCAATACGGTTCGGATTATCGACGACTTGTCCTATCGCAATGTGCTGGGCAAGACGGGTTCGAAGACCCTGTTTGTAGCGGACGACGCGGCATTCGAGCGTTTCTATGCCAACAACACTTGGGGAGTGAAGAGTTACAAAGACTTGTCGGAGTCGCAGAAAAAACTGCTGCTTTTCGGCAACATGATCGACAACTCGATGCAGTTGAACAGCCTGTCGAGCGTTGAGGGACCTATCGAAGGCGAGTGCATGCGCAGATTTGCGTCGAACACACCCTACGACTCTGTAATGGTGCTCAATGCGGAGCAGATGCCTGACAATCCCTATTGGAAGAGATACAAGGAAGCGAACAAGATAGTGTGTATGGGTGATAACTCCACAGTGCCGTTGATTCACTTTGTAGAGAAGATGCTCGAAATGAAGCGGATCACCAATGAAGACTATAACTTCCTGTACAACTACACCACCAACCGCAAGGCCGGAGATGCCAGCGTGAACGGTGTGCAGGTGGAAAATCCGAATATAAAGTGTTCCAACGGATTCATACATAAGATGGAAGAGGTGGTGACACCATTGTCCAACATGGCAGAGATAATAGCCCGTAAGCCCAATGTGAGCAAGTTTAACTCGCTCTTGGAGCGTTTCTGCGCTCCGTATTGGGTAGGCGAGGAGATGAATGTGCGCTATAATGATATGTATGGCACGACCGACTCTCTGTTCCAGAAGCGGTTCTTCTCGGAGAAGTCACAGAATGGAGAGGCTTTGAACATGTCTCCTGACAATACTCCGGTGAACGGACTGTTGCAGTTTGACCCGGAGTGGAACGCTTATTATACGGGAAATAACGACCTCGGCGGCAATGTGGCCATGGAGAGAGACATGGCCGTGATGATGGTGCCGAGCGACGAGGCGATGGAAGAGTATTGGAACAATGGTGCCGGCCGTGTGCTGAAAGACTATTACGGATCGTGGGAGAATGTGCCCGACAACGTGGTTTCAAAACTTATCAACAACAACATGCTCACATCTTTCATATCATCTGTGCCGTCTAAGTTTGAGGATATCCTCAACGACGCAAACGACCCGATGGGCGTGAAGACCGAAGCGGTAGACTCTGTATGGCTCGGATGCAACGGCGCCATATATCTGACAAACCGCGTCTATTCTCCGACGGCATATGTGAGCGTAAGTTTTCCGGCCCTTATCAACGAGACGATGAACATTCTCAACTGGGGTATCGACCAGTTGCAGTATAACGTATATCTCAACTCGCTTAATTCTTATTACAGCTTCTTCCTGCCTACAAACAAGGCCATGCTGGAATACATAGATCCTTGTTCTTACGGAAAGAGCAGGACGCAGCTCTACCGTTTCCATTACGATCCTACCAAGCCGGAGACGGACAGGGTGTGGGCCGGAATATTCAACTATGACGTGACAACGGGTGAGGTGCTCGACTCTATCGGCCGTGCCTCTACCGACCAGGTGAAGAACAGGCTGAACGACATTCTGAACACACATATTGTAATAGGTAATGTGGAAGACGGAAAGACCTACTACCGTACTAAGGGAGGCACTGAGATCCGTGTGAATAATGTCAATAACGGAGCCGGAAGCATGACCGTAGAGGGCAGTTACCAGATAAATGAAGGCAGTCCGCTCGTGGTGACCGACATATACGATCAGACCAAAGACGGTAACGGAAAGACATATATACTTGACGGAGGTCCCATCTTGGGTACGCGCCACACCGTGCGCGATGTACTGGCAAGCGACGAGAGATATTCTGCGTTCCTGGATTTGCTCGACGGTACAGGCCTGTTGGAGCAGATACACCTCAACCGCAATGCTTGCGGCGGTGACAACATTTCCACATTCAATACATATCATTACACCGTATACGTGCCTACCAACGAGAGCATAAAGGCTATGCAGCAGGCAGGTAAGCTGCCCACATGGGAGCAGGTGGAAGGATTGGAAAATGCCGGACTGTTGGCCGAGAAGACACGCGACTCGCTCGCCATTGTCAATTTCGTGAAATATCATTTGCAGGACAATTCGCTGTTCATAGGTGCCGCCGATGAGAGCGGAGACTATGAGACGGCGTTGATAAACCCGGAGACAGGACGTTTCCATCGTCTGACATCACAACTGGACGAAAACGGCATCACCATCCGCGACGAGGGTGGAAATACACGCAAGGTGCTGACCGACGATGAGCGTATTTACAATCGCATGGCACGCGAGTATCAGTATGATCACATAGACAAGACGCAGGCCGGCCGAATAGAGACAACGTCATCAGCCGTGGTACATTTGATAAATAGACCGCTGTTATTAATAAAAGACCCAATTGAAAATTAATTATGGATACCAAGATAAAAAAAGCACTGTTGTACTCCTGTATGGGGCTATGCTTCTGTCAGGGAGCCATGGCACAAAAGGCAGGCGACATAGTCAGCGGAACCGTGACCGATGCTTTTGGCCCGGTGATGATGGCTAATGTGGTAGAGGTAGACGCGGCGAACCGTATCGTGGCTTCTACCGTCACAGACATGAGCGGTAACTTCTCGTTCAAGCTGAAAAGTCCTAAAAACCGTCTGCGTGTATCTTTCGTAGGATACAAGACAGTCACAATGCCGATAAACAAGACACGCTTCGTGGTAAAGATGACAGATGCCACGCAGATAAAGGAAGTGACCGTGACTTCACGCCGCAGGGCGCAAGGCTCGGGCTTGTCCATTCCTATGGACGAGGTGTCGTCATCACGCCAGACCATAAACATGTCCGAGTTTGACGGATTGTCGATGACAACTGTCGATGAGGCGCTTCAAGGACGTATTGCCGGTCTTGACATCGTGGCGAATTCGGGTAACCTCGGATCCGGCTCATCGATGCGCCTCCGCGGTGTGTCGACCATCAACAGTTCGGCCGAGCCTCTGATAGTTGTCGACGGCAATGTCTGGGAGACAAACACTAACGACTTTGACTTCCAGTCGGCCAATGACGAGAAGTTCGCTGAACTTCTCAATGTCAATCCCGACGATATAGAGAGCATCTCGGTGCTCAAAGACGCGGCCGCGACCGCAATATGGGGATCGCAGGGCGCCAACGGCGTAATCGAGATAAAGACGAAGCGCGGTATACGAGGTCGCACGAGAGTGTCTTACTCTTTCCGCCTCACGGGCACTTACCAGCCCAACGGATATGAGATGCTCAACGGTGACGAGTACACCATGTTGCTGAAAGAAGAGTATTTCAATCCGAAATTGAGCGACGCCACGAGCGATATTCCGGAATTGAATTACAATCCGTCATTCTCGGAATATGAAATGTATAACAACAATACCGACTGGCTGAAAGCGGTGAAGCAGACCGGATGGCGGCAGAACCACTCGCTTGCGCTGACGGGAGGAGGAGAGAAAGCGAGATTCCGTATCGCGGCCGGATATGACCATGAGACCGGTTCTATCATCAAGCAGCAACTTGACCGTTTCACGTCGCGTGTCAATCTTGATTATAATGTGAGCGACCGAATAGCGATTGAGACCAATATCGCCCTCACTTACACCAAGAACAAGAAGAACGCGGCCGACCTTTTGGCTACCGCTTATATACGTATGCCGAACGTGTCGATATACGAGCAAGACAGATACGGGAATGATCTCGGTGAGTTCTACAACATGCTACCCACCATTTCGCCGGCATTGCGCGACCAGTTGGATCACATGAATCCGGTGGCGGTAGCCCATCTGGCAGAGAACGACGAGACGAGCTACAACATCGTGCCTGAGTTTAAGTTGAAGTACAACCTGCTCGGACTGAGCGACGACAAGACGAGACTCACATACGAAGGTAAGGTGGTATTCAACATATTCAATAAATATGAGGATATGTTCATGCCGTCGTCATTGAACACACGCGGATGGAACGACACGGACAAGAAGCAGAGCAACCGCACGACGGCCAACTCTTCAAAGAGCCTCGGAGTGACCACGACACATACTCTTACTTTCACTCCTCATTTCCGCAACGAGGACCACTCGATGATGATGTTGCTTCGCGGACAGTTGACGGATGGTAACTCGACATCCCAGCATACTGTGACATGGGGATTGCCGTCGGGCAGTATCACAAGCCCAGGCGCTCCGGCGTTGATAGCCGAGATGAACACGGGTAGCGGACAGTGGCGCAGCATATATCTGACGTATTCTCTGCACTATGCATACAAGAAACGCTATGCTTTCGACTTCTCGGTGCGCCGTGACGGAAGCACGAAGTTCGGTCCGGACCAGAGATGGGGTAATTTCCCTGCCGTGTCCTTACGCTGGAATATCAGCAAGGAGCCTTGGTTCGAAAAGACATTCCCGTGGATATCCATGCTCTCTGTTCGTCCGGGATGGGGTATCGTGGGTAAACAGCCAAATGCCGAGTACTTATATTTCAGTAAGTACGCCAACGGTGCCGGATATATGAACGAGGGTAGTATACATCCGCAGAACATACAGTTGAAGAACCTGAAATGGGAGCAGACGGAGACATACAACCTCGGTATAGACTTCGGTTTCTTCAATGAGAAACTTACCGGTAACGTGGAGATCTACGCTCAATATGTGACAGACCTGTTGATGCAGAATAGAGGTATACCGACTTCTTCCGGTTTCCCGACCCTTGCCTATCAGAACGTAGGTAAGATGAAGAACGTGGGATGGGAGTTCAACATCAACGGTAACCGTATCGTAAAGGCCGGAAAATTCGGACTGGATTTCAACATCACCTTTGCGAACAACAAGAACCAGATAACCGAAATGGACGAGACTTGTCTCGCTTCGCTCAACAATGAGTTTAACCGCAGTAACGGCTCGTATCTTTCACGAGTGGAGCTCAACCGCGCTTTGGGAAGCATCTACGGATTTAAATACAAGGGTGTATACCAGTATTCGGAGTATTCGGAGAAGGAAGTGCCCGGTGTGAGCGGCCCCAACGCTCCCGTGGTGCGTGACGCTAACGGAAAAGTGTTTATTGACGAGAGCAACAGGACAAAGCCGATGACTTTCTGCTACGGTACATCCGCAGAGTATGAGTTTAAGGGTGGCGACGCCATATATGAAGACATAAACCATGACGGACAGATCAACGAGCTTGACATCGTTTATCTCGGCTCGTCACTGCCCAAGGTTACCGGAGGTTTCGGATTTAAGTTGTCATGGGGACGCCTTTCATGGAACAACCAGTTTAACTTCCGTTTCGGCAACAAGATTATAAACGCGGCACGTATGAATGCCGAGAACATGTATACAAACAACAACCAGAGCCGTGCCGTGAACTGGCGCTGGCGTGTTGAGGGCGATATAACGGAAGTGCCCCGTGCGCTCCGTCAGGCGGGTTACAACTGGCTTGGCTCGGATCGTTTCGTGGAGGACGGTTCTTTCGTGCGTCTGAACTATACTCAGCTGTCTTACTCATTCGAACCTAAGTTCGTGAAGAAGATAGGATTGAGCATGCTTAATGTATACCTGTCGGCAAACAATCTGTTGTGCCTGACAAAATATTCCGGCGCCGATCCGGAAGTGGGATATGGCAATCTCGGTATTGTGACAGACAATGCCAAGACACCGCGTGCCAAATCATTCACATTCGGTCTTACTGTACAATTTTAAATGATAGGATATGAAGAAGACAATAAATAACATTATAATAGCATTGGGTGCGTCATTCGGACTGACAAGCTGTTCGGACTTCCTTGATATTCTGCCTCTGAACGATGTGGTGCTCGAAAACTACTGGACAGAGAAAAGCGATGTCACGAGTAACGTGAACGGATGTTATGAAGCGCTGGAAATAAATGAATGCATCAATCGGCTGGGACTGTGGGGTGAGATACGTTCGGAGAATATGCGTCTCGGTACAAACGTTCCAAACGAGGTGAATGAGATACTGAAAGAAAATATCCTTCCTTCGAACCCTTATTGCAGTTGGGCGGCGATATATGACGTGATAAACCGTTGCAACACCGTGTGCCATTACGCCCCGGGCGTACAGGCGATAGACCCGAACTACACGGAGGATGAGATGAGATCTGACATGGCTCAGGCTTCGGCGATAAGGGCTTTGTGCTATTTCTATCTTATACGCACGTTCCGTGATGTTCCATACTCGAAAGAGCCGAGTATAGATGACGCACAGAGGTACATAATACCCGCGTCTTCGTTTGAGACGGTGCTTGACACATGTATTGCCGATCTTGAAAAGGTGAAAGACGATGCCGTCCGCCGTTACTATGCGGACGACAGCAATAACGCATACCGTAATTCAAGCCGCATCACGCGCCAGGCTATATATGCGCTGCTGGCCGACATGTATCTTTGGAAGGGAGATTATGATAAGTGTATTCATTATTGTGATCTTGTGCTCGATTTCAAGCGCAATCAGTATGATGAGATGGTTATCCGTGATGGAGCTCCGACAGATATAGCTCTTTTCGGTGACATCCCTATGATACTTGACAAGCCGGTGGGAAGGACACAATGCGGAAACTCGTATAATAGCATATTCGGTAGCGGAAACTCGTTTGAGAGCATTTTCGAAATTTATTTCCGTACTAATACCACCAGGTTGAATACATGGGTCGGAAGATTTTATGTAGATGGAGCGAATAGCAATAATGGGTATCTGAGTGCTCCCGATTTCCTTCGCAAGGATGTGGCTGTAGGCAATCATACTATATTCAAGAAGACGGACTGCCGGGCCTATTCAAGCGTAGGAGTCGACGGATCTCGTTACTTTATAAGTAAGTATGTGTACCAGAATGTTTCTTTCAAGAACCAGAACATAACTTCTGAGAAAGATTTGGGTTTGATGACTTCGAAAGGTACTCCGACTGTGTCCAATTGGATATTCTATCGCTTGTCTGATGTAATCCTGATGAAGGCGGAGGCGGAAATAGAACGTGGCGCGGAAGACGGCTACAAGAAAGCGTTCGCTCTCATCAACACTGTGAACAAGCGTGCAAACGACGTGACAAATACTTCACGCTCGGATACTTTGAAGATGGAAGACTATGTTTCCTCAAAGGAGTCGATGGAAGAGTTGTTGCTCGCGGAGCGTCACCGTGAGTTCCTCTATGAGGGAAAGCGCTGGTTCGACCTTGTGCGTTTCGCACGCCGTGACGGCAACAACGACCGTCTGATAACCCTTGCCACGCGTAAGTATATCGAGAACGTGAATGCCATCAAGATAAAGCTGGCAAATCCGAACATCATATATTTCCCGTATTCCAAGAGTGAACTTAAAGCCAATCCGTTGCTGAAGCAGAATCCCGCCTATATGGCCGGAGAAGATTCGGAGTTGACCAAGTAAACAAGATATTCAGAAATATTACAGTTATGACTATGAAGTTAAATAAAATAATTCTTTGCTCATGTCTTTGCTTCATCGCCGCTCTTATGAGTTGCAACGATGATGACATACCCGTGAATTATTATTCATCCACGAAGTTGACAGCGGCGAGTTTCCTTGAAGAGAACAACGATCAGTTCAGTGAGTTCAACAAAATACTGAAGCGTACTCCTTACTTCGCGATGCTCGGCACTTACGGTGAGTTTACCGTTTTCGCCCCGAACAACGATGGTATACAGAGGTTCCTTGCCCGCTCGGGCTATGGCTCGGTGGACAATATACCGACAGAGACTTGCGACACGATAGTACGTACGCACATAATAAAGAAAGGCGCGTTCTTCACAACCGATATCGGTGAGGGAACTTTGCCCCAGTTGAATATGGACGATGCTTATATTGTATTGTCTTCCGATTCTGACGTGATGAACGACAATGCCTTGGTTTACTATGTGAACAAGACATCGCGCATGGTTACCCGTGACGATTCTGTGACCAATGGTGTGGTGCACAGTATTGATAATGTGATATCGGCAAGTAACCTGTTGCTCGCGGACAAGATAGCGGAAGACTCCACTCTTACCATCTTCTCCCAGGCGTTGCGGCTTACGGGAATGGCGGACTCCCTGACAAAGTATATCGATGAGACGTATTTCTGTGGCGAAGACTCTGTGCATGAGGGTGTGATGGTTCGCTGTACCAGCGGTTCGGCGTTGATGACCCGTTCTTTCTGGCCGGAGAAGCGTTATTTCAAATATACGGCGTTCGTGGAGACGGATGAGGTATACGAGAAAGCCGGGATAAATGATATAAACGGACTTATACGTTATGCGAAATCGGTTTATGATCAGACATATCCGGAAGACGCGGGTCTGTATGATGATGATTACACGCACCGCAAGAACCCGCTCAACCGTTTTGTAAGCTATCATCTTCTGCCTCGTGTGGGACAGTATAACAGTTGGGTTTGCTCGGGTGAGATGCGTGAGCACTGCTGGCTTACGTCGGTAAGTGATCCGGAAGAGTTCTATGAGACGATGTGCCCGGGAACGATAATGCGTTTCTGCGGTCCTTCCGCCGGTCTGTTCATCAACAGAAAGGGACTGCAGAACAATGTGACGGTGCGCGGCGTGAAGGTGCTTTCTCCTTCCGAGTCCGGCTCGATAGACCAGAATGCGCTTAACGGTGTATACCATTATGTTGACAGAATACTTGCTTATACCCCCGAGGTTCGTGACAAGGTGCTCAACTGCCGCATCCGTATAGACGCTACCGCTCTCAGCCCCGACTTTATGAACTGCAATGGCCGTGGCCGTTATGGCGAGGATATTCTTACCGGTTTCAAGAACGGTTATATCACCGATTGGGTGGCACGTGAAGGTACTTATGTAGGTGTTCACAGTGATGTCGGCTATTGGAACTCATACGAAGGTAACGCTGTCTGTGTGAGCGGAGTGTTTGACCTGACTATAAAGTTGCCGCCGGTTCCGGACGGAACTTATGAGATAAGGCTCGGATATACTGCAAATGCAGAGCGTGGTGTGGTACAGGTGTATCTCAATGAAGATCCTTGCGGCATTCCGGTCGACCTGCGTGTATACGGTCCCGATCCTACTATCGGCTGGATTGCCGATACGGATGACGATGAAGAGAATGTGGCCAATGATAAGGCTATGCACAACCGCGGTTACATGAAATCGCCCGACTGTTATCGCCCGTGGGATGCGGACCAGACATTGCGTGAGTTGAGCTGGACGTTGCGTCGTGTTTTGGCTACGAGATATCTTCAGGCAGACAAGCCGAATTATCTGCGTTTCCGTCAGGTGCTTAAAGACCCCAATGCTTACTGGTCGTTTGACTATATCGAGCTTTGTCCGAAAAGCATTTACGGAAGTCCGGAAGGTGAGGACACTCATTAATGACAATTTATAATAAGCATCATTTAAGAATATGACTTTTATGAAAATAAAGAATATAGTATATCAACTGGCAGGACTCGCATTTGCGACTTGTCCGCTGGCTATCGTGGGATGTACCGACTGGGACGACCATTATGAAGGTACGGACGATGCGGCCGGAGCCGGAAATGTGACTTTGTGGCAACAGATGAAGGCTGACAGCAGACTTACGGATTTCTGCGAGGTACTTGAAAACACCAAGGTTTTCAGACAGCATAAGAAGACTCCCGTGAGCTATGCCGAGCTGCTTGACGGCGGACAGGCTTTCACTGTCGTGGCTCCAGTAAATGGAACGTTTGATAAAGACGAGTTGATAAGGCTCACGCAGACGAACAGCGGTGACTCGGTGGTGGAGAAATCATTTGTTATGAATCATGTGTCACGCTCGCTTTGCAGCGTGACCGCCGCCCAGTCCAAGATGCTGTTGCTCAATTCAAAGCATGTGGAAATGGAGGGTAATGGTATTTCAGGTGTAGATTTGCTTGACAAGAATGTGCACGCCAAGAACGGAATACTCCATGTAAGTGAGCAGCCGTTGCCTTTCGTACGTAATATTTATGAGAACGTGTGTGACTTGGATGAGTTCAGCGACATAGGTGATTTCCTTCGTGTTTACGATGAAGACTATTTCGATGCGGATGCATCCGTGTCGAGCGGAATTGTAGAAGGTGTACCCGTATATGTTGACTCGGTTATTATAGAGCGCAACAAGATGCTCTCGGTGATAGGGCTTATCAATGACGAGGACTCTACATACTGGATGGTCGCACCTACCAGAGATGGATGGAACAAAGCGTGGGAAATGGCCAAGCAGTATTACCGCTATGACAGCAAGGTGCTGAAGAGCGACTCGATACAGCATTATTGGACAAACCGTGCGTTGCTTGATGATGCCATTTTCACCATGACTACCCAGGAATCGGTTACGGATTCTCTTAAATCTGTTCAGTACAATAAATTAGAGCCGAAGTATCATGTGTTCTATAAACCTTTTGAACAGGGTGGAATATTGAGTAATGCAACTAAGGTGGAATGCAGCAACGGTATTCTTTACAAGACAGCGGAATGGCCTTTTACTCCTGAAACGACATTCTTTACCGAACTTAGGAGTGAAGGCGAGGACCAGGCTTTGATAACAGTAAGTAAGGATTGTAACTATACGACCCGTAGAATGTCGGCAGACAGTATATCGGAAGGCGCGTATCTTGATATCGTGGCATTGAAAGCGACTTCAAACTGGACTATGACTTACCGTGTGAACAATACGTTGAGTGCCAAGTACGATGTATGTGCGGTGATCCTGCCGAAATCGGTGGCAGACAAGGTAAATCCGGATTTGCGTCCGTGCAAGTTCAAGGCTACTATAAACTATGTCGACGAACTTGGCAACAAGAAGACTTTCAACTGCGGTAATACACAGTTTAAAAACGATCCGTTAAAGGTTGATACAGTGGTTCTTGCCGAAAACTTTGAGTTCCCGGCTTGTAACTTTGACCAGCAGGATATAAAGATAAGCGTACAGCTTACATGTTCAATCCTTCCTCGTGAGAACTCGGAATACAACCGCGAGATGTATCTTGACTGTATCTATCTCAGACCACGAACCTCTAAATCTGAAGAATGATGAAAAAATATATTATGTCAGCAATGCTGTTTGCCGGCATCACGGCGACAGCGCAGGAGAACATGAAGACAGTAAGCGGTCATGTGACCGACGCTGCTTCCGGAAAACCAATAGCCGGTGTTATCGTCGAGGCCTATGGCGATGCCCGTTATACGGCTATGACAGACGATAAAGGACAGTATGAGCTGAAAGTTCCTGTATATACATCGTCTGTGGGAATGAAAGTGGACGGTTACAATTATCATCAGACCGCGATATCCGATGGTAAGGCGAACGGCCGTCTTTATGTTTCGGCTTTTACTCCCGGTTACTCTCAGAATACGACTGCTACCGTCTCTGTCACGGCCTCCGGCTTCGACAACACGGCAGAAGTAAGTCTTGACCCGCTGATCCAGCAGAGACTTGGAGCGCATGTACGTTCCGTGTCGCGCGGCGGAAATGTAGGTCTCGGCAATATAATGACTATCGCCGGTCTTAACTCTTTGCAGATAAACGCCCAGCCGCTCGTTATTATCGATGATGTGATAATGGACATGCAGTATGACAACACCATGCTTCATGACGGTTATTTTAACAACATTCTTGCCAATATCAATGTTAACGACATAGAAAGCGTGAACGTGATAAAGAACGGTACGGCACTTTACGGAGCGA
Source organism: Prevotella sp. PTAC (assembly GCF_013166535.1). Classification (NCBI taxonomy): domain Bacteria; kingdom Pseudomonadati; phylum Bacteroidota; class Bacteroidia; order Bacteroidales; family Prevotellaceae; genus Prevotella; species Prevotella sp. PTAC. The sequence goes on from NZ_JABKKK010000009.1 coordinate 128,717, forward strand.
AAGGCGCCAATGGAGTTATCAACATCAAGACAAAACGCAGCAAGAGCATGGCAACGAAAATCGATGTCACCATCAATGGAAGCTATGAGCTTACTCCGCGTTTGCCTAAGATGCTTGATGCCGACGGCTATCGTCTTTATACGACCCAACTGTTGGCCAATCAGGTAAGTGACGTCGGTAGTATGAAGTTCCTTAACAGCGATCCCAATTATTATTACTACAAGCAATACCACAACCAAACCGACTGGGCGGATCTTGTTTATGAGAATGCCTTCTCGCAGAATTACGGTATAAACGTGCAGGGTGGTGATAATGTGGCGAGCTATAACCTGTCTGTCGGCTATTCGATAGGCAACAGCACCTTGAAGAACAACGATTACAAGCGTTTCAACATGCGTCTGAACAGCGATATAGAAGTGTTCCGCAACTTTGATGTACGTTTTGACGCGTTTTATAGCGATGTGGACCGTAATCTCCGTGATGACGGAGCCATTGTGGATCCGCTTAATAATGTAGTCACGGCTCCCGGATTTCTCGGATTGGCCAAGGCTCCTTTCCTGTCACCCTATGCTTATGACAAAAAGGGCAATCTGAGTCATTATTTGTCGGAGGCGGATGATTATATCGGTGGTGACAATTCATTGGCAAATCCGCTCAGCATTCTTGAACACGGAGATGGCAAGAACAGAAATACTTTCGGCAATCGTCTTATAATGTTTTCCGTCATGCCTAAGTTCCAGATAAACAAGCATCTTTCCTTGATGGAGCATTTCACGTTGTCTCTGGCCAATGTCAATGAGATTTATTACCTGCCTATGCAGGGTGTGCCTCCTTTTACAAAGGATGAATATGATGATGATACGGAGCTTCGTAATATAGCTCAAAGTATGGCTGCACGCCAGACCGGAATACAAAGTGATACGCGTATTAACTGGAACAACCGTTACGGAGCGCACGTAATATCTGTTTACGGAGGTGTAAGGTACCTTTCCTCGGATTATAAACTTACGAAGCAGAGCGGCTTCAACACCGGTAACGACAAGACTCCTCAGATGAGCAATTCGTTGCTGTTCAAGCGTACCGGCGGAGCTAATAACAATGTACGTGAGATAACATGGTACGGACTTGCCGACTATAACTTTGCGGGTAAGTATTATCTTAGCGCCGGTCTGTCCGCTCAGACATCCTCACGTTTCGGCGAGGATGCCGGTGGATTGAACCTGTTTAATGTTCCATGGGGATTGTTCCCGAGTGTGGAGGCATCATGGGTGATGACGAATGAAAAGTGGTTGGCCGGAATAAAAGGTCTTGACTATCTCAAACTGAATGCCGGTTTCGATGTGACAGGTAATGACAACATTGATTATACAGCCTCAAAGACATATTTCATTGCCAATTCCATGCTTGGCTCATCTGCAGACGGTATTTCTATCGGAAATATCGGAAACACGGAGTTGCAGTGGGAGACAACAAGACGGCTTACGGCCGGTCTGGAAGGAAGTTTCCTTGACAACCGTGTGAATGTGCGTTTCAATGTGTTCAAGAGCTGGACATCCAACCTCCTTACCCTTCACAGCCTTGCCTGGACAAGCGGACTGGCTGAGAGCTGGAGCAACGACGGTAAGTTGGAGAACACCGGGTTTGATGCGTCATTGAGTGTAAAGGCTCTCAACTTGAAAGATTTCAAGTGGGAAGTGGGTGCGTCTGTCGGTCACTATAAGAATGAGGTTACGGCACTGCCTGACGGCAACAAGCCTTTTGAGACAGATATTTATGGCGCAACCGTGCTGACACAGGTCGGTGGCCCGGTCGGACTCTTCTACGGTTGGAAGACAAACGGGGTTTATTCTACTACGGAAGAAGCCGCATCTGCCGGTAAATATATCTTGAAGAAGAACGGAGAGCGTGAGTATTTCCAGGCCGGTGACATGCGTTTCGTTGATTTTGATAATAATGGACTTATCGACGACAACGACCGTTGTGTCATAGGTGATCCCAATCCGGATATCTATGGAAATATCTTCACCACCTTTACATGGAAGAACCTGACGCTTAATGCGGTGTTTAACTATTCGGTGGGCAATGATATTTTCAACTACCAGCGCTCGTTGTTGGAGGGTGGAAGCCTGTACCTCAACCAGACCACGGCTACGGCCAATCGTTGGACAACCGAGGGACAGGTTACCGACATACCTCGTGTCAATTATAAAGACCCGATGGGCAACAGCCGTTTCAGCGACCGTTGGATAGAAGACGGCAGTTATCTGAAACTGGCTTCTGTCACGCTCAGCTATTACCTGCCCGTGCAGAGCGAATATCTGCAAGGCATTACGATATGGGGAAATGCGTCTAACCTGTTCACTATCACACGTTACCTCGGTGGCGACCCAGATTGCGGCATAGCCGGAGGTGTTCTCACCCAGGGCATCGACCGTGGTCTGCTGTCTGCCGGACGTACGTTCTCGTTAGGTGTAAATATCAATCTGTAATCATTTGACACTATGAAATATTTATCAAAAATACTTTGCGCTCTGTGCGTGATATTCGGCTCAGTATCTTGTGCCGACATGATGGACATAGACTCGGAGCTTGTAGAGTTTGACAAAGACCACGATATTAACGCTCCTTCCGATACCGTTTACAGTGTATTGGGAATTATTCACAAGATGCAGGTCATAGCCGACCGTACTTCGCTTCTCGGCGAGGTACGTGCCGACCTGGTGAGTCCCACCAATGCGGCATCTGCCGACTTGAAGCGTCTGTCGTCGTTCAGTTTCGATGAGAAAAACAAGTATAATGTTCCGGCGGATTACTATGCAGTAATCAACAACTGCAACTATTTCATTGCCAATGCGGATACCTTGCTTGCCCGCCGTGGCAAGAAGGTTTTTGAGAAAGAGTTTGCCGCTGTCAAGACATTCCGTGCCTGGACATATATGCAACTTGCAATGGCATACGGCAATGTACCTTTGGTTCTTCAACCTATTATGACGGAGGCAGAGGCACGTAAGGCGATGGAGCAGCCTCGTGTTTCCATTACCGATATATGTAATTTCTTCATATCGGATATTGCGCCTCATGTGGATGTGAATTTTCCCGATTATGGTTCGATAGGCGGTCGCGTATCAAAGTCGTTCTTCATTCCGGTTCGTCTCTTGCTTGGTGACATGTGCCTTTGGACCGGTCGTTATGCCGATGCCGCCAAGTGGTATCATGATTATCTTGGCCATAAGGACGATCCGCATGTACCTCAATTCTCTTCTATATCATGGACTGATACTGAATTTAAAAATATAGTTAACGGCTATGGTGAGCCACCGATTTCTTATATTCCCATGGAACGTGACAGATATTCGGGAGTTGTCAGCGATTTGCCGAATATATATAATTCAACCAAAGAGAATTATAACTATTTCCAGTTAATGCCGTCGAAAGGCATACGTAAACTGTCGGCAGATCAGACTTATTGCGTTTTGCAAAAGACAGACACTAAGTCCGATACCATATATGCTCCTAAGGAAGGATTGTTCTCGTCATTGGCGGTTGGCGATCTCCGCCTTTATGGCAATTATTCGATAAGACAGCTAAATCAGGACAAGTATTCGGAATTTGGTTCGGAAAGTCAGGTTATTTCTAAGATAGAACCCGATTATGTTCCCACATATAGTTTGGCTATGGTTTATCTGCGCTATGCCGAGGCTCTCAATCGTGCCGGTTATCCGCAGTCGGCCTTTGCCGTATTGAAGTATGGCCTTAATTCCGATAACATTGGAGAGTATGTGGACAGCGTTGAGATAAAGGCGGCCGGAAACCTCATAGCTTTCGACCCTCTTGTGTTTACGGAAGCAGCAACAAAGGGAATTCATTCCATCGGTTGCGGCAATAGCGAGGCCAATGCTTATTACACATTGCCGATGCCGTCTCAGCAATTGGCTACTTATGCAGATACCGTGGCATATCAGATTCCTCTTGTCGAGGATTTGATAATCGATGAGATGGCTCTCGAAGGCTGCTTCGGCGGCTCCCGTTTCTATGACCTCATGCGTGTCGCGCTGCGTCGGAACGACATGAGCTACCTTGCCCGTCCTATATCGGAGCGTGAAGGCGTGAGAGACGATGCTCTTTATACATTATTGTTGGATAAGAATAATTGGTACTTACCGTTAAGATGAGACGAATAATCTTTTCATTAGTATTGGCGTCGGTCGCGTTTTTGTCGGCCGGCGCCGCTACCATTACCGTTGTCGTCGACAGTGTCCGCCACCAGCGTGTGACCGGTTTTGGTGCGGCTGCGTGCTGGGGGCTTATGGCTCCGATTGAGGATGTGAATATCATAAAGTTGCTCTATGGTGAAGACTCTCCTGTGGGACTCAACATCATGCGTATGGAAATATCGCCGAATCTTATTGGCAATGTCACCGTACCTTGGGACACTCCATACGACTGGCACGGTTATCTGCCTGTGGTGAAAGAGGCAAAGGCCCGTGGAGCGATAATATTCGGCACTCCGTGGTCTCCTCCCGGGGAGTACAAGACCAACGGGACCCCTCAAGGCGGTAACAGCGAGGCGCAGGGATATCAGCGCGGCGAATTGAAAGCGTCGAGCTATTCCAGTTTCTTTCCTTGGCTGAATACTTTCCTTGCGTATATGAAAAAGAACGATGCGGCTGTGGATATCGTTTCTTTGCAGAATGAGCCTGATTGGTGGGTAGACTATTCCGGATGTCTGTATACGCCGCAACAGCTTCATGACCTTGTCAAGAAATACGCTTCACGTCTTGACCGCAAAACATATAATGTGCGATTGATGAATGCGGAACCTCTCGGTTTCAATCCCGAATATTCGGATATCATGCTCGATGATCCCGAGACGGCCAAGCATATAGACATTATCGCCGGCCATATCTACGGGCATGAGCCGCTTGGCAATATGGCTAAGGCGGCCAAGAAAGCGTTGGCTCAGGGCAAGGAAGTATGGATGACCGAGCACAGCGTCAACCCCCGCGGCGATGCCGACGGCACGGTAGACTTGCCCACATGGCACGAGGAAATTCTCTTTGCCGAGGAGGTCAACGAGTGTCTGCTTGCCGGCGGAAGCGCGTATGTGTATTGGTATATGCTCGCCCATTGGTCATTTGTCGGCAGCGGCGACAAGACCATACAGCCTGGCAATGACTACGGAAAGCTGTTGCGTAGGGGATATGTCATGTCTCACTTTTCCAAGAACCTGCCCGGTTCAACCCGTCTTGACACAAAGGCCAGCGTAATAGTAGGCACCAACAGTGCATTCCAGACCTCGGCCTATATCAAGGGCGACTCTCTCATCGTGATGGCGATAGACACTACAGCCAATGCCCATAAATTGCGGGTGCACCTTCCTTATGAGGTTACGTCGGGAGAGTGGATCCTATCTACGGAAGAGGCCGTTTGCCGGCGCTCTGATATAGAAATGACCGAGCCGGCCAAGGTTGTCATGTTGGATTTGCCCGCCCGCAGCATAAACACCTACATCTTCAAGATAAACAGGGTGGAAAGCGGTGTTGACGAGATAAAGTCCGATTGCGAGATGAAGCCGGTAGACGATGCCTTGTATGACATGCAAGGCCGGCGCATGAATTCCGGTGCTTCGTTGCGCCAAGGCATATATATTAAGAACGGAAAGAAGATATATATAAAGTAATGGCGGTTTTGCATGCGATATGGTCGCTTTTGCTTATCGCATGAGTTTTGATAGATTAAGGATGTGGGTGCTCTGCTCTTTTGCACTCACATCCTTTTTTGTCTGGTTTCGTGTTTTTTGTCAGGTTTCGTGTTTTTCTTTCATTTTAAGCCTGATGCTTTCATATCATGGGCTTATGCGATCTTCTTTTTTCGTTTATATATACAAATAATAAAGTTTCGGAAACTTGTGCGATAGCCTGTATATGTTATAATGTGTATTTTTGTTTGCGAAACAGTTAAACATGTTTTATAAAAACAACATTCTATTAATCGGTTAAAATTTCCACTCAATGAGAGACTTTAAGAATTTATTATTAATGATGCTTGTTTGCATGGCATCGCTCGGCGCGTATGCCGACAATATAGAGGTTGGCGGAAAAACACGCAACTATCTTAAATACGTTCCGTCGAACCTGCCTGCCAATAGGCCGTTGCTTATTTCCTGTCATGGAATGAATCAGGACGCCAACTACCAGAAAGGGCAGATGGCTATAGAAGCTCTTGCCGATAAGGAGAAGTTCGTTACGGTTTTCCCTGATGGTATCAATAAGGCCTGGGATATATCCGGCAGGACCGACATCGATTTCATTCTGAAGCTTATAGACAAGATGGCTGAACTGCACGATATCGACCGCGACCGTGTATATCTGTCGGGTTTTTCCATGGGTGGCATGTTTACTTACCACTGCATGAACAACATCGCCGATAAGATTGCGGCTTTTGCCCCTATCAGCGGTTATCCTATGTGGGGAGCCACTGCCGCCGCTTCGCGTCCTGTTCCCATTATCCATACTCATGGTACGGGCGATGATGTGTGCACGTTCGATAAGGTTCAGGGTGTTCTTGACGTATGGATAAAGTTCAACAAGTGCAATACCACTCCGTCGGTCATTTCGAGCTATAAGGGAGCCGGGCATGCCACATACCGTAAATGGAGCGGCGGCACCAACGGAGTGGAGGTCGTTCTGCTTGAATTTGCCGGCAAGGGACATTGGGTTTCCAACGACGTGGTGAAGACAGGCGAGGAGATATGGAATTTCTGCAGCCGTTATTCTTTGGTAGACCGCAGTCCGAAAGTGACCATAACCGAGCCTGCCAACGGCTCTACCGTATATTTCCCCGAGAGCGACACCGGGTTGCGTGAACTCCGTATCGCCGCCGATGTGACGAGCGAGTATGGCGATATAGCCAAGGTCGGTTTTTACGGTGGCAGTACTTTGCTTGCCGAGCTTGCCGCTCCTCCGTATGAGTATGTCTGGAAGAACGTGACGAAAGGCCAGCGGGTCATCCGCGTGGTGGCTACCGACGACCAGGGACGTACCGGTACAGGCACGTCTGTGATTACTGTCAAGAAAGAAGTCGGTTCCGGTATATCTGATGTCGCGGGAGGCGGTAATTCCGGTGAGCGTCCCTCTGTCTACGACCTTTCCGGCCGTCGTGTGAGCGGCAGCTCGGCGGAAGGCGTTAGAATTATTGGCGCCGGTCATTCAAATGGTAGCAAAAAGTTTAGAAAAGTGCTCATCCGTTAATGTTTTCCGTGTTGTATACAAATAAAAAACATTCGGAAACCTGTGTTATATAGGTTTTGCGGCATTATCGCTATTTTTGCTGTTGAAAAGTTAATAGATTAGTATTTCTTTTAAGATTAAGTTTTTGTTAGTTTAATAGGTTAGTATTTTATTGTTAAGACTAATAGAGCGGTTACCGGTATGTGAATATAGGTAGCCGTTTAGTGTTTTTTGTGTCATTGGTCTTTGTGTCTGCCGTCGCTAATCCGGTAAAGATGAAAGTACGTGAGTCGCAAAAGCAGGTAAAAAAGGGAAATTTTTCATTACGTCTCAAATATATTGCATATTATTGCAAAAAATGAGTATATTTGCCAAACGATATAAGAGACATAAATATAAATAGCATATCTTAACAGTAAAATATATTGACTGACCATGAGACGAATAATAACATTTCTCTTGTTGTATGTTTCATTCACAGCTGTGTCCGGACAGACAGGATGGTTCATCCCTTCCAACCGTTTTTCAAGCAGCCAGATTACGGATATCTGCCAGGACCGGTATGGTTATATATGGATAGCCACGGAATATGGACTGAACAGGTTCGACGGCTATCGTTTCACCACATATCTGAACCAGCCCGGCGACACCACTTCCCTATGTTGCAATGCGGTTTCCAGGTTGTTCTGTGACGATGAGGGCAGTCTGTGGGTCGGCACGGCAAAAGGGCTCGACCGCTATGATTACGGCCGTAATATGTTTCGCCACTATCGCTTCGCCAACGGGGTGAAGCCCCGTGTGAATGTCATAAGCAGTCTTCGTGACGGGAGGCTGTTCGTAGGCACGGCCGGCTATGGAGCCCATTTGGTGGAGAGTGGAGACAGCCTGGCCGATGTGTCGAAGCGTTATACCGTACCCGAGGAAGACGCTTTTTTCAGTCGTGTGTATGAGGACAGCCGCGGCCGTGTGTGGAAAGGCGGTTTCGGAAATGTCTTTACCTTGCGTGAGACCAACGGTACAATACGCAAGTTTGTCTCTCCTTTCGGTTCTCCCATAGGCTTCACCGAGTACGAAGGCGAGGTGCTTATTGTCTGTATGCGCGGAATATTGTCATTTTCAATAGGGGGGGGTAAAAGTGTCCGTGTGTCTGATATAGACATGTCCGTGATGTCGGATAAGAGAATACCTATCCTTACGGTATATAAAGACAAATCGGGGAACATCTATATAGGCACTCGCGGAAACGGGCTTTTCCGCCTCTCGAACGGAAGCCGCAGGTTTGAGCGGATAGAGAGTGTCACCGAGGGTATCGACCTCAACACAGCCAAGATATGGGCTGTCACCCAGGATCGTGACGGCAATATATGGGTCGGTTGCCAGTCTAAGGGACTCTTCGTGCTCCCTTGTCGCCAGCCGAGGTTCCGCAATTGGAGCTTTTCTGCCCAGAAAGTCAGTATCGGCTCTACGATTACTTCTATCTGCGAGGGCGATAACGGTATCATGTGGTGCACGGTGCAGGGCAACGGCGTGTTCGGTTTCGACGGCAACGGCCGTATAGTGGCCCGTCCCCAGTCTCCGTCTTCCACCGAGTTTATTTTCCGTGACAGCAGGCGCCGGTATTGGCTTGGCACCGATAACGGCTTCTATGTATATGATCCGGTGACGGGCAAGTCTGATCTGAGGGTTACTTTCGAGTGCAACAAGTTCAACGATATGACCGATGACGGGAAAAACATATATATATCCACTTTCTCGCGCGGGTTCTGTGTATACAATCCCACAACGCGCAAATTGAAAAACTATGTCCAGAGTTCGGTGAACGGCCCGAAAGGCAGTCTGTGCAACAATTGGGTCATGTGTATGATGCCCGACCGCAATGGGCATATATGGCTCGGTACGGCCTCGGGAGTGTCGTGTTTCGACCCGGCCACAGGCAGTTTCCGTGTTCAGGGCTGGTCGTCATTGCTTGAAGGCGTGGCCTGCTATTCACTTTGTGAGACTCGCGACGGACGTATCCTTATGGGCACCGAGCAGGGTATTTACGTGTACCGGCCTGGTGCTGGCAAAGTGACAGACATGCCCGGAGGCGAGGTGCTGAGAGACAAGACAGTGGGATATATCGTAGAGTCTAACAACGGTGACATCTGGTGTTCCACGTCGATGGGAATATGGCAGTATAATGCCCGGAAGAAGAAGTTCATCGGCCATGTGAACGGTAACGGTCTTACAATGAAGGAGTATGTCAATTCGGTAGGTCTGCATACGGACGATGACATGGTATATTTCGGAAACAATGACGGTCTCACGGTATTCAGGCCGGAAGACATACATGAGAGCCACGGCAAGATAAACGACGTGTGCCTTACCGACTTCCTCATAGCGGGCAAGTCTGTCAGCATGAATACGGAGTCGGGCGGCCGCAGGGTGACTGACGAGCCGCTTGCCGAGTCGGACCATTTCACCGTGTCTTACCTTGACAATACGTTCTCCCTCGAATTCTCGCTGTTCGACTATGTCGCTCCCGGTAACATAATATATGAATACAGGGTGAACAACGATGATTGGAAAAACAACGGTGAGGGGCACAACACCATCACTCTGAGCCACTTGCAGCCCGGAAAGTATGATGTGGAGGTACGTGCGATGATAGACGGGATCTATTCGGGCACGAAGACCATAACGGTGCTTGTCAGTCCGCCTTGGTATAAGACGCCCGTGGCCAATTTCATATATATCGTCCTGTTGATCGCTTTCGTCGCCTACATCATTTATTTCTACAATCGCAGAAAGCGCGAGCAGCTGTATGAAGAGAAGATGAAGTTTCTCATCAACGCCACCCACGACATACGTTCGCCGCTGACGCTGATAATGAGTCCGTTGGCAAACTTGAAGCGCAGGGTGGGAGAGTCGTTCCCCGACTCTATGCGCGACATAACCACGATAGAGCATAATGCCAGGAGAATACTTGACCTTGTGAGCCAGATTCTCGACGTGCGGAAGATAGACAAGCAGCAGATGCACCTCCATTGCCGGCAGACGGACATGGTGTCGTTCATAAACGGCATATACAAGATGTTCGAGTATAGTGCCCAGGAGCGCAACATCAAGTTCGTGTTCACCCATTTCGACGAGACACTTGACGTGTGGATAGACAGAAACCAGTTTGACAAGGTGATAACCAATCTGCTTTCCAATGCTTTCAAGTATACATATAATGACGGAACGATAGAAATCAGACTGACCTCCGACAAGACACATGCCATGATACAGGTAGCCGATACAGGCGTGGGACTGAAAAGTGAGAGCATGAAGCATATCTTCGACCGTTTCTACCAGGGAAGCAACTCGCGCCGGCTGCACATAAGCGGCACGGGAATCGGTCTGAACCTGTGCAAGATGATTGTCGACATGCACCATGGCACCATTTCAGCCGAGAACAGGACAGACGTCAAGGGCAGCATATTCACAGTGCGGATACCTCTCGGAAGTTCTCATTTCTCTTCAGAGGAGGTACAGCAGGAGACAAGCCGCGAGCGCATCCGTCAGGCGCGTCCGCAGACTAAGTACAGGGTACTTGTGGTCGACGATGATTTTGAGATAGGCCGGTATATCAGCACCGAGCTTGGTTGTTACTATAAGTTCGGTGTATGTACCAACGGAAAGGAAGGACTCAAGGAACTCCTTACCAATGCCTACGATGTGGTGATTAGTGATGTCATGATGCCCGAGATGGACGGTTTCACCATGCTTCGTATGATAAAGACCAACATCAACATCAGTCACATCCCTGTTATAATGCTTACCTCCAAGTCTGACGTGGGCAACAGGCTGGAGGGTCTCGAACGCGGTGCCGATGCTTTCCTTGCCAAACCGTTCGACATGGAAGAGCTGCACATGAACATAGAGAATGTCATTAATAACGTGTTGAGGCTCAAAGGCAAGTTCTCTGGCTTGCAGTTGCAGACAGACAAGGTGGAGACCAAGGAAGTGAAGGGCAACGACGAGTTGCTGATGGAGCGAATAATGAAAGTTGTCAACGAGCATATCGGCGACAGCGATTTCAACGTAGACATGCTTACGCGTGAGGTGGGCATAAGCCGTGCCCAGTTGCACCGCAAGATGAAAGAGATGACCGGTATTCCCACGAGCGAGTTCATCCGCAACATAAGGCTCGAACAGGCTGCCCGCATGCTTCGCGAGCAGAAACTGAACATCACCCAGGTCGCTTATGCTACCGGCTTCTCCAATCTCGCCCACTTCTCAACAGTGTTCTGCAAGTATTTCGGTGTGTCCCCGTCCAAGTATGTGGACAGGGAAAACAGTTAGCCGTTGTAATAATAAAATCACGGATTTAACGTTTCGTTTTTCATTGAAATAGAAAATGAAAACGATACACACCTCTATATTCGATGCGATATGCCGCTTTTCGCCATCCGGCGGAAAGCGGCTTTTTTTGCGATGGGACGCCCGTTGGAGTGCGTTTGATTGCCGGTTGCGTTGCGTTTAGCGTCCCGTTGCATTGCATTTAGACGCTAAATGCGAGCCAACGGGACGCTGAATGGAACACGTATTTCGGGTTGGTGGGGCTGTTTGGTGGGGAAAATAAGTGTGGTGGATGTATGGCGTTGATACACAGGTGGTTGTGCTGAAAAACTCATAATTCGCTTATTTTCGGCCGCCGGGTCTATATTTTCAGAAAATCGAAATATGAACGCTTGTTTGTCAGATTATTTCCTGCGTTTTAACATTTGTTGTTTTGAGGCGTTCGGAGGTGTGGCGGAACGCCTGTGTAGCGGAGCCGTCGCCTTTGTCAGCGCATTCCGTATCTTTTGTTTACGTTTGTCTTTGATGCGATAAATACGTTTGTCTTTGATTCGATAAAAACATGGCCGGAGACAATTCCGAAAGTTTGTGAGACACAGGGAATAGTCTTGTTCGGCGGATAAGCCTATCTTTGCGTCTGATATATAAAAGAAGATACAACATGAGACACAAGCTTTTACTTATTATCCTGTTCATTGCCTTCCCATTTTTGTCAAGGGCCGAAGAGGCTGCTCCCATGCGCCGTCCGGTAAGCGTGAACAACCCGATGTTCATCATCCATATAGACACATGGAACTGGCCTGATCCGCAGAAGATAATAAACCTCGTTCCCGAAGATTTGAAGCCGTGGTGTGTATTCAACATCTCGTTGTCCGTGTCGCATAACGAGACAACGGGTGAGTTTAATATAGTGCCAGACGGTCTTGAGACGGCGCGCTCGTGGGTGCGTACTTGTGCCGAGAACAGGGTGTGGTGCATGGTGCAGCCGGCGAGCGGAGCGTTCTCGCATCTGCCCGATAACGAGATGGAGGTCTACGAGGAGTTTTACCGCGAGTATCCCAATTTCATAGGTTTCAACTACTGTGAGCAGTTCTGGGGTTTCCGTTCGATATTCTCCACCGATCCGCTTAAATACGGTGTCGATGTGCCGGTGCGCCTGGCCCACTTTGCCAAGTTGATGGATCTCAGTGTCAGGTATGGCGGCTATCTCACGATAAGCTGGTGCGGCGGTATATGGCATTGGGACAGCGATCCCCTCGCCATGATGAAACGCGACAAGAATTTTCTTGAAGCCTGCAAGGCGCATCCCGATAATCTTATAATGTGCTACAAGTATACTTCTGCCGCATCGTGGTATAACAACGAGAGTCTGTGTCTCGGCACGTTCATAAGCGGTCTTACCAACAATTACGGCATACGGTTCGACGAGTGCGGATGGGCGCTGGACGAAGAGAGGAAAGAGACCTATCCAACGGCGGCAGGCATAGCCCCGGTGCTTGAAAACATACAGCTGACCGGTATGACAGTGATGGATGGCCCCGAGCTGATATGGAAGCAGTGCTTCTATGAGAACGGCACGAGGCAGACGCCCGACGGGTATACGTCGCGCCGGTGGGCCAGATTCTCGCAGTTCGACAATATATGGGTCGACATGTATCGCAAGATACTCGACGGCACACTGCGCATCCCCACGAGAAAGGATGTCATAGGCCGCACGCAGCTCGCTTTGGTGAACGATGTGAACACCGGTTCCACGCAAGACATGTATGCCACGCCCAACTCGCTTTACGACGGACTGTACAAGCAGGACGGCGAGGGCTCGCTCGATAAGAACACGCTATGGTTCAAGAAGACGGGCCGCTACGGCGCAATACCCATCGTGCCGGGATTTTACAACAATACGGATGACGTGAAAGAGATACCCATCCGCCTGCGTACTTCGGGTTATGCCGCCCGTTGGAAGTCGGTGCAGGCCAAAGTGGACGAGATAAACGAGTACGCTCCCGAGGAATATGAGGGCAATCTGTTTGCCGGCCGCATGAAGAACGCGTGGGTCACATACTATCCATACCGCTACGGAAAGACGGCCTGGGCCAAGATTCCTTTCAAGTATAACACATGTGACAGCATGCGTATCACATATTCTGAATATTCATCGGGACTGATACATGAATATTCCGACCATGTGACATTCTATCTCAACAATTACCGTGTGGACACGACGGATGTAAAGACAGACGAGCTTCGAATATACGGCAGCACGGCTCAGCCTGACGTGACATGGAAAGACCGTGGCGCTCATGTCCGTAGTACGGTGACGACGGAGTGGAAAGACGGCGTATATATAATAAAGGTGTCGCACAACGGGGCTGTGGAGCTCGACGTGAAGTGTGCCGGCAAGGCTACAGGGCGTCTGACAGACATACCCGGGGCGGATATCGTGGCGCCGGCTGTTCCTCCCGTATACATGGGTCCTCGTCAGTATGAGGGAGAGTGCTTCGATTACAAGAACGTGGGGCGTTGCGTGACAAACGGTGTGAACAGCGGTGTGAAGGGCTACACGGCTCAGGGATATATGGATTTCGGCACCAAGTCGACAGCCATGGTGAAGGATACTGTAAATGTTCCCGTGGCCGGGAAATACCGTTTTACGTTCCGCTACCGTGCGGCTGATGCCGATGTGATGCACGTGTTGATGTATCTCAACAGCACCGGCAACGCCGGAAATCAAGGCCGCATAAGGTTTACAAAGACCGGAAACGAGTGGCTTGCTGTGTCGAAAGACGTGGAGCTTAATCAAGGTGACAATGTCTTTTACCTTCGTGCAAACGCCACCGTGGCCACTCCGCAGCCGTTGCTGATCGACAATGTCGTGGTAGAACTGATAGAGGAGACGAGCGGAATAGACGGTGTCGAAACCGGTAAAAATATGAAAAAATCCGGCCGTTACTATGATCTTACGGGGCGCAGGGTAGTCAATCCGGTAAAGGGAGTGTATATAAGGGACGGTCGAAAAACAGTTGTTAAATAACGGTTGAAATACAAATACAAAACTCTATGAGACATAAGATAAAGCCTGTTACATCACATGGCTTTATCTTTGCCACGTCGGAAAATGAAAATTTTTACCATAACTATTATTATTAACATTTAAAACATTAAAGTATGAAAAAGAACCTTTTACTAAGTCTCGGCTTGTTCTTTTCCGCATCATTCGCGTGGGCGCAGGCTCCGCAGGTGATGTTTGAGGGATTCGATGCCGAACAGACCAAGGGAGACACCGAGGTCGGTTGGTATGAGTTCGTCAACAACATGGAAGGTGATGAGCGTAATATCGAAGACGGTGCCATGCATTTCTACAACACAATGGTGGACACTACCGACTGGACCCGTGCCATCAAGTTCAGAAATCTTCCCATCAAGGAACAGACATCCTATCGTGTGTCTTTCGACCTCTGCGGTTTGAACCAGTATACCATAGACGGCGAGACAATGATAAAGTCGAAAGCCCGTGTGGCCCTCATGCAGGGTCAGGAGAATGGCGACCTGCCATTCCTTGGAAAAGACAACGAGCAGTATACTTATGATATTTCTTATTTCCAGGAGCCTGGGACCGGCTATCGTAAGTACACCATGATGTTCTTCTATGCTCTTGACGCAATCCAGCAGGAGTATTATAAGGAGCATCCGGGCAAGGTTGAGGAGCTTGTGAAGAAGTACTTCCTTACCTTGAACGTGTTCTCTCCCGGTGACTACTATATCGATAACGTGCTTATCGAGGAGTCTGAGATTGCCGGTGTGGCATTTAAGAACGACGTGATCCGCGTGGACTTCGGATACGATACCAATATCAAGGATCTTGTGAAGGCGAACAACGGACGTGTCATCCTTCCCAACGATTGCGTGACATTGAACATTGACGATCAGGAAGCCAACGCGCTTTCTGTTGAATTGCTTGACGACGGCTATCTCTATATCTTCTGCGACGATGTATATCCCGGCGGTGAGGATTCAAAAGTTATCGTAAGCTTCAAGAATCAGGAAGGCGCAAATCAGATCCAGTATAAAGGCAACAAGCACCCGCGTGTACACGAAGGTGATGTTGTAGTTCGCGCTTTCAGCAATGAGGTAGGTAGCTATAACGAGGAAATAGCCGATGTGTTCTCTTTCTGCTATGAGACTCCTGTATTGGTTAAGGCTGATCCCGAGAACGGTGCTTTCAACCTGCCTAACGCCACTACGGATTTCTCTGTGACCTTCAACAAGGTTGTAGACTGCTCTCAGATTGAGGCTACTCTCACTGGCGACAACGGATTCAGCGAGACTCTGACTGCCACACCGGCAGAAGGCCTGGCTGCCGAGGTTGTCTTCAAGCGTCCTAACGCTACGGACCTTGCGACCGGTGAATACACTCTGAATATTACCAAGATATTCCCGGAAAGAATTCTCGGTGACGATATTTACGGAGAGGAAACAATCAAGATGTATTTCGGTGAGGTGGAAGCTGATCCCAATGATGTGGTACGCAATATCTATACCGACAACTTCAAGGAGAAAGGCGCGAACTATATTCCGGAAGGTTGGGAAGTGTGCAACGATAGCGGTGATCCTATCCCCGTAGGTAGCGCCGGCTCAGGTCCGCGTATATTCAACTTTACAGGCGGTGGTAATTTCAGTCATGCGCTGTATACCCGTGCATACCATTGCCAGTATGGACAGGCTGATGACTATAACATAGCATTGGAAGAGGGCGACAAGTATCAGCTTACGTTCAATGCATGTTCTTGGAAAGGTCAGAATTGGATGAAGTGTGTTGTTATGGCTCCGAGTGGTGAAATAGTAGCGGAAACTATTGAGGAATGTCTGCCGAACGTGAACGGTAATACCGGTGCCTCGACAGGGGATTGGACCAAGTTTACGATTGACTTCAAGGCTCCTGAGACAGGAAACTATACATTTAAATGGATACCTTGCGCACAGGCAGGCGAAGAAGGTTCTGATTGGCATGAGGTAATGTTCGGAAATATTCGTCTCGACTATGTTCCCTCATCTCCCGCAGCCCGTTACGACGGTATGTTGAAGCTGGCTCTTGACGAGGCTAAGGCTTGCCGTGACAACAATAACGGCGACCGTTACCTCGGTGAGGCTTGGACTGCTCTTGACAACGCTATACAGAAGTATGACGGAAAGCGCTTTACCGCTCCTTCTGTTTACGAGGCTGCCGTTGCCGAACTGAAAGAGGCTGTCGATGCTCTGAACAAACACGTATCTCTCGTCAATAATTATGACGGCTTGATAACAGGCGATAACAGCGCTCAGGCTATGGTTGACAAGTATGCCGAGACTAAGTTCAACGCAACTGACTACTATAAGAACCTCGTAGAGGTGAACGGTAAGTATACAGGCAAACTCTTGACGGACGATGCAGAACTCGAAACAGCGATTGCTGAGTTGACAAGAGCTATCAACTTGTGTAAGAACATGTTCACGGAGGCTAATGTAAATGAAAAGGGTATCGGCTCACAGACCGGTACATCAGGTGTGGCTGCTCTCACAGAGCGTATCCGTGCGGGTATAGCCGTAGCCAAGAAACTCGGTGTGGCAGAGGACGCTCCTGTAATCGTGGAGGCAAACAAAGCGCTGACAGACGATGACGCAGTGGCCGAACTTCTGAAGCACAGTATCAAGGAGAAACTCTATACAATTCTTAGCGATGCCGACAATACCCTCTTCGACACCAAGGTTGACGAGGTTACATTGGAAGAGTACAAAGACTCATTCGATATGACAGTGTTCGTTAAGAACCCGAACATCTATATAACCATTGATAACCAACTTGGCTCGGCAAACGACATTATAGTAAATCCTGATGAAGAGACATTCCCCGGTTGGACGGTTACTCTCGGTGAGGGTTGGCAGGCAACTGCGTCTACCGGTTGGGGTTGGACGTTGAGCGAAGAGAACCCTTATGTTGACGCAATGGTTCAGAACTGGACAAAAGAATTCCGTGCAGAGCAGACAATAACAGACCTGCCGGCAGGTATCTATACTATAATGGGCGGATTTGGCGAGCGCGAGACCGATGCAGGTGACTTGAACAACCATTTCTTCATCAAGACATCGGCAGACGAGGCAGATCAGACGGTTCATGCTCCGGTTATCGGACAGTCGTTCCCGTACAGCAACCTCGCATTCACGAATGTAGTAATTACTGACGGTCAGCTCACTCTCGGTGCTTTTGCAGCCAATGGCTCTCACGTATTCTTCAATAACGTTCAGTTGTTCATGACCAACAGCGCTGAGGGCTTCGACTATGCTTCTGCACTGAAAGAGCTTGTAGACGGTATCGACTCTGTTGAGGCAGGAAACAACAACGCAGTACGCAAGGTTGAGCTTTACGACCTGAACGGACGCCGCATCGTTACGGCCAAGAAAGGTCTGAACATCGTGAAGAAATACATGAACGATGGTTCTGTACGCACTGAAAAGGTTATTGTGAAATAACATATTTTAGGATAGTATTTATTTACGGGCGGACATGCGCAGGCATTGTCCGCCCGTATTTTTTTGTGCAAAAAAAGAGACGTGCTTGTTTTGAAACGAATAGAAAGACAAAAGAGACGTTTATGAGACGTCTTTTATATAAAAAGAATAGGATAAAATGAAGATTTGAGCAGAATTGAGCATTTCAATTGACAGTCAGGAGGTTTCGGCATAGATTGGCACAAAGTGGCACAGATGCGGGAGACAGGCTTTGGGAAGAATATGGAAACAGATGCACTTCCAAATCATTACCCGACATCGGATGCACTTTTAACGCTAACGGTCTATATTTCTGCGTTCTGCGTAGGTTTACATTCTGTCCTTACAACTCCCATAAACTAATTTTGCACCAAACAAAAAGTAAGGATTATGAGGAGTACATTCAAGACCGTGTTCTACGTGAACGCAAGCAAGGAGAAAAACGGAGTTGTCCCCATCATGGGACGTGTGACCATCAACGGGACAATCGCACAGTTCAGTTGTAAACAGACCATCCCGAAGGCACTTTGGGACGCAAAAGGCAACCGCGCCAAAGGCAAGAGCAAGGAGGCACAGGCGGTAAACTTCGCGTTGGAGAACATTAAGGCACAGATAGCAAAGCACTACCAACGTCTTTCAGACCGTGAAGCCTGTGTGACCGCTGAAATGGTACGTAATGCTTATCAGGGCATAGGCACAGAATATGAAACCTTGTTACGTGCCTTTGACAAGGAAAACGCGGCTTTTGCCAAACGTGTGGGTAAAGACCGCTCCAAGCGCACATATCTGAAATACCTGACTGTCCGCAAGTATGTAGCCGAGTTTATCAGAAAGCAATATAAACGTGCCGACATAACGATGAACGAACTTACGGAGGATTTCATCCGCGACTATTGCCTGTATCTGCGCAACGAGGCAGGGCTTGCACAATCTTCCGTGTGGATATACTCCATACCATTGAAACATATCGTCACCACGGCTCACTACAACGGAAAGATACCGAGAAACCCGTTTGCAATGTACCACGTTGACCCCGACCACAAGGAGCGCGGCTTCCTTACGGAGGAGGAACTTCAGGCATTGGGTACTATCAAACTAGAGAATCCAAACTTCGCACTAGCAAGGGACTTGTTTCTGTTCGGGTGCTGGACGGGCATATCGTTCATAGACGTCAAGAACCTCACGACTGACAATATCGTGGAAATGAACGGTGCGCTGTGGATTGTGTCAAAACGGCAAAAGACAGGTGTCCCGTTCCAAGTCAAGCTGATGGACATCCCGATGCAGATAATCAAGCGTTACGAACCGTTCCGAAAAGACAAGAGACTGTTCAACATAGGCTCACTTGACATGGTGAACAAACGCATAAAGAACATAGCGAAGAAGTGCGGCATCGAGAAACCGGTTTCCTTTCACCTCAGTAGGCACAGCTTCGCTGTCATGGCATTGAACTACGGTATGCCGATAGAAAGCGTGAGCAAGATACTCGGACATACGGACATCAAGACCACGCAGATTTATGCCAAGGTAACAAACACGAAATTAAACAGCGACATTTCCGCTTTTGAGAACAAAATAAGCGGACGTTTCGCCATATAACCGCTTGATTATGGAACGGGACATTATTACGATAAATGAGTACGGTAGAGTGACTATACCCACTTCTACAAATGTATGGATGACGGAGGCAGAGCTGTCCTCATTGTTGGGTACAATCGCCCCGACACTCCGTGCAGCCATTCGCGCCATATATAAGAGTGGAGTGCTGAAACGACATGAGGCAGAACGGTATATCCGTTTGCCAGACGGCTACGGCATGGACGTGTATGCCCTGTCTATGGTCGTGGCACTCGCATTCCGCATCAATACCGAATGTGCGGCAAGGGTACGCGATGCCCTATTGGAAAGGTTCTACGGGCGAAAAGAGAAACAAGTCTTGTGGGTGTCAGTAAACAGACCGATGTGCGAGTGTTAGAGCGTGGGTACGTACATACGACAACCGCCCGAAGAAGCGACAATGCCACTCTTCTTCGGGCTTTCTTTATTCTTTCCTGCTCCTTTCCCTTATGCGATTTTCTGCATTTTCTCGTCTGTCTGTTATGATTGCACCGTTCCGCTTCGTTTTGCGTATCAATGTTTTAAGCATTGTGCCGTAGTTTTGCATCCGATTGTTTAACCCGTTGCAGACACTGTTGTCGGCGACATAAAACCAAGCAAAGCCTATGGCAGAACAAAACGAATTCATCCGCGTAGGGACAACCCTCTACAAGATTGTTGACCAGCCACTGATTGACGGAGGCTGTGTAAAGAAGCGCATCGCATGGAGCTCCGAGACCTTGCGGCAGGACTACGGCAAAGACCGCATGGCGACCGTGCCGAAGTATGACGGGTTCTGTACCGTCCCCGACCATGTGGGCTACAAGCCCGTTGTCGGAAAGTTCCTCAACCTCTACGAGCCGATAGGACACCGACCGCAGGAGGGCTGCTTCCCCTGCATCCGCTCGTTAGTGGAGCATATCTTCGGAGAGCAATACGAGTTGGGCATGGACTACCTGCAACTGCTTTACCTGCAACCTGTTCAAAAGCTGCCTATCCTGCTGTTGGTGTCCGAAGAACGGAACACGGGCAAAAGCACGTTCTTGAACTTCCTGAAAGCCATCTTTAAAGATAACGTGACGTTCAACACCAACGAGGACTTCCGCAGCCAGTTCAATTCCGATTGGGCAGGGAAACTGCTCATCATGGTGGACGAAGTACTGCTCAACCGCAGGGAGGACAGTGAACGGTTGAAGAACCTCAGTACTACATTGTCCTATAAGGTGGAAGCCAAAGGCAAAGACCGTAACGAAATCGGTTTCTTCGCCAAGTTCGTGTTGTGTTCCAACAACGAGCATTTGCCCGTCATCATTGACGCAGGCGAGACACGCTATTGGGTACGCAAGATAGGACGGTTGCAGTGTGATGACACCGATTTCCTGCAAAAGCTGAAGGATGAAATCCCCGCTTTTCTGTACTTCCTTATCCATCGGGAGTTGTCAACGAAAAAAGAAAGCCGTATGTGGTTTGCCCCGAAGCTAATTGAGACAGAAGCCCTGCGTAAGATAATCCGTAGTAACCGCAACCGCCTCGAAATAGAAATGGCGGACTTACTGCTCGACATCATGGCGAAGATGGAGGTGGAAACGGTGTCATTCTGCCTGAACGACATCATCCCCCTGCTGTTGTGTTCGCAGGTCAAGGCGGAGAAGCCGCAGGTGCGTAAAGTGTTGCAGGAGTGCTGGAAATTATCACCGGCACCCAACGGGCTTACCTATACCACCTACGTGTATGGCGGTAACGGACGCTATCATACCCGTAAAGATGTGGGCAGGTATTACACCGTGACCAAAGGACTGCTGGAGAGCCTCTGATATTCTGTTGAATTGTTGAATAGATATAATATAATGTTGATATATAGCAAAATACAGGCTCAACAGAATACCAACAACACCCAACGGACGATGAAGAGGGAACGCAGCAGCATTCGGTTATACCATCACTTCTTCTTTTCGTTGCCGTTTGTTGGGCATTATGCGTTTGTTGAGGACAAGTTGAGCGCGTATCAAGCAATATAACAATGTGTTATGTGTCATATTCAACACTTCAACGCTTTTACACCCATCAACAAGTCCGTGGGAAAATGACTGGATACCCCAAGCAGGTATTACGTATGCCGACATGCCATCATGCCGACAAGCAGACACGACAACATGACGACACAAAACAATGACGACATATCAACATGGCGACATGAGGTACACCCCAAGTTGGCGAAAGGGGAAAAGCATCCGACAACCACCGACAGCGCAGCGGATTTTCTGAAACGAAAAAGCCATAGCTCATTAGGGCGTTTTCTTCACGCACCGCTGCGCTAATGCTAAAAACGCCCCAATGAGCCAACGGGATTACACCCCTCTGGACACCCCCGTTTTCATGCGGCACGACCGCAGCGGACGGGCATGAACAAACAAGTTTGTATAACCTATAAAAACAAAAGACGAACATGGGATACATAAGCATCCAATTCAACAAGGTGAAAGGCTCGGCGGACACGGGCGCGTCCGACCACATCGAACGCAAGACCCTCCCCAAGAACGCCAACCCTACACGCACCTGCCTCAACCGTGAGCTGGTGGACTTCCCCGATGGCGTGACGAACCGCACCGAGGCAATCAACCACCGCATCCGCACGGCAGGCATCAAGAGGAAGATAACGCCCGACCAAGTGAGGGCAATCCGCATCGTGCTTTCGGGAACACATGAGGACATGATGAAAGTGCAGGACGAGGGCAGGCTGAACGAATGGTGTGCCGACAACCTACAATGGCTGCACCGCACGTTCGGACGGGAGAATACCGTTTCTGCAGTCTTGCACATGGACGAGCATACGCCGCACATCCACGCTACGGTCGTACCGATTGTAACAGGCGAACGCAGGAAAGCGAAAAAGAAGCAACAGGTGGAGGGCAAGCGCACCTACCGTAAGAAAACGGATGCCATTCGTCTGTGCGCCGATGACGTGCTGACACGAGAGAAGCTGACAGCCTATCACGACAGTTATGCGGAAGCAATGGCGAAACACGGCTTGCAGCGTGGCATCCGTGGTTCGGAGGCACGACATATCACCACTGCCCAATACTACCGAGACTTGAAGCGGCAGACGGGAGAACTTGAAGTCAATGTGCAGCAGTTGCAGACGGAAAGGCAACAAGCGGAACAGAAACTTGACGAGGTGAAGAAAGAAATTAGGTCGGAGAAACTGGAAGCCGCCAAGACCGAGGCGAAAGCCGCACTCGTGGCAAAGGTCGGTTCTTTTTTGGGCGGTGGAAAGTTGAAAGCGGAAAGGGAAGGATTTCAGCAGCGCATAGCGGAACTTGAAAACCAAAATGCAAGGTTGGAGCAACATATTAAGCAGATGGAACGTGAACACCAAGCCCAATGCAGCAAGTTCAGCGAGTATATGGACAAGGTAAAACGATACTTCCCTCATGTAGAGAAACTGCTGCCCTTGATTGACTTCTGCCGTAATACGCTACACTTCTCCGAACAGATTATCCAAGAACTATGCAAGTTGAAGAAAGTGAACTTGAAAGGTGATTTCTATTCACCTGAGTTCAACCGTAAATTCCATGCAGAGGGGGCGGCTTTCTCGTTTGAAGAAGACAAAAGCAGGACAGGGCGTTTCCATATATGTGTGAACAACATTCCGCTTGTACAATGGTTCCGGCAGAAAGCGCATGAATGGAGAAACGGTTTGGGGCTTACTACCCCAAAGCAAGGTAACAGGATGAAAATCTGAATATGTATAAATTTCGCCCAAGAAGTAAAGATAATCATTCAATGAAAGGGACTTATCAAGAATTTTAGCTATTTTTGCAATTGGATTGGGGCAACCCTTTCCAAAAACATAGAAAAAAGAAGAAGCGTTATGCTTATCTTGTACTTGAAAACGTAGGAAATTTTCAAATTGGATACAAGGATAGCATAGTGGTTCTCACGCTATAGCGTGGGCTGCTATTGTTACATCTGTATCCAAGGTTTCCTACGACCTTCAAGTAAAGAGTGTGGCATACAGTTCCACGCTTCGTGTTTCGGACAAGCGTCAATAATTATCATTTAAATAGTGAACATTATGAAGAATGTTATTATCTTATTATTTTGTGCAGTTGCATTAGTTATGACTTCTTGCACACTCTCTAACGAGGAAAAAGCTGAGAAGTTGGTTAAAGAGACGCTTAAAGGCTATCTATATCACCCAGATTCTTATGAACCAATATCAACAAAAGTTGATAGTATGTTCATTGATGTAACTACTATTGAACCTATTATGAAAATTAGTGATGACATCAAAGATTTGATGTCTAAAATAAACAGATGTAAAAGAAACATCGAATCTGCGGAATCTTCTATGGATATTTTTGCTCCTAATGGATATTCTTCTCAATACTCTCGTGGAGAATATGCGCGGGCAAAAAAAGAGAAAGAAGAAGCCAAATCTGATTTGGATAAATATACCAAGAAACTTTCAGAACAACTTGTTTCTCTAAAAGAAAATGTTGTAAAATATTACAAAGGTGAATTTACAGGTTGGGCAGTAAGTCATAGATTTAGGAGTCTTAATGGCACAGGTTCAATAACCATTCCGGGAGAAATGATTTTCTTTTGCGACAAAGAGTTTACAACTTGTGGCGGTTATGAAGTTGATAAGTTTGAGAACTTTGCAAAAATTTTGAAAGCTGTAGATGAGGCAACTTCTGATGAAGATATAATAGACTATTTTAGGGAGGATAGTTTTTTACTGTAATCCAGTCTTTTAATAGCTTAGAAAGTTAGCGTGCCTTAATGGCACGTTAACCTTTTATACAATGTAACCTTTATCAACGACAAATCTTTTTTTTAGTATGCAAGCATTGTTTATTGGGGTAATTTGTATTATAGCTATTTCAATTTGTTATATAGTTATAACAAGGACACGCCTAAAAAACAAGTCCAAGGAACTTTCAGAAAAGTTAAACCACATATCTTCTTATGGCAATAAATCCAATTACGAGCAAGCAAAAGAAAGATTGTTGGTTTTAAACAACGAGGCATTTATCGATATTCCGACCGACCTTAATAACGTTTTTTCAGGGAGGGTAATATCTGCAACGCAAGAAAAAGATTTTGCCAATCATTATAAGCCACATTTTCAAAAATCGTATTCACTTGTTAAGAAACTTAAATCCTTTAATATCACTCCATCTGAAACCATATCCAAATTTATCAATGATTTTGGAGCTATCAATAAACTCGTAAAACAACATAATGAAGAGGTAATTACATTTCTGCTTGACACGCATAAAGAGTTTTTCGACCATTGCCTGAAATATCCATTAGACAAGCAACAAAGACGCTCAATCGTTTCAGAAGAAGAAAATTGTTTGGTAGTTAGTAGTGCGGGAAGTGGAAAGACTTCATCCATCGTAGGAAAGGTAAAGTATTTGACTGAAATAAAGAAAGTCAATCCTCAAAATATCCTCCTTATCAGCTACACAAACAAGGCTGCCGCCGAATTGACAGAAAGAATGGGTATTACAGGTTTGAGAGGGTACACTTTTCACAAACTTGCCCTTGACATTATCGGACAAACAACAGGTCAAAAGCCATCAATATATGAAAAGACGGACGCGCTCTTCGTGAAAATCTACCATGAATTATTGAATGATAAGAAATTCAAGGAAAGCGTAATAGAATACTTTATTGATTATCAAACGCCCGAAAAGGAGTGGGAAAAGCGGAAGAATGAACGTAGGCAACAACTTTCAGAACAGAAGGATGTACGTTTGAAAGCATCGTTTCCTGATATGGACGGAAAAACTGTTTATGTACGAAGTGAGCAAGAGCAGAAAATATGCTTTGCGCTATCTTCCCTTAGCGTAAAATTCAGATATGAAGAACCATACGAACATCCATTGGCAGACGAGATGCACTCTCAATACAAACCGGATTTTTCCATATATTTTGAACAAAGTGGAAAAACAAGGCGAGTATATTTAGAGCATTTTGGAGTGGACGAACATGGACTTGTTCCTATATGGTTTGCCAAAGACAGAGGCATTACCTATGAAGAAGCAAACCAAAAGTATAACGATGGCATAACATGGAAAAAAGCGGCACATGAGAAATTTGGTACAGAGCTATTAACAACTTCAAGTGCAGATTTTCATTATTCCGATATTCGGGAGAAATTAAAAAACTTATTGGAAAAGACTGATGTACCTATCCAAGAGAAAACAGATGCTGAATTATACGATATGATTCTTCCCACGAATAGCAAGCAGGAGAAGGCTTTTATCCGCCTTGTCGTGACTTTTGTGACATTGATAAAGTCAAGCTGCAAATCTGTAGATGAAGTATTAAGGCAAACTAAAAACGCAGGGGACGAACGCAGTACATTCATTATCAAAAACATCTTTCAACCCGTTTATAAACGGTATATTGAAGAATTGACGAATATCAACCAAATAGATTTTACGGATGCAATCCTGCAAGCTACCGACATTTGTCGTTCCTCCCATTCTGTGAAGTATGATTATATCATTGTGGACGAGTTTCAAGACATATCCGTTGACCGTTACAACTTCTTAAAAGTATTGCGAGAGGGAAATCCACCTGCTAAGTTGTATTGTGTGGGCGATGACTGGCAGTCCATCTATCGTTTTTCAGGGAGCGACATGGCACTTTTCAATCAATTTTCATATTACTTCGGTCAGACGGAAATCAACAAGATTGAAACTACATATCGGTTTGGAGAGCCTTTGGTCAGCCTGTCCTCGCAATTCATCCAACGCAACGAAGCCCAAATTAAAAAGAACATCCATCCTTTTAATCCACAAGTTAAAACAGAATTACAATTCTGTGATTATGAAAGGCGTGAATATTGCAATGTCATCGGACAATTGGTTGCGTCAATTCCATTGGACAAATCAGTATTTTTGTTAGGGAGATATTCCTTTGATGATTATTACCTGTCGTTCATGTATAAATCCGTGAAAGAGGGTAATCGTTTTTTCTATATCATCGGAGATAGGAAAATAGAGTTTCTGACCGTTCATAAATCCAAAGGACTTGAAGCAGACTATGTGATAGTTCTTCAATGTAACAAGGACACATACGGGTTTCCCTCACTTGTAAGCGATGACCCTGTTCTTAATTATGTCTTGACAAAAAGCGACCAATATCCATACGGAGAAGAACGTAGGCTGTTTTATGTAGCCATTACCAGAGCAAAAGTCAAGACCTATGTACTGTATGACAGACGCTTCCCTTCTGTTTTCGTGGACGAGTTCTTGCATCCGGAAAAAGTCACGGAAGAAAGTTATGCCAAGCATCCAAACGCCAACAAAAAGTGGACACGCAGTGCGGATAATTTTCTGCTTACCCTTTATCATGAAGGGAAAAGTATAAAATACATAGCCGAGAAAATGGGCAGAAGTCAAACCTCGATAGTAATGCGATTAGGAAAATTGGAAGG